>QHSR01000129.1 GCA_003221635.1 Candidatus Rokuibacteriota bacterium | reverse complement strand
GCCCGCTTGGCGATCTCCTCCGAGGTCATCGACACGAGGGGCAGTCGGATGATGAACTCGCGGGCGTCGCCAAACTCCTGGATGATGCTTTCGCCGAGCTGGATCGTCGCAAGGCTCTTGCGGATCTGGCCGACGGTGGGTGGCTGCTCGAAGCGGACCTGGATCAGCGTACCCCCGGTGAAGTCGATGTCGTACCGCAGCCCACCGTGGACGACGAGCGAGACCAGCGCGAGCAGTGTGAAGATGATCGAAACGATGTAGGCCCACCGCCGTTTGCCGATGAAATCATACGAAGGGCTGCGGAAGAGCTCGATCACTGCCGGGCGCCGTTCATATCGAGATCGTCTCGACCGTGCGGCGGCGCATGTACGCGAGATCGAAGAGGAGCCGCGTGAAGAAGTACGCAGTGAACAGGCTCGCCCCCAGGCCGATGAACAGCGAGACTCCGAAGCCCTTGACGGAGCTGGTCCCGAAAGACAACAGGATGATCGCCGTTCCCATGACCGTGAGATGGGTATCGACGATCGTCCGGAACGCCCGCCTGAACCCCGCCTCGATGGCGGATCGAGGTGTCTTCCCGACCCGTAGTTCCTCCCGGATCCGCTCGAAGATCAGGATGTTCGTGTCCACCGCCATGCCGACAGTCAGCGCGATCCCGGCCAGTCCGGGGAGCGTGAGGGTGGCGCCGAAGGCCGCCATGCAGGCGAAGAGGATGAGGAGGTTGAGTCCGAGCGCCACGTCCGCGATGAGGCCGGACAGCCGGTAATAGACGAGCATGAAGATGAACACCACGACCGCCGAGCCGGTGATGGCGATCAATCCTTGACGGATCGAGTCGGCGCCCAACGAGGGACCGACTGTGCGCTCCTCGAGGATGACCACCGGCGCCGGCAGGGCGCCGGCGCGCAGGATGATGGCGAGATCGCGCGCCTCGTCCACGGTGAACTGGCCGGTGATGACCGCGCGCCCGCCCGGAATGCGCTCATTGATGCGGGGCGCCGAGTACACGTTGCCGTCGAGGATGATCGCCAGGTGCTTGCCGACGTTCTGCTCGGTGACCTCGCCGAAGATCCGCGCGCCGGTCGACGTGAACTCGATCGCCACCTGCCAGTTGCCCGTCGAGTTCGGGTCGGCCTGCACCTCGGCGCGCGTCAGCTCCGCGCCCGTGAGCAGCCTCCGCTTCAGGACCACGTACGGTATCTTGCGCTCGCTCTTGGTCTGCTTGTCCACTTCCCGCCGGTAGAGAATCTCGGAGGTCTCTGGCAGCTGGCCTGCCAGCGCCGGCTCGACCGACGTCCGTTCGTCGAGCAGCCGGAACTCGAGGAGCGCCGTCTTGCCGATCAGCGCTTTCGCCCGCGCCGGGTCCTGCACACCCGGCAGCTGGATCAGGATCCGGTCGCCGCCCTGACGGGTGATCGTCGGCTCGGACACGCCGAACTGATCGACGCGGTTACGGATCGTCTCCAGCCCCTGGCGTACCGCGTCGTCCCGCAGCTGGCCGACGCGGCGCTCGCTCATTACGAGCTTGAAGCGGCCCGCCGCCTGGTCGTCGTCGCGTCGCTCGAACGCCCCGAGCTCCGCCACGACGGTCAGGGCGTCGTTCCACGCCTGCGGATTCGCCAGCTCCACCAGGATCGCGGCGTTGCCCTCGCGGACGATCCGCTTGATGCCGATGCCCCTGCGCTCGAGCGCCGCCTTGAGATCTTCGGCCGCGCGGTCGGTCTGGCTCGCGACGTGCTTGTCCACCTCGACGCCGAGCATCAAGTGGATTCCGCCCCGCAGGTCGAGTCCGAGATTGATCGTTCGCTTCAGCGGGTACAGGTACCAGATGGACACGGCGACGACGAGAACGACGAATGCGATGCGCACCCGGAGATGCCTAGGCATCCTTCTCGCCCTGCCCCGCCACCACGCGGCCGATGGCGGACCGGTCGAACTCGAGCTTGACCTGATCGGCGACTCGCAGCACCACCGTGTGCTCGCCGAGCCCCGTGACGGTGCCGTGGATCCCGCTCGAGGTCACCACGCGATCACCCTTCTTGATCGATGCCAGCATCCGCTCGCGGTCCTGCTTCTGCTTCTGCTGCGGGCGGAGCAGGAGGAAATAGAAGATCGCGAGCATCGACGCGATCATGATGATCGTCGGCAGCATGCTCTGAGCGCCGCCGCCCGGTGGCGACGCGGCGGCGTACGCGAGATCAGGGAAGAGCATCGACTCTGAGGCCTCCGAGGACGTTAGTCGCGTGAAACATCAACGGATGATACTGCATACGCTGGGATCGTCGCCAGAAAAGTCACGTTATCGCCCATTTCCGGCACGCCTCCGAGTCCCCTGTACCGGTGTTGCGTGATGCTGACGACGTTGTCCGTCGCGGCCGCTCTGGTCTCCACGAACGCCATGGCGCGCCGCTGGTCCTTGGCCGTGACGATGTGCATAGCGATCGAAGACCTCACGCGTCAGGACGTTCCGAATCGGCTTGCCCTGGCGGTGGAAGACCTAGGGCACGGTTTCCCGACCGCCCGAGCTTGCCCGCGGCGCTCGATCAGCTGCCAGAACTCGCCGTTGGCCCACTCGCGGTTCGGAAGCCGGTAGTCGAGCGGGAGCGTTCGGTCCTTCTTGCGCTTTGAGCGTCCGGTCAGAGGGTCTGTCGCGGCCGGAGCGGGGTGGGGTTACCCGGCGTAGGGTGGAGTCGCCGCTGCGACGACAATCAGGCAGAACCGGCGATCAAGTCAAGTCGGGTGCGCTGAAGGGCTATTGCTGGCGCCTCTTTCTAACCGTGGGGGAGTGGTCTCTTTCGGCGTGAATCGCACAATGGTGTAACCGCCGAGGGGCGAGATCCTGCCTTGGCGAATCCGCGTCCTCACGTACCGGCCCTCGTCAGTTACGGAGCGCGGCGCCGAGCGGCGGTCATCCACCCGCCGATCCACAAGCACCTTCACACTCGACAGGTCGGCAAACAACCGCTGGAGGTACTCGTAGAGCGCGGTGTCGTTTCGGTGCACGACGATGAGCAACTCGGCATCCGGAAACGATCGCGATGGAAAGGACTCGAGGAGCTGTTCTTTGTGGCTCGCGCAGACGCCGTGCGTCGGAGCCGGGTTTTCCAGTGGTTCCCGCTCACCGAGGTAGCCGGGCTTGCCGTCGCGTTCGCACCAGGCGCAGAAGACCAGCATCGTGAGGATGCAACGCTGCCAATGCCGTGCCACCTCTATCTCTGGCACCTGCGAAGATCCGGGACTGACCAGGATGAGGGAACCAGGCGCGCGAGCTCCCGCCCGGGCTCTCTGTTTCTAGGTACCTAGAATCGAGGCCGGGCTTGAGATGGAGAGTGCCGAGCAAGGTGAGCGGCCGAAGGCATTAGGAGATCTCGCCCGCTCGGGTCCGGGCGGATCGCCCGATTCGAGTGCCGAGATCGCGACGAAAGGGGCCAAGTTACGGAAACTCGCCCCTGTCCGGCCGTAGGCACAACCCGAGCGACCTTCTCTGCTAGACTCCCGGGCAGCCATCCTCGACCGAGGTGCTCATGCGACCGATCGGGCTCGCGGTCCTTCTCATTCTCAGCCTCACTCTTGCACCGCTCGCCGTCGAGGCGCAGCCAACCAGGACCCCACGGATCGGCTTGCTCAGAAACGGGAACCCGACGACGGTGAGCCCGCAACGGGAGGCGTTCCGTCGAGGCCTGCGGGAGCTGGGCTGGATTGAGGGCCAGCTCGTCATCAACCTCAAGACGGGGAAGGCCCTCGGGCTGACGCTCCCGCAAACGCTGCTGCAGCGGGCGGATCGGGTGTGGTCATCAACCTCAAGACCGCGAACGCGCTCGGACTGACAATCCCGCAGACGCTATTGCTGCGGGCAGATCAGGTCATCGAGTAGCGCGTGCTCGACCAACGCGGCCAGGCGGGAGTCCATGAATGGACGCGATTCTCCAAGTGCTTGCCACGCTGTGCGCAGCCCTTTTCGCGGGCGCTGCCCTCTATATCTCGATTGTTGAACATCCGGCGAGACTCAAGACGGGTGTTCCCACCGCTACCGAAGGGTTTCGGCACATGTACAAGCGGGCAGCGCCGTGGCAAGCGTCGCTGGCTACAGTCAGCCTTCTCGCCGGACTGGCTCTGGCATTCTCCACCCGGGATTGGCTGTGGGCGTTAGGAGGGATCGCGGTCGGCGCAGTGATCCCGTATACGCTCACGGTCATGATGCCAACAAATCGCTCGCTCCTTGGCGGTCCGCTGCTCAACGAGGCCGAGGCGCTCGCGCTCTTGAAACGCTGGGGCGCGTTACATTGGGTTAGGAGCATCGTGAGCACATTCGGCCTGTTGGTTTTGTTGTGTGCTCTCGTCTGCCGGACCCGCTGAGGTAGGAGCCCTGGCGGGGCGATCATCTGGGAAGCTGGTCGCCGCGGTCGGCGTCAGTTCCACGTAGCGTTTTCCGAGCGGCAGCCCGCACAAACACGGGCTGCCCTCGGCCCAATTCGCAGCGGAAAGTAGCTAGAACGCGAACCTCACGCGCGCCGCCACCATGTAGGCGTCCTTCGGCTCCCGCCGCGTGTGCACACCGCTGAGAACTTCGGCGGTCCCCAGCGCGTCTCCCGCAAAGAGGTAGGCGCCCTGGAGATCGAACGCCACGTTCGGGGCGAACCGCCATGTCAGTCCGAGGTCCACCTCGGTGCCGATGTAGCGAGAGTCGCCCTCCACCCAGCTCTGGTCGTCCAGAGTTGTTCGGCTGACGGCGCTTGCGCCCGTACCGGGGGCCGCACCCGTATCGGTGTCGACCTTCTCCGCCGTCCAGTTCGGGCTGACCCAGGCGTAGAGAGCGAGCGCGGGAGTGATGCTGTAGGTCGCCTTGAAGCCGAGTGCGGCGCGACCGTACCGATCGTAACCGATGTGGCGACCCATGTTCGTCAGCAGATTGGAGTTGAAGTAGTCGATCCCGCCGTTGGCCAGGAGCGCGGCCCAGCCATTCCAGTAGTTCCCGTCCTCATCGAGCGGCTGGAAGTAGCGGACCGACCTGGCGAGGTTGTCACGGGCCTTGTTGCCCGGGCTGTAGGCAACGCGCGCCTCGAGGAGCAGCGGGCCGGTCGCGAAGCTGCCGATCAGGTCGACGATCCAGGAGCTCATGTCGGCCTCGACCTTCCCGACCGAGCCGTCCGTCCTGACCGCCATGTGGTCCCGCTGGCCCCACTGGTAGTAGACCGTGGGTTCGAAGCCGAAGGGGCCAGAGCGCCAGCGCGCGTCGAAACCGATCGTGTAGCGATCCTCGTGGAACGTCGGGTCGCCCGCGGCATTGCCGCCGCCGAGTGACGCGCCAGAGTTGGTCGTGGTGTTGGCGCCGCCTGCGAAGCGGCGGTTGACCACGTGGTGCCGGGAACCACTGGCCGTCACGCCATCGGCGTGGAACCACGAGAACAGCGGCTTCAGGTCGAGCCCCTTGTACGGCGTGATCTCGGGGCTGACGATCAGCGCATAGTCCTCGCCGCGCGTAACCTTGGCCACACCGAGGCCCCGGTTCCCACCCGCGAGCTCGTCCTCGATGATGGCATAGGCCAGGTTGGTCGTGAGGGTCGGCGTGAACGTCGTGACGGCCGACACGCCGGCAAAGTCGCCGTTCGCGTAAACGATTTTGTAGTTGGCGAGCCTGCCGAAGGGCTGGCCGCCCGCCCGAGCCATGGTCTCGACCGGGATGAACGGCAGGAGGCTGTCCTTGCCCGTCAGCGGAAACTCCGTGTAGATCCACTTGATCTCGATCATGCCGCCGACGTCGGTGTTCAGATCCAAGCAGCCGTTGCTGTTGACCTTGCAGCCCGAGTTGGTGCTCGAGTTGTTGCCCGGGAAGCCGCCGTCGTTGGCCCCGGCCTGGCCGTACATCAAGTCGATCTCGAGGCCGAGCACGGCCTTGACCCGCCCGACCTCGAACGTGAAGTCCGGACGGAACCGTGTCCGGGCGTACCACTCACGATCGCTGCCGCGGGTCAAGTCGCCGTCGTAGAAGTTCCTGCCCCCCGAGGTGATCTGGTCGAAGAGCCCGGTGATCGTGACCTTGGGCGCCGGCGCCTGAGCGAAGACAGACGGAGCCAGCATCGCAAGGACGACGAAGGTGAAGAGCGCCTTGACGAGGAATCTTCGCATGACGGCCTCCCCCTCAAGTGGTCGTGAAAAGCAACTGAGCCGTTGACGAACACCACAAGGCCGACATCACCAACAACAGCAGCTACACACGAAACGTGCACAGCCGGCATGCTGTGCGTCCTCTAGGAGGCCAGCCTCACACGCGCGGCCGTCTGGTAGGCATCCTGCGCCTCCCGCTTGACGACCGTGCCGCCAGTGCCCATCGAAGACTCGGCGCACGGGCTCCATCGCCTCATGCACATGGTTGGACCGCGATCAGGAGGGAGTCGCCAGCTTTGAAGGACGTCGGCTCGCAGGCGACGCAACGAAGGACTGTCCGCGTACCCGATCCGGGGCATTTGCAGCCTCCCCGAGGGGGACGGTCTAGGTCGTGCGCGGATGATCGGCTCGCACCTACCGGTTGTCAAGCACGGTTTTTAACCGGCCAGAACCGTGGCGCGACGGTCGGCCGTACGCTCTGCCGGTGTCCCCCGTGGCGCGGGAAGGGGGAGCGTTTCGTCTTCGACGGCAGCCTTGGGGGCAAGTTCAGCACCCCTCAGCTCCACTCGTGGGTCGTTCCTCAACGATCCGCCTGGATGCGGCCAGGCTCACGGAATACCTCCCGGAGGAGAACGCTGCGGGGCGCGGCAAGGAGCCACGGAGAGCGTTGGCATTCACTCGCCTCCCGAATCCCTGGAACGGGCATCAGCGAACTGCAGATCGAGCGCGGCGCCAAGCCGCGAGTCGCGGCCCCACGCCGGTACCGGTTATCTAACGGTTGGGGCGATGGGAAGCGGGGTGAGGCGTGGTTCCGCCCAGCAGAAGCGGACGCGAACTCCCCGTTTATTCTGAGGTAAGCGACTCCGGCTCGGCCGGCGTCGCTGATACTGCATAGCGCGAGAAAAATCGAGCCTGGAATGGGCCGAAGCCGCCCTCCACGATCGCGGAACGCATCTCGCGCATGAGCCGGAGAAAGAACGTGACGTTGTGGAGCGACAGGAGTCGATACGCGAGCAGCTCGCCCGACATGAAGAGGTGGCGCAGGTAGGCGCGCGAGAAGCCGCGGCAGGCATAGCAAGCGCACTCGGGGTCGAGCGGTGCGGCATCCCTCGCGTAGCGAGCCTGCTTCAGCGTGACGGGGCCGTCGGTCGTGAAGGCCTGGCCGTTGCGCGCGTTACGCGTGGGCAGCACGCAGTCGAACATGTCCACGCCGCGGGCGACCGCCTCGACGAGATCCTCGGGCTTGCCGACCCCCATGAGATAGCGCGGCTGGCTCACAGGCACGAGGCTCGCGACCAGCGCCGTCAGATCGTACATCGCCTGCTTCGGCTCGCCGACCGCCATGCCGCCGATCGCGTAGCCGTCGAAGCCGAGGTCGACCGTCGCGCGGGCCGCCCGCGTCCGTCGCTCCGCGTCGGTCCCGCCCTGGACGATCCCGAATATCGCCTGGCCCGCCGCCGCGCGCTCCACGTGCGCCGCTTTCGATCGCGCGGCCCAGCGCAGCGTCAGCTCGAGCGAGCGCTCGGCGGCTTCACGGGGCGCCGGATACGCGAGGCACTCGTCGAGCGGGTGGATGATGTCGGCGCCCAGGGCCTGCTGGACCTCGACGGCTATCTCGGGCGACAGGAAGTGGGTCGAGCCGTCGACGGGTGAGCGGAATTCGACGCCGGCCTCGGTGATCCTTCTGAGCTTCGAGAGGCTGAAGACCTGAAATCCGCCCGAGTCGGTGAGGATCACGCCGTCCCAGCCCATGAAGCGGTGCAGGCCGCCGAGCTCACGGACGACTTCGGGCCCGGGCCTGAGAAAGAGATGGTACGTGTTGGCGAGCACGATCTGGGCTCCGGCCGTGCGGAGGTCGTCTGGCCCCAGGGCTTTCACCGTGGCGTGCGTACCGACCGGCATGAAGATCGGCGTTTCGACGACGCCGTGAGCCATCGTGAGTCGGCCGGCGCGCGCGGCGCCCTCGGTCGCGACGACTTCGAACTTCATGGTCGTGCGAGCCGAGGCGGTGCTTCCGCCGAGGCGAGCCCTGCAGTCCGGCATCGTGCGAGCCGAGGCGGTGCTTCCGCCGAGGCGAGCCCTGCAGTCCGGCATCGTGCGAGCCGAGGCGGTGCTTCCGCCGAGGCGAGCCCTGCAGTCCGGAATCGTGCGAGCGATGAGACGTGCTTCACAGGATCAGCATCGCGTCGCCGTAGGAGTAGAAGCGATAGCCGGCGCGGACCGCGTGGCCGTACGACTTCACGACCAGCTCGCGCCCGGCGAACGCCGCGACCAGCGCCAGGAGGGACGAGCGCGGCAGATGGAAGTTCGTCAGGAGCGCGTCCACCACCCGAAACCGGTAGCCCGGGGTGATGAAGATCCGCGCGGCCCCGTCGAGCGGACCCACGCGGCCGTCCGCCCCGGCGGCGCTCTCGAGCGCCCGCGTCGTTGTGGTGCCGACCGCGATCACGCGTCGACCCTCGGCGCGCGCCCGATTCACAGCCGCGACCGCGCCCGGGGGGACCACGACGCGCTCGGGCGGCAGCACGTGGTCCTCGAGCCTCTCCGTCTTGATGGGTTGAAACGTGCCCGGGCCGACGTGGAGCGTGAGCTCGTGAATCTCGACACCGCGGTGCCGGAGCGCATGCAGGACGCCCGGCGTGAAGTGGAGCCCGGCCGTCGG
>QHSR01000128.1:8696-11176 GCA_003221635.1 Candidatus Rokuibacteriota bacterium | reverse complement strand
CCACGGCGGCACGAGCGCGGTGATCGAATCGGCCAGCATGTTGCCCCAGGTCGGCGTCGGAGGCGGCACGCCGACGCCCAGGAAGCCGAGCGCGGCCTCGATGACGATCGCCACGCCCAGATGGGTCGTGGCGAGCACCAGGTACGGCGCGACGCACTGGGGCAGGACGTGAAAGGCCATCACCCGTAGCGCCGAGGCCCCGCTCGCTTGCCCGGCCTCCACGTAAGGCATCTCGCGCACCGACAGCGCCACCGACCGGATCACCCGCCCGCCGAAAGGGATGCGGGTGATGGCGATGGCGAAGATCACCGCCGGCAGACCAGTGCCGATAGCCATGGAGATCGCCATCGCCAGGATCAGATCGGGAAACGATTGGAGGATCTCCATGATGCGCTGGCTCACGAGGTCGAAGCGCCCGCGCAGATAGCCGCAGGCGACGCCCCACAGCGAGCCGACGGTCGTTCCCAGGATCACGGAGGAGAAAGCCACGAACAGCGAGGTGCGGGCCCCATAGATCACGCGGCTCAGGGTGTCGCGGCCGACCTGGTCGGTGCCGAGCAGGCTCTGAGCGTCGGGCGGCTTGTTCATACGCCGGAAGTCCGCCTTGAGGGGGTCGCGCGGCGCGAGCAACGGCGCCGCCAGCGCGACGAAGATGATCAGGACGCCCACGAAGCCGCCAAGCGCGGACAGGATATTGCGCCTGGCGAAGCGGATTCCCTCGGCGAACACCGCTTTCACCCCTCGACTCGTCCGGCCATCAGCCGTAACGGATGCGCGGGTCGAGCCAGCCGTAGCTGAGGTCGACCAGGACGTTGACGACGACGAAAATCACGGCGTAGAGCAGGACGAGGTTCTGCACCACGATGATATCGCGCTCGATCACCGCCGTGACGAGCGCGCGCCCCAGGCCGGGCACGCCGAACGCCTGCTCGACCGCCACCGAGCCGCCCAGGACGAAGCCCAGGAGCACCCCGGAGATCGTGATGACGGGCAGGAGCGCGTTGGGCAGCGCGTGCCGCATCACGACGAGCCCTTCGCGAAGCCCTTTCGCTCGCGCCGTCCGCACGAAGTCCTCGCTGATGACCTCGAGGAGACAGGAGCGCGACATCCTCGCGATGTAGGCCCCCTGCGCCAGTCCGAGGACCGCGGCGGGCCCGATGACGATCTGCAAGTTCTGCCACGGGTTCTGCCAGAGGTGAACGATCACGATCGGCGCCTTGTAGCCGAACCAGAACAGCAGCGCGAGGACGATGAGCATGCCGAGCCAGAAGCCCGGGATCGCGATGAACAAGACCGACAACGCGCGCGCGACGCCGTCGGGGAGGCTGTTCGGCTTGAACGCGCTCAGGATCCCCACGGGAAGACCGACCAGCCAGGAGACGATGAAGGCCAGCACGCCGATCTCGGCGCTGATCGGGCCGCGGTGCGCGATCAGCTCGGCCACGGTGTCGCCCCGGAAGAACGACTTGCCGAGGCGGCCGGCGCCGATGTCGGCGAGCCAGCGAACGTACTGTACTGGTAACGGGTCGCTGAGCCCGAGGTCGGCCATGATGCGTGCGCGGTCGGCCGGCTTCATGTGCGCGTGACCCTCGACGCCGAGGATGGCCACGAGCGGATCCCCCGGCAGGATCCGGAGGATCACGAAGACGCTGAGCGAGACGCCGAGCAGCGTGACGACGGCGTACACCGCCCGGCGCGCCAGATATTTCCGCACGTCCTACGCCGAGGTCCGAACGTCGGGGGGTGTGGGGGGCCTTTCCGAGCCCCCCCACGTCAATCAAGCGAGCCAGACCTGATCCCATCGAACGACGTCATAGATCCCAAAGTACGTGCTCGGGTTCTGGCCTTTGACCTTGTTGTACCAGGCGTCGTAGATCTGCTCGTAGGACACCGGGATGAGCGGCGGGTCCTGCTCCAGGATGTCCTCCGCCTTGCGGACCATCGTCTTGCGCCGGTTGTCGTCCAGCTCGCGCTCGATCTGGTTGGCGAGGTCGTGGAAGCCGGGGTTCGTCCAGTACGAGTAGTTCTGCGGGCCGTCCTTGCCGTACCAGGCGCTGAAGTAGTCGGACGGATCCATCAGCGAAGAGACGATCGCGCTGATACCCAGATCGAAGTTGCCGCCGCCGACTTCGTCGAACCACTGCGAGATCTGCACGACTCTCAGGTTGCACTCGATGTTGAGGTGCTCCTTGAGCATGGCCTGGATGGCGACCGCCCAGAGCTTGAAGGTGTTGGCGTCGCGCACCACGAAATCGAGCCCTTTGATGCCCTGACCGTAGCCCGCCTCCTTCATGAGCCGACGCGCCTCCTGCACGGCGGGCTTGATGTCCTTCTGATAGCCCAGCTTCTTCTCCAGCTCGGCGCGCGGTGTGGACATTTCGTGGAAGGGATAGACGAAGCCGCCCACCTGCATGGGCGCCGTGTCCTTCACCACCTCGACCAGGGTATGGCGATCCATCGCGAGGTGCATGGCCCGGCGC
>QHSR01000128.1:0-8477 GCA_003221635.1 Candidatus Rokuibacteriota bacterium | reverse complement strand
AAACTTCCTTGTCCTTTCGCGAGACGTGCTTGAAGGGCCCGGTCCCGGGGTAGGCCATGACCTGCCGGAGATTTCCCTGGTTCTCCTCGAGAGTCTTCTTCCGCACGATGATGTTCCAGCCGCTGGCAAAGGCCCCCAGCATGAAGGCCTTCGGTCGTGGCTCGGTGAGCCGGAACTCGATCTTGTGTGGATCCACCACGACGATGTCGCCCACCGTGGCGAAGAGGGGTGTGCGCGGAATGACCACGCCCTTGGGCGGATGGGCGATACGATCGTACGTCGCCTTCACGTCCTCGGCGGTGAAGTCGGCGCCGTCGTGGAACTTCACGCCCTTGCGGAGATGGAAGGTGTACTTCTTGCCGTCCGGTGAGATCTCCCACTTCCAGGCGAGGTCGGGGATGATCGTCTGTCCGTCCTTCGGACTGCGCCGCAGCAGCGTGTCGTACATCGGGCTCTGGGCCCCGATGTTGGCCACCGTGCCGGACTGGTGGACGTCGAAGTGGGCAGGGGCCGTGTGGACCCCGTAGCGGAGCGTGCCGCCGCGCTTGGCGGGCGGGTCGGGCCGAACAGTGGCGTCCTGCGCGGCGGCGGACCCGGGTGCCTGAAGCCGCGACGCGATGACCGCACCGGCGCCAGCGGCGCCCGCTCGCTTCAGGAAGGTCCGGCGGTCAACGCTGGAACGACGCTCCGGCTCACTCGTGCGATCGCTCATGCTTGCCTCCTGTCGGTCAACCCTTGGCTGCAATTCCTCGCGGACTTCGAGGCGTCCGGACCATAGCAGAAGTCGGTGAAAAAGGCCACCACGCGGGGCGCCAGGAAGCGCCCGTGGGGCGCTAGGAGGCGCCCGTGGGGCGCCAGGAAGCGCCCGCGGTTAGCTCGTCGCGCACGAGCCGCGCGCCGGCCACCAGCGCCGCGAGCTTGGCGACGGCGCGGTCGCGCGGCAGATACTTCATCCCGCAATCTGGTGCTGGGACCAGACGCTCCGGCGGCACATAAGCCAGTGCCTGCCGGATGCGGCCGGCCACGACCTCCGAAGTCTCGACGTTCGGGTCGCCCAGATCGAGAACCCCGAGGACGACGGTCTTCGACGGCAGCGAACGCAGGATGGCGCAATCCAGTCGGGGCTGCGCGGCCTCGATCGAGACATGCGTGGCGCGGCATCGCTCCAGCTCGGGCAAGAACGAGTAGCCGCTCGGCTTGTCACGCACGGTGTGCGCATAGCCGAAGCAGAGGTGCACGATGGTCGGCCCGGCGATACCGTCCAGCGCGCGGTCGATGGCCGCCACCCCGTATTCGCGAGCGCGGTCCGGCCACGCCTGGAGGTACGGCTCGTCGAGCTGCACGAAATCCGCGCCGGCGGCCTTGAGGTCGCGCAACTCCTCGTTGACGACGGCGGCGTAGGCCAGCGCCAGGCTCGGCGCGTCGGGATAGTACTCGTTCTGGGTCAACGCGGTCAGCGTGAACGGCCCGGGCACGGTGATCTTGATCCGGCGGTCCGTCTCCGCGCGCAGGAACGCGGTGTGGCGCGCGAGCACGGGCTTCGGACGCGTGATGGGGCCCACCGCCCGCGGCACCGGCGTCGGTCGCCCGACGCGGCTCATCGCCGTTCCCGGTCGCGTGACGTCGAGCCCGGTGAGAGCGGGCGCCAGCCAGCTGAAGTAGCTCTCCCGGCGCACCTCGCCGTCGCTCACGATCTCGACGCCGGCTCGCTCCATGTCGCGTACGACCAGCCGCACCGCATCGTCGTGGGCCTGCTCCCGGAGCTCCTCGGGCACGCGCCACAGCGTCGGCCGGGGCACCCGTGGCACGCCGCCCGCGAGCAGCGCCGCCCGGTCGACGAGCCACTCCGGCTGGGGGAAGCTGCCGACGACGGTGGTGGGCAGGAGCGGGAGAGCGGGGCTAGAGCTCGTCACGGGCTCACGCCGCCCGGACCGCGTCGAGCGCCTTCCAGTGGTCGGCCAGAACCTCGCGGATCAGCACCGCGGCCGCCGGCTCACTTGATGGCGTACGGGTTGATCGGCGTCCCCACGCCGCGCGTGACCGGCAACGGCGGCGCCACCAGCAGAAACGCGTAGCGCGCGTCGGCGGCACAGTCCGTCGCCAGCTCCTCGAGATAGAAGATCTCGCCCAGCGTCAGCCCCATGTTCGGGATGGCGCAGATGTGGAAGGGACTGCGAAACGGCGGCAGCTGCGAGGGCCGCACTTCGACCGCGTAATTGTCGGACGCCACCGCCGCGATCTCCTTGGCGTGCATCCACGGGGCCGTGTGCACCGAGACGCCCGGCGAGTCGTCGAGGTCGTAATTGCGCCAGTCGTTGCGGTCGAGATAGCGCGACATGTGGCCCGTGCGGATCAGGAGGATGTCGCCGCGCCGGATCTCGACCTTCTGAGCCGCGGCGGTCGCGTCGAGATCGGCCGGCGTGATCGCGTATCCGGACTCGAGCGCGCGCACCCCCTTCCACCGCGCGACGTCGAGGAGCACACCGCGGCCGGCGATCCGGCTCTTGGTCTTGTCGATGCTGTTCTTCGCGGTGCCGCTGCTGGTGACGAGGGCGGCATCGTAGCCGTTGTACATCTTGCCCTCGTAGAAGACGTGGGCCAGGCTGTCCCACTGGGTGACGCACTGGAGCGGCATCACGATCCAGTCGTCGGAGCCCCCGTACCCCTGCAGCGCGACCACCTCGGCGGGCGTTCGCGGCTGATCGCCGCCGTCGCGGAACATGGTGTGGATCGGGTTGAAGCGCTGGCGGGTGCCGCTCTGCGGACCTTCACGCTGGAGCGGAATGCCCAGCGCGAACACCTTGCCCGTCGTGGCGAGCCGGCAGGCGGCGGCGACGGCCTCCGGCGTGATGAAGTTCAGCGTGCCGATTTCGTCGGCCGCGCCCCACCGCCCCCAGTTCCGCACCTGCATCGCGAGCTTCCGGAGCGTCTCTTCGCTCATGGCCGCCAATCTTACGACAACGGGCCGGCCCGGGCTGATAATGTCATCCGTGCTCGCTCGCACGGACCGGCTCCTCCTCGCCAACGCGATCATGGGCCAGTTCCTCACCGGCGTCGCCACACGGATCTTCATCATTTCCCTTCCCACGCTCGCCAGCGCCCTGAACACCGACATCCTCGCCATCTCCTGGGCCGTGATCGTCTACCAGCTTGCCGGCATCAGCCTCTCCGTCGTCTTCGGCCGGCTCGGCGACATTCACGGTCGGCACGTCATCTACGGCCTCGGGTTCGCCATCATGGCCGCCAGCTCCCTGCTCTGCGGGCTCGCCGCGAACGCCACGCACCTCATCCTCTTCCGTTTCCTCCAGGGGCTGGGCGCGGCCATGATCTCGTCGGCGACGCGCGTGCTGGCGATGGAGGCGATGCCGGAAGGCTCCGAGGGACGCGCCAACGGCTACATGACGATGGGCTTTCATTCCGGACTCTTGATCGGGCCGCCGCTCGGCGGGTTCGTGATCGATCTGTTGAGCTGGCGCTGGATCTTTTTCCTCCTGGTGCCGATGGGGCTCGTCGGCGTCATCCTGACAGTCCTGCGCGCCAAGGGGCGCCGGACGATCTCGAACGGGAGAGCGCCATCGATCGACTATCTCGGCGCGGCGCTGCTCATCGCCCTCACGATCATGCTGACCTTGCTGCTCGACCGGCGGAGCGCCGCGACGATCGGAGCCGAGCGGATCGGCGTCCTGGCGCTGGTCTTCGGCGCCACGGCGCTCGGATTCCTCGCGCACGAGCGGCGATCGGTCAACCCGGTCGTGAATCTCTCGCTGTTCAAGATACGGATGTTCACGTTCAGTATCCTGAGCCTGCTCCTCATCGCCACGACCAACAGCGTGCTCGGGTTCCTGATGCCGTTCTACATCCAGGACGTGCTCCACTTTTCCCCGTCGCTCATGGGGCTCATCTTCCTGGCGGCGCCCGTCTTCACGATCGGGCTGGCGACGGTGAGCGGCCAGCTCACCGACCGGATCGGTCCCCGAGCGCCGGCCTCGATCGGCGTCCTGGCGACCCTCGGTGCCTTCGCCATCGGGGGCTTCCTGAGAACGGATTCGCACTGGATGCTGCCGGCGAGCATGATGGCGCTCGTCGGTGTCGGCTCGGGGTTCTTCAACACTCCGAACCAGGCGGCGATCATCGGCTCGGTGCCCCGGGAGTACCGGGGCTTCGCGACCGGGATGGTCCAGACCATCTTCGGCATCTCTGCGCTGCTCGGGATCTCGCTCGGCGGAGCGCTCCTGACCCTCGCGTTCCGCTATTACTCCGGCGTCGACGACGCCACGCCGAGCGCCGTGCATCCCGGCGCTTTCGTCGCCTCCATGAACCTCACGTACGTCGCGTGCCTCGTGCTCATGGTGGTCGCCCTGCCGGCGTCGTTCATGCGGGGAGGCACCAAGATCGAGGCCGCGTCGAGCTCGGGCTGACCGTGGCGTTCGCCCTTCCGTGTCACGGGATCTCGAAGACTTCTATAATGCGCCCGCAGTGGATGATCAGGCCCGTGCGGGAGGTCGCGGATGAAACATTACGACGTCGCCGTCATCGGACTGGGCATGGTGGGCGCGTCGGCCGTCTACGCGGCCGCGGGGGCGGGGGCGCGCGTGCTGGCGCTCGACGCCGGACCTCCCGGCGGCGGGACGAGCGGCACGTCGTTCGCCTGGCTGAACTCGGTCAGAAAAGAGCCCGACGTCTACCATCGGCTCAACGCGGCCGGGATGACCGCCCACCGCGAGCTGTCGCGAGAGCTCGGAGGCGACGCCGGCTACCACGATGGCGGCTCGCTCGAGTGGGCGGATGCCGGCGACGAGGAGCGGGAGCTCCGTGAGCGGGTCCACCGGCTCGCGACCCGCGGCTACCCCGCGGAGTGGATCAGCCGCGAGCGGGCTTCGAAACTCGAGCCCGGGCTGGCCATTCCCCACCGTGTCCAGGAAATCGCCTTTTTCGCCGCCGACGCGTGGCTCGACGCTCCCCGATTGATCGGGCGTCTCCTGGCGGCGGCGGCGGCGCGCGGCGCCGACGTCAGGGAGGGCAAGGCCGTCCGGTTTCTCCGGGCGCGGGGCGATCGGGTCGAGGCGGTCGTCGTGGACGACGGAGACCTGGTCGCACAGTCGTTCCTCGTCTGCGTGGGGCCGGCGACGCAAGCGTTCCTCGAGCCGCTTCGCGTCGCCATCCCGGTCGGCCGCGTTCCCGGCCTGCTCGCGGTCACATCCCGCCCGGCGGAGCCGCTTCGCCGTGTGGTGCATGCGCCGGGCATCCACGTCAGGCCCGATGCCAGCGGTGGGCTCCTGCTCGGCGCCGAGGACGTCGACGCGCTCGCGTCGAACGCGGGCTCGCCGGCGCCGCTGCCGGAGCTCGCCGCGCTCTTGCTCGAGCGCACGGCCCGCGTTTTTCCGGCGGCGCGCCACGTGAAGATCGCCGACACCCGCATCGGGGTGCGACCCATGCCGGGCGACCGGCACACGATCGCCGGCCGGGTCCCGGGATTCGTCAACGCCTGGGTGATCGCGACGCACAGCGGGATCACGCTGGGACCGCTGCTCGGACGGCTGCTGGCGGACGAGATCGTCCGCGACGCGCCGAGCCCGGCGCTGGCGCCCTTCCGTCCCGATCGCTTTTTGACCGCCGCGGCGACGACGGGGTAACGATCAAAGGGGCGCGACACGCGGCTCGGCGGAAGAGTCGCGACCGCGCCGGGAGATCAGAACCATGGGACGACTCGAGGCCAAGGTGGCGATGGTGACGGGAGCGGGCGGCGAACACGGGCTCGGCCGAGCCATCGCCCAGCGGTTCGCCGATGAGGGCGCCGATCTCATCTTGACGGACGTGATCCCGACCGGGCTCCGGGTGTCGTCCGCGACGCCGCCGGGAGCCTGGGGTGGCGTCGACGCGGTCGCGGAGGAGATTCGGGAGCGAGGACGCCGGGCGATGACGGCGATCGCCGACGTCCGCTCGGTCGCACAGATCGAGAAGGTCGTCGCGGGCGCCCTCGCCGAGTTCGGGCGCATCGACATCCTCGTGAACAATGCCGGCGCGCCGGGAAGCCTCGACCGGACGCTGGTGGTCGATTTGCCCGAGGAGGCGTGGGACACCGTCCTCGATACCAACCTCAAAGGCACGTTCATCACCTCGCAGGCCGTCGCGCGCTCGATGCTCGAGCGTCGCGTGCGCGGGCGCATCATCAGCATGTCGTCCCAGTGGGGCAAGAAGGGTGGCGCCCGGCGCGCGGCGTACTGCGCGTCCAAGTTCGGGATCATCGGCTTCACGCAGTCGCTGGCGCAGGAGCTGGCGCCCGCCGGGATCACGGTCAACACGATCTGTCCGAGCGCCGCCGACACCGAGCGCCTGGATCACATGGGCCTGCGTGCCGACGGCACGTTCGACCCGAGGCAGCGGGAGGAGCGCATCAAGCAGACCGCCGCGATGACCCCGCTCGGCCGCATCGCGAGGCCGAGCGACGTCGCCGAGGTCGCGGCGTGCCTGGCGGGCGACGGCGCCGAATACATCACCGGTCAGTCGATCAACGTGACCGGTGGCGGCGTGATGCACTGAGACGACGCCGGGTGCCATCGCCTTCAACCTCGTCCTCGATTGCTTCGTCGAAGGTCTCACGGCCGCGGCCGACCAGTAGCGCGATGGGTCACTCGCCGCCGGGACCCTCCTTGGCGAACGGCGACTGGACTTGCCAGAACGGCGCGTCCTCGGTCGTGACCACGTCGAGCACGACGGGTTCTTTCGCGCCCACCACCCGATCCAGCTCTCCGACCAGGTCCTTCAGCGTCTCGACGCGGATGCCGACACACCCCATGGCCTGGGCGATGCGCGCGTAGTCGGTGCGCCCGAGCTCCGAGGCGATGAACCGGTTGCCGCGGCGGCGCTGGCCGTCCTTGACCCAGCCGAGCACGCTGTTGTTCAGCACGACGGTCACCACCGGGATGCGGTACTGCGCGGCGGTGAACAGCGCGTTCATCGTCATGGCGAAACCCCCGTCACCGCAGACCGCGACGCAGTCGCGCTCCGGGTACGTGAGCTTCGCCGCCAGCGCCGCCGGCAGCGCGTACCCCATGCCGCCGATCGACGAAGGCTGGTAGACGATGCCCGCGCCCCTGGACTGAAAGAAGTGGGTCATGTAGAGACGGTTCGCGCCCGCATCCATCGTGACCACGGCACGCTCGTCGAGCCGGCGCGCGAGCTCGGTGATCACGCGCTCGGGCCGGAGCGGGACGTCATCCGAGCGCTGCTCGGGCTCGGCGAAGTACCGATGCAGGGTCTTGAGCTCGGCCAGGTGCGCCGATCGACGGCGCGCCGCGTCGCGCCGCGCGGCGGTGATTCGCGGCCCGAGCTCGGCGACCAGCGCCGCCAGCGCCTCCCGCGCGTCGGCGACGATCGCCGCGGCCACGGGGAAATGGCGCCCGATATTGAGCGGCTCGATGTCGACCTGGAGGAATCTCTGGCGGTCGGCGTCGAGGAGCTCTGGGTTCTCGAAGGCCGTGTCGGTCGGCGCCAGCCGGGAGCCGACGACGAGCACCGTATCGGCGGTCGAGACGACCTCGTTGGCCACCGCCTGTCCCCAGTTCCCGAACACGCCGAGCGCCAGGGGGTGCACCTCGGCCATCGCGCTCTTCCCGGTCGCCGTCGTCGCCACCGGAATCACGACGAGCTCGGCGAGCTCCGCGAGTTCGGCCCAGGCGCGCGCCGCGTGGACGCCGTTGCCGGCGATGATCACCGGGCTTGATGAACCGAGGAGCGCGTCAGCGACACGCGCGACGTCGGCGCCGGCGGGTCGGGCGATCCCGTGCGCCAGCACGCGGGCGGTCGCGTGGACGCGGGGGGGCCGCCGGGTCTTCACCGTGCCGGCCAGCGAGCGGCTGCCGAAGATCACCGCCACCGGACCCGGCGTGCCGGTCGTGGCGTGCTTGATGGCGAGCTGGATCGTCTGGACGGCTTGCTTCGGCTCGGAGACCGCTGCGGTGTACTTGGTCGCGCTCGCGAGAAGATTCCGCAGGTCGTGGTTTCCGTGCTCGCCGGTGCCGGCCTGGTACGGCGCGTGGTGCATGAAGGGCGCCATGTCCGTGAAGTCTCCGAGCAGCAGCATCGGAGACGCGCCCTTCACGGCCTCGAGCGCGCCGAAGAGCGCGTTGCACGCGAGGAAAATGCCCTGGCCCATGACGACGCCGGGCTTTCCCGTCAGACGGCCGTACATCTCCGCCATGATCGAGCCCACCTGCTCGTGGCGGACGAGGACTGTCTGGATCTCCGTCGAGTCGTGGAGCGCGTCGAAGATGCGCCCGGTGTCTCCACCGGGCATGCCGAAGACGAACCGGATGCCCGCCTCGGCGAGGACCTGCACGACCGCGTGGGGAACGTCGATCTCGTCGCGAATCACTGGAGCCTCCACGTTAGCGCCAGAGCTGAGCGGAGGCCAGGCGCGCGCCCTCGGCCATCGCCTTGAACTTCGCCCAGGTGATCTCCGGCTCGACCTGGTTGAC
>QHSR01000246.1 GCA_003221635.1 Candidatus Rokuibacteriota bacterium | reverse complement strand
ATCGTGGCCGAGCGGGATCAGGTCGTCGGCGTCGAGACTTCTCGGGGGCGGGTGGACACTCCCGTGGTCGTGCTCGTTCCCGGGGCGTGGGCCGGACCTCTGCTGGCGCCACTCGGGCTCGATTTCGGCCTCACTCCGCATCGCATCCAGATCTCGATCTTCCGCTGGCCAGCCGGCTTCAAGACCCGGCACTGCGTGGTCATCGACGCGATTCATCACTCGTGGTTCCGTCCCGAGGGCGGCGTCGCGACGTTGATCGGCGTCGAGCTCGGCGTGGGGCACGCCGATCCCGACAGCTTCGACGAGGGCGTCGACCCAGAGTTCGTCGCGATCTGCCGCAAGGCGCTGGCCGCCCGCCTGCCCCTCTTCGGCGAGGCGACGATGCGCGGCGGCTGGGCCGGGATGATCATGATGAGCGCCGACGGCCGCCCGATCATCGATCAGATCCCATCGGTCGCGGGGCTCTACTGCATGCTGGGCGACTCCGGAACTTCGTTTAAGACCTCGCCGGCGATCGGCCGGTGTCTCGCCGAGTGGATCGTCGACGGCAAGGCGCGCACCGTGGACCTCACACCGTTCCGGTCCACGCGCTTCGCGCAAGGCCAGCCCTGGCAGGACGAGGACAACTACGGCGGGGAGCGGCTGACGATCTCCCGCTGAGCGCTCAGCGGCCCAGCGCGGCCAGCATCTCTTCCACGCTCGTCAGCTTCACCCGGGGCCGACCCTGGGCGCGCCCCCGCGCGACCTCGATCGCGTTGAGCTTGAGCCAGTCGGCGTACGAGACGTAGCTCGGCTGGCGCTGCCGGACGAGCGCCTCGGCGGCGGCCGCATCCGGCCGCGCCGGCTCGAGCACGGCGCCCCGGGCGAGATCCTCGAACATGCACTCGACGGTCTCGGCGGCGTCCGGCTTGTTCGTGCCGATGACGCCCGTCGGGCCGCGCTTGATCCATCCCGCGGTGTACTCGCCAACGACCGGCTGTTTGGTGGCGGGATCGAGCACACGCCCCTTGTCGTTCAGGATGACGCCCCAGCTCTCGTTGAACGGCACGCCCGGCAGCGGCACCCCGCGGTAACCGACCGAGCGGAACACGAGACCGACCGGCAGCTCCTCGAAGCGGTCGGTCGCGCGCGGCTGCAGCGCGCCCGTCGACGTGGCGTAGAGCTCGTTGCGCACGAGACGCATCGCCGCGACGCGCCCGGCGTCGTCGACGATCAGCTCGACCGGCGAGACCAGGAACCTCAGGACCAGCCGGCGCGATTTACCGGTGGGCGCGCGTCGCGCGTATTGCCGAAGAATCTCCACCTTCTTCAGCGTGGCCCGGTCCTGGCTGCGCTCCACCGCGGCGCGGCTCAAAGGGTCCAGCTCGATTTCCTGCGGGATCGCCGTGATGTCCGCATCGGCCAGCTCGCCGAGCTCCTTGACCTCTGGATTGGTGAACGCGGCCTGGGCGGGCCCGCGCCGGCCGAGCAGGTAGACCTCCTTCACGCGGCTTTTGCGCAGCGCCTCCAGCGCGTAGTCGGCGATGTCGGTGGTCGCCAGCTCCTCCGGCGTCCGGCACAGGATCCTCACGACGTCGACCGCAACGTTGCCGACGCCGACGACCGCGACACTTTCCTGGGAGAGATCGAACGCGCAGTCCCGATAGTCGGGGTGGCCGTTGTACCAAGCGACAAATTCCGTCGCCGGATGGCTCCCGGACAGATCCTCGCCGGGAATCCCCATGCGCCGGTCGGTCTGCGCGCCCGTGCAGTACACGATCTGGTGGTAGTGCGCCCGGAGGTCGGCGAGCGTCACGTCCTTGCCGAAATCGACGCCGCCGTAGAAGCGAAAGCGGGAGCTGGCGGCCACCTTGTCGAAGGCATTGGTCACGAACTTGATCTTCTGGTGATCGGGCGCGACGCCCAGGCGGACCAGCCCATAGGGTGTCGGCAGCCGGTCGAACATGTCGACCTCGACGACCACCTCCAGGTGATTGAGCAGGTGGTCCGCGGCGTAAAATCCGGTGGGCCCGGCGCCGATGATCGCGACGCGCAACGGCCGCGACGGCGTCCCCGTCGGTGACGTCAATGCGCCAGCCCGCCCTCGCCGGCGAGGAGCTGCGTCTGTAGCGTATCGACCTCGCCCTGGTAGTGATCGCGCTGCGCTTTCACGACGTCGCCGATCGACACCATCCCGATCAGCCGGTCCTGGTCCACGACCGGCAGATGACGGATCCGCCGCTCGGTCATCGTGTGGGCGACCGTGAGCAGATCATCGTGTGGCTGGCCCGTGATGACGTTGCGCGTCATGAGGTCGGCGACCGTGCGCGCGAGGAAGCCCTCGTTGCGCGCCGCCTCCCGCACGATATCGCGCTCGGAGAGAATGCCCACGGGGTGCTCGCCCTGCACGGCGACCAGCGCGCCGATGTTATGGAGGGCTAGCAGGGCGAGCGCTTCCCGGATCGACTGCTCGGGAAGCACCGTCACGGCCATCGAGCCCTTCCGCGCGAGGATGTTCGCGATGTTCATCCGACTCCTCCTTCTGTTCTGCGGGCGATCTGGGCCAAGAATAGCCGCGCGCAGGCATGAGGCGCCAGCTCGCGTCGGGCCACCCGCTCGATCAGGGTGACGCTGGCCGCCCCCTCCGCGCTGAGGGCCTCACCGCCGAGCACCGTTTCGGCGACCAGGTCCTGCGCGATCCTCAGCACGCGCGCGGTGACGATCCGTCGGCGCCGCCGCTCGAGCTCGCCGCTCGTCTTGAGGTAGGCCATGTGGCCGTCGAGCGCGTCGGCGATGGGCTCGATGCCTTCGTCGCGCGCCGCCGCCGCGGGCAGAACGGGCGGCATCCAGGCCTCCTCCGCCGCGGGGAGCAGGGTGAGCATCGCGCGGAGCTCGGCGACGGTGCGGTCGGCGCCGTCGCGATCG
Source organism: Candidatus Rokuibacteriota bacterium (assembly GCA_003221635.1). Lineage (GTDB taxonomy): Bacteria > Methylomirabilota > Methylomirabilia > Rokubacteriales > CSP1-6 > AR31. The sequence continues at coordinate 41,663 of QHSR01000246.1, read as the reverse complement.
GCCTTGTTGACGACGTGCACATCCGCGATCTCGAGAACACCGGCCTTGAGCGCCTGGACGTCGTCACCGAGACCCGGCACCGAGACGACGAGGACCGTGTGAGCCAGACGCATCACCTCCACCTCGTCCTGCCCGACGCCGACGGTCTCGACGAGGACGAGGCTTCGCCCGGCGGCATCCATGAGGTCGACGGCGTCCGCCGCGGCGCGACAGAGGCCGCCCAGGGCGCCGCGCGTCGCCATCGAGCGGATAAAGACGCCGGGATCGAGGGCCAGGTCGTTCATGCGGATCCGATCGCCGAGGATCGCGCCACCCGAGAACGGCGAGGAAGGGTCCACCGCGACGACACCGACGGTGCGGCCGCGGGCGCGCGCGACAAGCGCCAGCCCGCGGACCAGCGTGCTCTTGCCGCTCCCGGGCGCCCCCGTGACGCCGACGATCTGGCCGCGCCCTGTGTGGGGGTACAACCGGGCGCTCAGCGCTTCGGCCCGCTTGCCCCCGGACTCGGCCCAGGTGAGCCCGCGCGCGAGGGCACGGGTCGAGCCTTCCACGATCTGGCTCGCGAGCGTGTCGACGTCGGACATCATGGTGCCGTCAGCCATTTTACGGCACCGGCCCACGGAGAGCGGCGGGGACTTCGAGGCGCAGCGATCTTGCCGGGCGCGAGCTAGTAGTGCGAGCCGCAGGACGTCGCGGGGCTGGGGCCCCGCCTTCCGAGGCGAGCCTACTGACAGTCGTGCGAGCCGCAGGACGTCGCGGGGCCGGGCCCCGCCGTCCGAGGCGAGCCTATCAAATCTAGGGGATGGGCGCGGCGGCCCGGCCGCCGGGGGCGCGTCCCGATCTCCCTGGCAACGCGAGGCATAGCTCCCGGCAGCGCTTGCGAAGGGTGTTGCGGTTGAGCCCGAGCAGCCGGGCGGCGCGGAGCTGGTTACCTCCGGTCATCGACAGAACGTGCCCCAGTAACGGCCGCTCGAGCAGCTCGAGCGCCTCTCGGTAGAGCTGTCCTGACCGCGCCGCCGAGAGCCGCTCGACGAGCAGCGGCACGGTCTCGGCAAGCGCGCGCGCGACACCGTTCAGCTCCGCCAATCTCTCGCCGTGACCGTCCGCACGCTCGGCCATGTCGTGCTCTCGTGGATCAAAAGAAGCTGTAATGAACAGCCAGGGTCATGGTGTCCTGGGACTTCCCGGTCGGCACATAGCCGGGGGCACGGATCGCGAAGACCTTCTGGTTCGCCGAGTCGTGTCGGTACTCGAGCCGAGCAAACAGCCCCTTCCAGATGTTGTACTGAATCGTGGCGGTGACACCGTACAGATCGAGCTTCGTACCCACCGGGGCCGCGAGGGTACGGACGCTCTCGGCGTCCTTGAAGTACTCGAGCCGAAGCGAGGTGCGTAGCTTGTCGGTCCAGTCGTAGATCGCGTAGCCCGCCCATCCCCACCACGAGGCGGTGGTGCTATCGGAGCGAGTCCTCGAAGCAACGAGCGAGGCTTCGTTATACTCCCAGCCGTAGTCGACGTTCAGGCCGAGCGTGAGCCCCTTGATGCCGGTGTAGTTGCCGACCCAGTCGAGCACGGTGCGCGGGTTACCGTTTTGGCGAGCCTGCTCGGGACCGGTGATCCAGCTGAGCGTCAGCGGAAGGTCCTTGATCGGCGTCACGGCGAACTGCCCCATGACGGACATCTGGCTGTTGTTGTCCCGGGCAACGTCCCAGCCGACGACCGGGCCTGCGGTGACCGTAAGCCACTCGAAAGGCGAGTACGACAGCAGACCGCCCACGTGGGTGAACGGGATCGCGAAGCCGAACATGAACGATCGTGAGAAATTCGGGTTTAGAGGCCCGTCGATGACCTCGTACCCGAGCAGCGTAACGAACTTCCCGGCCTTCACGGTGAGGCCACTTCCGATCGGGATCGTGTAAGAGGCGTAAGCGTCCTTGACATCGAACTTCGCTGTGTTGCGGAACGGATACGTGTCGTTGTCGCCACGGAACATACCGAGCGCATGGATCTTCTGCGCATCGATTCCCGTCGTGAGGACGACGCCGTATCCGAAGGGATACTTCTCCGATGGGTCCTTCTTGATACTGAACTCCGCCGCATTGAACGTGTAGCCGTCCTCGTTGTCGAAGACGCGTAGCTCGTTGTTGGTGTGGTCCCGGCCCGACCGGCCCATGTTCCACACCAAGCTGTTCTCGATGTAGGCGAAGAGGACATTCTCCTCCCAGAGCGTCTTCGGCTTCTCTTCCTTCTTCTCCGCGGGCTTGGTCTCCGCGGGCTTCGCATCCTCGGGCTTGGGGACCTGGCCATACACGGGCGCATTCAACTCGGGTTAGACTGCGTTGTCGCCGCGCTCGCCGGTCCTGATCCGCACTGCTTCCTCGAGCGGTTCGACGAACACCTTGCCGTCGCCGATGCTGCCGGTCTTGGCAGCCACGGTGATCAGCGCGACGACCTTGTCCACGAGGCCGTCGCTGACGACGACCTCCACCTTCATCTTGGGCAGGAAGTCGACGGTATATTCACCGCCGCGATACATCTCGGTGTGGCCCTTCTGCCGGCCGAAGCCCCGGACCTCGCTCACGGTCATGCCGATGATGCCGGCACCCGTGAGCGCCTCCTTCACGTCGTCCAGCTTGAACGGCTTGATGATCGCTTCGATCTTCTTCATGGCGTGCCCTTCGGCGCCTTACCGCGAGCGCTCGGGCGCCATCGACATCGTGGGCGGCTTCACCGCCGATGTGCCCATCGCGTGGACGAGCGTCGCTGGCCCATGCACCTCCGGGTAGCCGTGAGCGCCCATCTCGGGCACATCGAGACCCTCCAGCTCGACCTCGGGGCTGACGCGCATGCTGAAGACGACGTCGTAGATCTTGAAGAAGGCCCACGACGCGCCGAAGATGAAGCAGAGGTTGACGATCGGACCGATGATCTGGGCGACGAGCTGGCTCGGGTCCCCGTACAAGAGCCCTTTCACCGTGCTTGGGACTCCGTTGAAGCCGTCGCCATAGGTGCCGTCGGCGAAGATTCCGAGGCTCAGCACGCCCCAGGCGCCGCAGGTCCCATGGACGGAGATCGCGCCGACCGGGTCATCCACCTTCATCGTCCGCTCGATGAAGAACACGGACCAGCAGACGAGCACTCCCGCAAACGCGCCGATCACGAAAGCCCAGAAGCTCGACACGAAGGCGCACGGCGCGGTGATCGCCACGAGCCCAGCCAGCATGCCGTTGATCATCATGCTCGGATCGGGCTTTCCGTACTTCGCCCACATGTAGAACATCGCGAAGATCGCCCCCGACGCCGAGGCCAGCATGGTGTTGACCGCGATCACCGCGATGCGCAGGTCACCGCCGGCCAGCGTGCTCCCCGGATTGAAGCCGAACCACCCGAACGCCAGGATGAAGCAGCCGAGGGCCGCCATCGGCAGGTTGTGACCCGGGATCGGGTTGGGCGAGCCATCCTTGTTGAACTTGCCGATGCGCGGTCCGAGCACCATGGCGCCGGCCAGCGCGGTGACGCCGCCCACCATGTGCACGACCGACGAGCCCGCGAAGTCCACGTAGCCGTGGCCCAGGCCGAAGTTTTTGCCGAGCTGTGAGAGCCAGCCTCCGCCCCACACCCAGTTGGCGAAGAGCGGATAGGTGATCATCGAGATGAAGAAGCCATAGGTGACGAACGAGGAGAACTTCCACCGCTCGGCCATCGCGCCCGTCGGAATCGTGGCCGCGGTGTCCATGAAGACCATCTGGAAGAGGAACAGCGCGAATACGCCGACGTCGTACGTCGAGCCGGCCAGGAAGAAGCCCTTGGTGCCCCAGAGGCCGAAGTCCTTGCCGAAGAGCGAGATCGTGAACTCGCCGTCCAGCACGCCGGTGCCGCCCAGCGTGGCGAGGGGGCTCGCGCCGCCCATCTGGAGCGCGAAGCCCATGATCCAGTAGCCCGTCATGCCGATCGCGTAGACCATGAAATTCATCATCATGGTGTGCGCGACGTTTTTCGCGCGCGTGAAGCCGGTCTCGGCGAGCGCGAACCCCGCCTGCATGAACATGACGAGAAAGCCGGTGAGCAGTGTCCACATCAGGTTGATCGACACCCGGTTGTGGCCCGCGAAGTCGGCGATCTCGGCGAGCGTCGGCTTGCCCGCCTCCTTGGCCGTGACGTCTGCGATGCCGCCTGTGGCGATGCCTCCCGGGTCTGGCTTCGGCGGCGGAGCGGGAGCAGCGGCCGGCGCCGCAGGCGCGGCCGGTGCGGCGGCTTTGTCCTGAGCGAACACCCAACCGCCGACGGCCAGCAGGCAGGCGACGACCAGGGCTGCGATGATCCTCCACGGTAGCGTGCGTTTGATGGATTCCAATTCCGCCACGGTCGTGCCCTCCTCGGGCCGCGCGCTAGCGCAGTCGCCCGGCAAAAAATGGCGCCCCGCCTCGGGCGCCATTACCCGTTTCTGCGACGTCGCTGTCGCGCGTCCCTCGCGGCAGCAAGGCGCGTGCCGCGCAGGGGGTCCAACGTTGACGCGAACTTAGCGTTGCGTCTTCCGCAACCGGTGCCCGCCGAATAAGCAGACACCGTGGTTTGCTCACGCGCCGGGCACCCCATCTCAGTACTCCTTGTAGTGCAGGAACTTCGCGTCGATGGTCGGGACACCGCGCTCGCCCTTCTTCTCGAGCTTCACGACGCAGTAGATCGCCAAGAGGATCCCGTCGCTGAAGAGCCCGTTGCACCGGTCCCGTAGCGCGTCGCCGTACACGCCGACGAGCTCCATCAGGCGGTACTTGAACGGATCCGTCGTCAGCGGGAAGTCGGTGCGCAGCGGCATCGCGGTGGTCGCCATCGCCGTCTCGACATCCACACCGACGGCGGCCGCCAGCCGCTTTGCCTCCTGGTGTCTCTTGCCCAGGAATGAGGCATCAGCGAGAGGTTGCCTATTCCGAGAGCAGGCGCTACGGTCGGCCGATGACCTCGAACATTGGCCCGCCGATCACCAGTGCCCGGATGCGCGGGCTCGCGCTGAACCGGAACCTGGCTGCCGTCGTGGCCTGGGCCTATCTTGCGGCGCATATCCTGCCGTGACCGAGGCCGACATCGAGCGTCTGGCCGGGCTGCTCGGGCTCCCACTCGAGCCAGGAAGCGCCGCTTCGGTGGCCGAGCAGCTGACAGGGCTCCTCAGCTTCGCGCGTCTGTTTGCGGAGTTCCCGCTGCCCGACGAGGTCGAACCCGCGCCGATCTTCCGCCCATGAGCACCGGCGAAGACACCCCGGCCGTCGCGATCGCCGAGGCGATACGTGCCCGCCGCGCGTCCGCGCGCGAGGTCGTGGCGTCCGCGCTCGAGCGCATCGCCCGGCGTGACGCCGCGCTCAACTGCTTCACCCGCGTCCTCGACGACACCGCCCTTGCAGATGCGGAACGGATCGACCGACTCGTCGCCGCCGGAGGCGATCCCGGGCCGCTCGCCGGCGTGCCCTTCGCCGTGAAGAATGCGCGCCTGGAGAACGACGGCCTCGTCGCGGCGCCGATCGCGTCAGCGCGCGCTTAGAGGTTCCAGTGGCCGGTCAGCTCGAGCACCTTCCGATCGAGTCGGGCGAGCCGTTGCGCGAGCACCTCGGCGATGATCACGACCAGCCTGTAGGCGGCGATGCTGTCGCTCGCGATCAGCCGCTGGAACTGCGTCTTGGTCAGCAGCTGGAGCTCGCACTCGGCGACGGCCATGACGGTGGCCGAGGTGGGACGGTCGGTGATGAGGCTCATCTCGCCCAGGAGAGTCGGCGCGTCGATCTTGGCGAGCAACTCGCGCTGCCCGTCAGCGCCATGCTTGAAGATCTCGACCCGGCCTTGCAGGAGGAACATGAGCCCGCTCGGCCGGTCGCCCTCGTTCATCAGCGCGTGCCCGCTGGCGACCTTCTGGCCGACCGAGGCCTGGGCGAGCTGCTCGACCTGCTGCGGGGTCAGCCCGCGGAGCAACGAGTGCATACCATTCCGGATCTCGGATGCGTTCACGGGTGTGACACCCCTCTGAGAACGATCGCGCTGCCCGAACGCACCGATTGTAGCGCGAAGCCCGGACTCGATCGACAGACCACGTGGGCCGGCTCGCGCCGGCATCTGCCTCGTCGCGTGTCCGCGGTCAGGTGGAGAGCCGCCAAAACACCTCGCGCCGCACTCGGGCCGGGGGACGAGGGTAGACCTTGCGACGCGCTCACCCGCCTCGAGCCGCGCCGCGGCCGTCGGGGCCGCCGCGCGGGCACGCCGACGCGCATCGCCCGCCCGCGCGATCAACTCGGCGTACTCCGGGCCGAAGAGACTCTCCAGGCGGTACCGGATCTCGCGGGCGAGTGCTGGACTCCGACCACCGGTCGAGACGGCGATCTGGAGCTCTCCGCGGCGGAGCACCGAGGGCAGGATGAAGTCGCATTGCTCGGGCCGGTCGACCACGTTCACGAGCACCCGCGACCGGCGGGCCGTTCGCTCCACCGCCCAATCCACGACGGGGTCACCGGTCGAGGCGACCGCCAGCACGCAGCCTCTCAGGTCCGACCGTCGGAACCTCCGCGAGCGATTCGCAATGAGCCCGCTCGCGGCGAGCGCCGCTAACCCCGGCGTCACGGCCGGGCTCACCCCGGTGCCCCGCGCGCCGCACTCGAGCAACGCCCGCGCCTTGCGCTCACCGACCGCGCCACCGCCGACGACGAGGCACCGCCGCCCGCGGAGATCGAGGAATGCGGGGAAGTAGTCAGGCAGGGCTCATACCGCAGCGTGACTCAGCACGCGTCGAACGGTCAATGGCACCGACGCGGCCGCGACGGTGGGCCCGGTGATGAGCACCGCCGGCGATTCGACGCCGGCCGCGCGTGCCTCTGCGGCGATGTCGCCGAGCCGGCCGGCGATCACCCGCTCCCCGGCGACGCCGGCGTGCTCGACCAGGATCGCCGCCTCGCGGGGATCACGGCCCAGCGACGTGAGTGACGCGGTGATCGAGTCGAGCGCGCCCACCGGCATATAGAAGACGAGCGTGCCCTCGGTGCGCGCGAGCACATCCCAATCGAGCGCGGCCGGAAGATGGCCCGTATGGTCCGTGCCGGTCGTGAACACGAGCATCGACGCGCGGCCGCGCTCGGTCAGCGAGATGCCGAGCCGCGCGGCCGCCGCCGTCGCGGCGGTGACGCCCGGGATGACCTCGAAGGCGATCCCGGCCGACCGCACCGCCTCGATCTCTTCGCCGAGGCGTCCGAAGACGGCCGGATCGCCGCCCTTCAACCGCACGATGCGCTCGCGCCGGCGCGCCCAGTCGACGAGCAGCCAGTTGATCTGCCCCTGACCGACGCACGCACGGCCTGGCGCCTTGCCGACGTCGATGACGGTGGCGCCCGGGCTGACCTCGTCGAGGAGCTCTGGCGGAGCGAGCCGATCGTGCAGGACGACCTCGGCCTCGCGCAGCCGGCGTAACCCCTTGAGCGTGATCAGCTCGGGATCGCCGGGGCCGGCGCCCACGAACGAGACGACGCTGCGGTTCATGTCTCCTCCTTCCTCCGGTCGCCGCGCGGGAAGAACCGGACCAGGCGGTCCAGCACTTCCCCTAGCTCGTCGCAGGGGACGTCCTCCAGAATCTTCTGGGCGGCCCGGGGCGCGAGCCCGCCCCGGCCACCGACGAAGACGTGGACGCCGTCGACGATCTTGCCGTCCACCTTCACCTTGCAGCCCTGCAGACCGACGTCCGCGGTGTGGTGGTTGCCGCAAGAGGCCGGGCAGCCCGACCACCGCACGGTCAGAGGGCGCGCCGTCCCGAGCCGCTGCTCGAACTCGCGCGCCAGCGCCAGCGCTCGGGTCTTCGTGTCGATCAGCGCGAGATTGCAGAAATCGGTGCCGGTGCACGAGACGAGACCGCGGCGAATCTCGGACGGGTTGTACGGCAGCTCCCGCAGCAGCGGCTCCTGGGTCAGCTCGCCCAGGAGCGCGTCGGGGACCCAGGGGATCACCACGTTCTGCGACGGCGTGAAGCGCAGCTCGCCGTGGCCGTAGCGCTCGGCCAGGCGCGCCAGGTCGAGGAGCTGATCGCCGGTGACACGGCCCACGGGCGTCTTGAGCCCGACGTAGTTCAGGCCCGGCTCCCGCTGGCGGAAGATCCCGATGTGATCGGTGGTGGTGGCCCCGCGCGCGTCGCGCCCGCCTGGCGGCAGCGCGCGCCCGAGGCGCGCTTCGAGCTCCTTGCGGAACCGCTGGCCTCCCCACTCGTCCACGAGAAAGGCGAGGCGGGCCTTGCTGCGCGCCTCGCGCGGGCCGTGATCGCGAAAGATGAGGGCGATCGCGGCGCACACGTCCGCCGCTTCACCGGGAGCCACGAAGGCGTCGAGATCGGTCGCGAACCGCGGTCCGCCCGATCCTTGCTTGCCGCCGACGGCGACGTTGAGCCCGGCGACCTCCACCCCGTCGAGCGTGGCGAGCGCCGGGGTCATGGAGATGTCCTGAGTCTCGCCGCTGGTGCAGTGCTCGAGACAGCCGGTGATCGTGACGTTGAACTTGCGCGGCAAGTTCGTGAACGCCTTGTTGCCGAGAAAGATCCGCTGGAACGCGGCCGCGATGGGCGCGGTGTCGAACAGCTCGTGCGTGGTGAGGCCGGTCGCGGGGCACCCGACGATGCCGCGAATGTTGTCCATCCCGGTTTGTAAGCTCGACAGCCCTGCCGCCTCGAGCCGTGCCATGGCGTCGGGCACGCCCTCGATCGTCACCCAGCGGAGCTGGATCTGTTGGCGCGTGGTCACGTCGGCGATGTTCCGGCCGGTCGCCTTCGTGATCTCGCCGAGCAGGCGCGCCTGGGCTGCGGTGACGATGCCGTTGGCCATGCGGATGCGCATCATGAAGTGCCCGGGGGTCGGCTTCCGGTGGAACACGCCGACCCACTTCAGTCGCTCCTTGTCGTCGTCGGCGATCGTCCGCCATCCCTCCCGGGCGAAGCGCACGAGGTCCTCGGTGACATCGAGACCGTCACGCTCGGCCTTGAGCGCTTCGATCTTGTTCATCGGATCGACTCCACGCCCCCGATCGACTCCGCAAGCCGGCGCAGGCGCACGGCGCAGGCCTTCAGCTCGGGCTGCCCCGACACCGGATCGCGACCGCTCAGCGTCAGGTTGTTGGCGCTCTTGTAGAACCCGGCGTGCCGGCCCCAGTGGAACGGCAGGAAGCACGTGCCCTCGCGGATGGCGGCGCTCACGCGGCACTGAGCCACGGCCTTGCCGCGGCGCGAGGTGACCTCGACGAAATCCCCGTCGTGGATACCGGCGCGTCGCGCGTCGCCGAGATTCACCTCGAGGATCGGCTCGGGCGTGCGCGAGGCGAGCGCCGGCGACTTGCCGGTTCGCGTGAGCGTATGCCAGTGGTCGCGCACACGACCCGTCGTGAGGACCAGGGGGAAGTCGGCGTCGGGCGCCTCGAGCGGCTCCGCGTGCTCGACGGCGAGGAACCGCGCGCGCCCATCGGGCGTCGCGAAGGCGCCGTCCGTGTAGAGACGGGCCGTGCCGGGGTGGTCGGGCGCGGGCACGGGCCACTGCAAGGGGCCGTCGGCCTGGAGGCGCGCGTGGCTCACCCCGGAGTAATCGCAGACCGTTCCCGCCGTCAACGCCGCGAACTCGTCGAAGATCTCGGCCGTGCTCGCGCATGGAAATGCCTCCTTCCAGCCCATCTCGTGGGCGAACCGTGTCAGGATCACGGCGTCCGGCAGCGCCTCGCCCGGTGGGTCGACGAGCTTGGGCAGGTACGTGAGCCTCCGCTCGGAGTTGGTCATCACCCCGTCCTTCTCCGGCCACTGGGCGGCGGGAAGGAGCACGTCGGCGAAACGTGTCGTCTCCGTCGGGTGATAGGCGTCCTGGACAACCACGAGCTCGGCCTGCCGCAGCGCCTTCTCGACGAGGTCGAGATCGGGCATCGAGGCCGCCGGGTTGGTGCACATGATCCACACTGCGCGCACCTCACCGCTCGCGAGGCCCTCGAAGATTTCCAGCGCCGAGCGCCCGGGCGTCGACGGCAGGCGCCCGGCGGGAATCGCCCAGTGATGCTCGACGGCCGCGCGCGCGGCGGCGTCGCTGACGAGCCGGTAGCCCGGCAAGAGATGGGTGAGGCCGCCGGTCTCGCGCCCGCCCATCGCGTTCGGCTGTCCGGTCAGCGAGAACGGCCCCGCCCCCGGGCGGCCGATCTGGCCCGTCGCAAGGTGCAGATTGATGATCGCCGTGTTCTTGTCCGTTCCGACGTGGCTCTGGTTGATCCCCATCGACCACAGGGAGAGCGCCGCCCGCGCGCGACCGAATCTCAACGCGGCCATGACGATGGCCTCGCGCGAGAGCCCCGTCAGAACCGCGCCGTGCTCGGGCGGATAGCGTTCGATCACCGAGCGAAGACGCTCCCAGCCCCTCGTGTGCTCCGCGATGAAGCGTGTGTCGAGGAGCCTCTCGCGCCACAGCACGTGCAGCATCGAGTTCAGCAGCGCGATGTCGGAGCCGGGTCGCAGCGACAGATGGAGATCGGCGACGTCGGCGGTCTCGGTCCAGCGCGGGTCGCCGACCATGATCGTCACATCGTCGGGCGCCCGGAGCTTCCGCTTCCTGATCCGCTTGAAGGTAACGGGATGGCAGTCGGCGGTGTTGGTGCCGAGCAGCAGGAAGCAATCGGCCAGATCGATGTCCTGATAGGACGCCGGCGGACCATCCGATCCCAGGGAGCGCGCGTACCCCGCCGCGGCCGAGGCCATGCAGAGCCGGGAGTTCGTGTCGAAGTTATTGGTGCCGACGAACCCCCGCGCGAGCTTGGAGCCGAGGTAGTACTCCTCGGTGAGGAGCTGGCCCGACGCGTAGAAAGCGACCGCGTCCGGTCCGTGCGCCATGATGATCTCGCGCATCCGATCGGCCGTGAGCCTGAGCGCCAGCTCCCACGGCACCCGCTCGAGCTCCGCGCCACGGCGCAGGCGGATCTGCGGATGAAGGAGCCGGTCCGCCGTTCGCAGCACCGGGGGGAGATGGACGGCTTTGGCGCAGATGTCGCCGACGTTGGCCGGATGGTCGAGATCGCCTCTGACCTTCGTCACGCGGCCATCGCGGACCTGCACCAGGAGCCCGCAGCCGACACCGCAGTACGGACACATCGTCGCTCGCCAGGCGTCGGGGTCCGCGCCGCCGCCCGCGTCACGCGGTCGCATGCGCCTGCTCCTCGAGGAATGCGACGATGGAGTCCCGCAACCAGAAGTAGTCGGGCCGCGCGAGGAGCTCGTCGCGCCGGCGAGGCCGGGGGAACGGCACGTCGAAGATGCGCCCGATCGTCGCGGCCGGGCCGTTGGTCATCATGACGATCCGGTCGGCGAGCTGGAGCGCCTCGTCCACGTCGTGGGTGACCATGATCACGGTCCGACGCTTGGCCTCCCAGAGCGTGATCAGCTCGTCCTGGAGCTCCATGCGGGTCAGCGCGTCCAGGAGCGAGAAGGGCTCGTCGAGCAGGAGCAGCCGCGGCTCGAGCGCGAAAGCCCGTGCGATCCCGACGCGCTGCTGCATCCCGGCCGACAGCTCGCGGGGATACCGCGCGCCCATTCCGCCGAGCCCGACCGCCGCCAGGTATGACTCGACGCCGCCATCGGCCCCCGAGACAACCTGCTCGCGCGCGAGGCGCACGTTGTCGCGCACCGACATCCACGGCAGGAGCGTCGCGGACTGGAAGACGACGCCCCGATCGGTCCCCGGCCCGTCGATCTCCCGGCCCGCGATCACAGCGCCCCCCGTGCTCGGCGCGACGAGCCCCATGAGGATCGAAAGCACGGTCGTCTTGCCGCAGCCGGAGTGGCCGAGGAGGCAGACGAATTCGCCCGTGTCGACGTACAGCGTGAAATCGCGGACGATGACCGCCGGGCCGGCCGGCGTCTCGTACGCCTTGCCGAGCTGAGCGATCTCGACAAGCGCTGGCATCTACCGCGTGGTCCGGGCGGCGCGCAGAAATTCCACGAGCGCCTGACGGGCCTTTTGATACGCCGGCTCGAGGCTCATGTGCCGGCGCTGCCGCGGACGCGGCAGGCCGACCTCGATCGCAGGCCCGAGCACGGCGTCGGGTCCGGGCGTCATCGGGTAGATCCGGTCGGCCAACAGGATGGCCTCGTCCACATCGTTGGTGATCAGCATCATCGTCGACCGGCGCTCGGCCCAGATCCTCAGCAGCTCGTCCTGCAGCGTGGCGCGCGTGAGCGCGTCGAGCGCGCTGAACGGCTCGTCCATCAGCAGGAGCTTGGGCCGCATCGCGAGCCCGCGGGCCACCGCCACCCGCTGCCGCATGCCGCCCGAGAGCTCTCGCGGGCGCTTCCAGGCGGCTGGCGTGAGGTTGACGAGGGCGATGAACTCGTCGGTGATGCGTCGGCGCGCGGACGCCGGCATCCCGGGGTTCACCGCGTCGACGGCGAGCGCCACGTTGCCCCGGACGCTGAGCCACGGCAGCAGCGAGTACTGCTGGAACACGATGCCGCGCTCGGGCCCCGGCCCGGTCACGGGCACACCGTCGAGCAGGATCTCGCCCCGGTCGGGCGCGATGAGACCCGCGATGAGAGACACGAGCGTGGTCTTCCCCGATCCGGAGTACCCGACGACCGCCACGAACTCGCCCTCCTCGAGGGTCAGGTCCACACCGCCCAGCACTGCTGTGGGGCCGTTTCGGGTGCGGTAGCACTTCTTCAGATCCCGAACCTCGAGGTACGCCATCAGTTCAGCCGAACGCGCGCCTCGACGAGGCCCATCAGGCGATCGAGCACGAACCCGATGGCGCCGATCGTGATGACGCTGAGGATGATGTGCGAGTAGACGAGGCTGTTGTACTCCTGCCAGAGAAACCCCCCCACGCCCGGTGTCCCCGTGAGCATCTCCGCCGCGACGATCACGAGCCAGGCGAGCCCGAGCGACAGTCGGTAGCCGGTGAAGACGTAGGGTAGCGTGGCCGGAATGACGATCCGGGTCAGCGTTCTGAAGCGCGAGAGCTTCAGCACGCGCCCCACGTTCAGATAGTCGGGGTTGATCGACCGGACGCCGACGGCCGTGTTGATCACCGTCGGCCACATGGCGCACAGCGCGATGGTGAAGACCGCCGCGGGCTCCGACTTCTGGAAGATCACGAGCCCGAGCGGCAGCCACGCCAGGGGCGAGATCGGCCGCATGAACTGCACGATCGGGTCGAACGACTGGTGAAACCGCCGTGAGAGCCCGAGCAGGAAGCCGATCGGCGTGCCGATCGCGAGCGCCAGCGCGAATCCTTTGCCCACTCGGACCAGCGAGTACGACGCGAGCCGCCCGATGCCCTGGTTCATCTCGCCGTCCTTGAAGAACGGCTCCAGCACGTAACGCTGCGACTCCCGCCACGTCCGACCCGGTGACGGGAGATCCGGGGCGACCGTCACGCTCACGATCGACCAGATGGTGAGCACGCACGCCGCGCCCAGGAGCGGCAGGATCACCTTCTGCGACAGGTCGAGACGCATGGCGCCCTCCGGCTAGGCCATGGAGTGGACGGCAAAGCCCTTCGCATACTTCTCGGGGTCGGCCGGGTCGAAGGTGACGCCGTCGAACAGCGTTTCCTTCTTCATGTCGTCTCGCGGCGTCTCGACGCTCATCTCCTGGGCCACCTCGCGGAAGATGTCGGGCCGGTGCACCCGGTCCACAAGGCCCTTGTAGTCCGGCGGCTCCTTCACCATCCCCCAGCGCCGGAACTGGCTGAGCCACCAGACGCCGTGGGACTTGAGCGGAAAGTTCGTCTGCCGGTCGAAGAACGTCATGTAGTACTTGTCCTTCTCCTTGCGCCCGTCACCGTAGTCGTAGTCGCCGAGCATGCGGCCGAGGATGATCTCCTTCGCGGCGTTGACGTACTGCGGCTGGCCGACGACTTCCGCCATCCGCGACCGGTTCTCCAGCTTGTCGTTCCACTGGCTCGCTTCCAGCACGGCGCGCATGACGGCCTTCACCGTCTTCGGGTTCTTCTGGGCGAACTCCTCCGTGAAGGCGAGGACCTTCTCGGGATGGTCCCGCCAGATCTGCTGCGTGGTGATGGCCGTGAAGCCGATGCCGTCGGCGATCGCGCGCGCCCCCCAGGGCTCGCCCACGCAATAGCCGTCCATCTTGCCCACCTTCATGTTGGCCACCATCTGGGCGGGAGGAATGGTGATCAGGGACACGTCGCGATCGGGATTGATCCCGCCCGAGCCCAGCCAGTAGCGCGTCCACATCGCATGGGTGCCCGGCGGGTACGTCATCGCGAAGGTCATGGGCGCACCTTTGGCCTTGGCCTCCAGGGCCAGCGGCTTGACCTGCTGCGGCGTCTTCACCCCCTTCTCGAGCAGCGCCTTCGTGAGCGTGATCGCCTGCCCGTTGCGATTGAGGTACATGGGGATGACCATCGGCTTCACCGGGGAGCCCTGAAGTCCCATGGTGGCGGCGTACGGGATCCCGAGAAGCATGTGGGTCGCCTGGTTCTCGCCGAGCGTCAGACGATCGCGGATGACCGCCCACGAGGCCTCCTTCGAGATCGTCGATTCGATCCCGTGCTTCTTGAAAAGCCCGAGCTCGTGGGCCATCACGATCGACGAGCAGTCGGTGAGCGCGATGATGCCGATCCTGACCTTCGGTACCTCCGGCCCGTCGGCCGCGTACACGCCTCCGGCCCAGCCGCCGCGCACGCCGGCGAGCAGCGCGGCCGTGCTCGTCGCCTTGATAAGCTCCCGCCGCGTCACCTGCATGCCGTCCTCCAAAAAAGAAAAATGGCGCCGTGCCTCCGATCGAGGCAACAGCGCCATCGCTGTCGATTCCGCGGCGTCCGAGCGTGGACGCACGCTGCGGGCAAGCAGGTGCAGCGCGCGTGCCAGTGCGGCTCAGCGAGGGGAGATCAGCTTATACGGGCACTTGTCCTCGGTGGGGGATCGGGGGCGCGGGTCGGGCTGCCGAATTTCAGTGCGGCGAGCGTCGGCCTGCTGAAGGGGTGAGCAGCCGGACTAGCGATCGCACGACAGGCGCATCCGATTCTTCGCGACCCAGGCGTAGACGCGTCGGGCGAGGGGGCGCGCCCCCGGGAGCGCGAAGGCCGTCGCGAGCCAGCTGAGCCAGCCGATGCGATGAAGCAGCTCGGGCACCGCATCGGCGCCCGTGAGCGTACGCCCGTCGGGCAGCACGAGCTGCATCGCCGTCATGCACGCCTCGTCCGAGATCTCGGGGAAGCGGGCGCGGCGCGGCGCTGACCGACACGGCAGGATTTCCAGCTCGCCACCGGTGATCGCCAGGCGCATGAGCCAGAGCGCGCTCGCCCGGCACATCGCGCACTCGCCGTCGTAGATCAGGACCGCGCGAGGATTTATCGTATCGCTCGCCTCGGCCGGCGGGGCCCCAGCCCCGCGACGGCCTGCGGCTCGCACTACCGGCCCCATCCCCTGAGGGTGCGGTAGTAGAGGACGAAGCCCGCGGCCACGACCACCGCGACCAGGGCCTGCACGAGCGCGGCCGTCGCGCCGTCGCGCACGAAGAGGCGCAGTTGGAACGCCGCATAGAAGAGGAAGAACGCGATCCCCGCGCCGATGAGGATACGGTGGGCGGTGATCAGCTTCACGCGACGGTCCTGGCTAGGCGCCGAGCACGGCCTTGACGGCGTCTCGCGCCACGCTGACAAGCCGATCGATTTCCGCCTCGGTCACGACGAGGGGCGGCGCAAAGTAGACCGAGTCGCCGGGCGCCGGATGGGCGCCGGCCGCGGCGCGCGTCCGCGTGACGACGCCACGCTTCATCATCTCGGCCTGGATCCGCGGGGCGACCTTCCGATCGCCGGCGAAGTTCTTCTTGGTCGCGCGGTCTTCTACCAGCTCGACGGCCGCGAGCAACCCCTTGCCGCCCCGGATGTCGCCCGCGTTCGGGTGGCCGCCGAACGCCTGCTGGAGTCCTTGATGGAGCCGGGTACCCATCGTCGCCGCGTTCTCCCAGAGCCGCTCGCGCTCCATGATCTCGACGTTCTTCAGCCCGACCGCGCAGCACGTCGGATGGCCGGAATACGTGTAGGCGTGCATCCAGCGGTCCTCAGGCTTGACCGAGTCCATGGCGTCCTTGATCGCCTTGCTGACCATGATCCCGCCGAGCGGGAGGTACCCGGAGGTCACGCCCTTCGCGAACGAGAGGATGTCGGGCTTGACGTTCCAGTGCCCGAGCGCGAACCAGCGCCCGGTCCGGCAGAAGCCGGTGATGACCTCGTCCGCGATCAGGAGCACCTTGTGGCGCGTGCACACCTCGCGAACCCGCGGCCAGTAGTCGTCGGTCGGGTAGATGACCCCGCCGCCACCGTGGATCGGCTCGCCGATCATCGCGGCGACCGTGTCGGGTCCCTCGCGCAGAATTGCTTCTTCGATCTCCCGGGCCGCCGCCTGCCCGACGCTCTCGCCGGGCTTCGCGCCCTGGAACCGGTACGGGTAGCAGGTCTGGACGTGGATGAAGCCCGGAACGCGCGGCTCGAACATCTTCCAGAAGGCGCCCATCCCGGTGGCGCTCATCGCCTGGAGGGTGACGCCGTGGTAGCCCTGCTGGCGGGAGATGATCTTGACCTTATCGGGCTTGCCCTGCGCCTTCCAGTAGAAGCGCGCCGTCTTGAACGCCGACTCGTTCGACTCGGCGCCGCCGCACGTGAAGAACACGGCCTGCATGTTGTCGTACGTGATCTCCATGAGCCGGTTCGCCAGCGTGATGGCCGGAATGTTCGAGGAGCCCACGTAGCCGGAGAAGTACGCGAGATCCTTCATCTGCGCCGACGCGGCGTCGGCCAGCTCGGTGCGTCCGTGGCCCACGTTGACGTTCCAGAGCCCGGAGAGCCCGTCGATGTATTCGTGGCCCCCGATCTCCTGGATGGTCGCGCCGCGTCCGCGGACGTAGATGACCGGCTCCGCGCTGTCGACAGGGTGGTGGAGCGGATGGATCAGGTGCTCCTGATCGGCCTTGACGAGCTCGGCGGCGGTCATCGCCATTGATTCCTCCTGTTCAAGGCGCGCCTCGGCCGGCGGGGCCCCAGCCCCGCGACGGCCTGCGGCGCGCACGGCTCTCATCATCCGCTCGCCTCGGCCGGCGGGGCCCCAGCCCCGCGACGGCCTGCGGCGCGCACGACCACCCCAGTTCAGCGAGTGGCGGGCACGGGTGCGCCCGCCGATAGTTCCCGTCCGGGATGACGACGGCGTTCTCCTGGTGTCCGCGATACCGGTAGACCCACGCGCGCGCGCGACGGCCGCTCGCGAGCGTGATGGTCGCGCGGCGACGATCGAAATTGTACCCCTCCTCGCGGTCGAGCACCGCGAGAAGTTCGGGGTCGTCCAGCCGGTAGATCTCGCCGCGGACATTGCCGGCGCCGTCGACCAGCCCGGGGTAGCGGCCGAGGTCGAGCAGCCGTCCGCGGACGCGGCCCGCGCCGACGAACGTCGCAGCCGACGCGAGCACGCGATGCCGCGCGTACCCCCGCATCAACGTCCCGTACGCGAACAAGAGCTCGGCGGATTCCACGCGACGTCGAGCGCTACTTGGCCTGGGCAAGCCGCTGCAGCGCGTCGAGCGTCCGGCTCGTGTCGATCGCGAGGCTCCCGATCTCCACGTAGCGGACGCGTCCGGACCGGTCGACGATGAATGTCACGCGCTTCGAGAGATTCCACGTGTCATCCCAGACGCCATAGAGCCGACTCACCCGGCCCGGCGTCTCGACGTCGCTCAGCAGGCGAAACGGCAGGCCGAGGTGCTTCGTCCAGGCGAGGTTGCGTTCCGGGGGATCGACCGAGACGCCGACGATTTCGGCGTTGAGCGCGGCGAACTTCGGCTGGTCGTCCCGGAACCGGGAGAATTCGCGCTCTCAGCCGCCGGTGAAGGCCTTGACGAAGAAGGCCACGACGACGAAATCGCGCTGCGCGAGAGCGTCGGACAGTCGGAACGGCCGGCCATGCTGGTCACCCAGGACGATGTCGGGCGCCGTCTCGTTGACCGCGACCGGCTTGTCGCGGTCCGCCGCGAGCGCGGGCGGCGCCAGGAGGGTGAGCAGGACGAGGACGAGCGCCTTCAACGGTCGACCACGTCGTGACGGCCTGCCTCAGGCAGGCTCGACCGCCTGGAGGACGGCGCCGAGGAAGTCCCGCTCGGGGACGGCGCCCTCGAACTGCACGCGGTCGTTGATGACGACCTTCGGCACGCCCATCACCTGATAGGCCCGCGACAGCTCGGGAAACTCCGTCGCCTCGATGACGGTCGAGCGGACGCGGTCCGACGCCACCGACATGTGCTGCGCCAGGCGCACGGCCCGGGGACAGTGGGGTCAGGTGGGTGTCGAGAAAACCTTGATGTCGACGTCGGCGGCGAGCGCGCGCAGCGAGGCCAGGGTGTCCTCGGCCAGCGCCGGCTCGCCGGTGGACGCCACGATGATCGAGTCGATGAGGTTGCTGAACTCGTAGCCCAGGGGGACGCCGTAGAAGCGGATGCCGTAGTCACGGCTGCCTTCGACGACGATGGCCGGCACCTGGTCCACGCCGTACGCCTCGGCGCGCTCGCGGTCGATGGCGAGGTTCAGCACCTCCACCGTGATCTGGTCGGAAAGCTCGGCGACCTCGCGCACGAGCTGCTCGTTCTGCTGGCAGAGCTCGGCGGCGGCGAGCTCCTGCGAGAAGACGACGAGCTTCACGGGCCCAGCGATGCGCTCGAACTCCGTGCGAACAGCGGCCTGGTCGCGCGCGGTCAGGATCGGCATGGCGTCATTATACCTGCCCCGACCTCCTTCACGACTCGCCGGCCCGGCGATCGAACCAGACGTAGACGACGATCGGGAGGCTCGCTACCACCGCGCCCGCCATCAGCGAGCCCCAGTAGTAGATGAAATCAGCGACGGTCCCGCGCCCGAGAGCGCCCGACCCAGCGCCTGGGCGAACCGCGCCTCGCTATCAGCGGCGAACGACGTCGTCCGAAAGCGCTCCGCCAGCCGCGTCACGGCGGTCGAGTCCGACGCGGTGGCGCCGAACACGACCAGAACGATCGGCGCGCCGAGCCGTGTCGCGGTCTCGAGCTCGGGCGCGGCGGCCGTCAGCTCTGCGACCCCGGTGAAACACACGACGCGGCGATCGGGATGGACGAGGTGCGCCGCGATGGCCGCCGGCAGCGCGAAACCCGCCGTGGCAAGCCCGTGAGTCACCAGGAACTCGCGCGGGGCGACAGCGTGCCAGCCCACGGCGACGTCGATCATGTGAGGGCCGGCATCGACCGCGGCGATCGTGCCGGCCGCAGTCGCCTCGCGCGCGATGCGGACGATCCCTCTCCGGGCGAGCGCCTGATCGTCCCCGGCAGGCCCCGCCGAGAGCTCG
Source organism: Candidatus Rokuibacteriota bacterium (assembly GCA_003221635.1). Lineage (GTDB taxonomy): Bacteria > Methylomirabilota > Methylomirabilia > Rokubacteriales > CSP1-6 > AR31. The sequence continues at coordinate 22,315 of QHSR01000246.1, read as the reverse complement.
CGCTTGAGGCGGTCGAGCTCGGCGATGTCCCAGTCGGCTCGCTGCCGGTCATGAAGGCGCGGCGCGAGCTCCTCGAGGACGACGGCGACCTCGCCGACCACCTCGACAGCCGGGATGCGATCGCCCAGCGCCTGCGGCGGCCCCAAGGCGAGGACGGGGACCGTCGACCACCACGGGGCGGGCACGGGCTCGAGCGCGTCGAGCCCGAGGCCGACGACGAGATCGGCGCGTTTCAGCAGGCGCTCGTCGACGGTCTCGTTACCGAGAACCCCGAGCACCAGCGGGTGCGGGTCAGGCAGCGCACCCTTGGCCCGGCGCGTGACCAGCACGGGCGCGGGCAGCGCCTCCACCAGCGCGCGGAGCCACTGCGGGACGCCGGTCGACCGGCAGTGGAGGCCGGCGATCAGCAGCGGACGGGATGCGCTGGCGAGCCGTCGGGCTGCCGCGTCGAGCGCGCCGGGATCAGGGGGCGGCAAGCGATCCGGTCGGCACGACGTCGCGAGGGGCAGCGCCGACTGCCGCGCGATCTCGTCAGGGACCTCCAGATGGACAGGGCCACGTGGCTCCGTGGCGGCCAGCCGCGTCGCGTGGGCGATCCAGTGCGCCGCTGACTCTCGCTGCACACGGAGGCTCGCCTTGGAGGCAGCGAAGACCGCGGGGTGGTCGTCGGTCAGGACGATCATCGGCGCGCGGTCCACCCGCGCCTGGGCCACGCCGGCGATCGCCGCCGTGACGCCGCGGCCGGATCCCACGACCACGGCGCCCGGCGCCTCGACGAGATCGCCGGTGACCGCGGCCATGATGCACGCGGCGGTCTCCCCGGACGCGAGCGTCAGCGGAAGTTCGCCCGCGCGCGCCGCCTCGAGGAGCGGGAGTTTCGCATCAAGACCTGCCACGCCGAAGAGCCGCGGCGTGCCGGCTCGCTTCAGGCCGTCGACGACGACATCGGCGACGGTGCTCCGGCTCACGCCGACCCGGGCTCGACCGCCGTCATTTCCTCGCGAAGCTCTCGAACAGGGGGCGCATGCGCTCGAGGGCCAGGCGCAAATTGCTCTCCGAGTTCGCGTACGAGAACCGCAGATAGCCCTCACCGTGAGCGCCGAACGCCGCGCCCGAGAGCGCGGCCACGCCGGCCTCGGTCAGAAGCCGCTCGGCCACCTCGGCTGACGGCCGGCCGGTCCCCGTGATGTTCGGAAACACGTAAAAGGCACCGCGCGGCCGCGCGCACCGGACGCCGGGCAGGCGGTTGAGGCCGTCCACGAGCAGGTCGCGCCGTCGCTTGAACTCGGCCACCATGCGGGCGACCGGCGTCTGGTCGCCCTGAAGCGCCGCGATGCCGGCGAGCTGCACGAACGAGGCCGTGCAGGAGTTGGAATTCACCATGAGCCGCGCCACGTGCTCGGCGAGGGCCGGCGGCATCACGCCGTAGCCGAGGCGCCAGCCGGTCATCGCGTACGACTTGGAGAAGCCGTCGAGCAGGATCGTCTGCTCTCGCATGCCCGGCAGCCCCATGATCGAGGCGAACTCGCCCTCGTAGAGGAACTGCCGGTAGATCTCGTCGGAAAGCACGGCGATCCCCCGACGCCGCGCGACGTCCGCGATGCGCTCGACCTGATCACGGTCGAGCACGCCGCCGGTGGGATTCTCGGGCGAGTTGATGACGATCAGCTTCGTCTTCGACGAGACACGGCGCTCGAACAGCTCGAGATCGAATCCGAAGCCGCTTTCCTCGCGGAGCGGAATCGGCACCGGGACGCCGCCGACGAAATTGATGACGGACTCGTAGATCGGAAAGCCGGGATTCGGGTAGATCACCTCGTCGCCATCGCCGATCAGGGCCATGATCGTGAAGAACATGATCGGCTTGGCGCCCGGCGTGACCACCACTTCCTCGGGCGCGACGGGCACGCCGCGCGTCTCGGCGACATGCTTGGCGATCGCCTCGCGGAGCTCCGGCAGCCCGGCGGATGGGCCGTAGTGCGTCGCCCCCGCGTCGAGCGCCTGCTTCGCGGCCTCCTTGATGTGCACTGGCGTGTCGAAGTCCGGCTCGCCGATTTCCAGGTGAATGATTTCGCGGCCGGCGCGCTCGAGCTGCCGCGCGCGGGCCAGCACCTCGAACGCGGACTCGGTTCCGAGCCGGGCCATCCGCGGGGCGACGTTCATGGGGCTCTCCTTTATAGGCGACTATAGGCGACTTCTCGGAAGGTCCCTATTATAAGGCGTGGACTTCGCGCGCGTTCCGGCGGGAGATTTCAGCATGGGCTGGGAGCACGGCCATCCGTGCGAGCGCCCCCCGCACCGCGTGTGGGTCGACGCCTTTCTGATGGCCCGCACGCCCGCGACCAATGAAGACTTCGCCGCGTACAGGGCGGCTACCGGCGGCCCGCCGCCTCCGCTCTGGTCCGACCCCGCGTTCGCCGACCCGCGACAGCCCGTCGTCGGCCTCTCGTGGGCCGAGGCCGCGGCGTTCGCGGCGTGGTCGGGGGCCCGGCTGCCGACGGAGGCCGAGTGGGAAAAGGCCGCGCGCGGCGGTCTCGACGATTCCCGCTACCCGTGGGGCGACGCGAAGCCCGCCGTCAAGTTCGATCGTCCGCCTCGGGTCGGCGAGACGCCGAGCAACGCGCTCGGGCTCACCGACCTCTCCGGCGTCTGCCACGAATGGTGCGCCGACTGGTTCGGCGAGGACTATTACCGCGGCGCGCCCGCCCGGAATCCGCGCGGCCCGGAGACCGGCACGCGGCGCGTGAGCCGCGGCGGCGCCTGGCGTCACGCCGACCCGTGGAGCCCGGTCGCCCATCGCTCGTCCCTGCCGCCTCACCTGCGTTACTCCGACTACGGCGTCCGATTCGCCCGCGACACCGAGAACGCCTGAGCCGGCCTCACGGCAGGCGATACAAGGGGCCGAGCGCTCCGATACAATACGGCCCGTGCAGCGGTCGATCCTGAGGGAAGGGATCGTTGCCGGCTTGATCGGCGCGGCCGTCGTCGCCGTCTGGTTCCTCTTGTTCGATATCTGGCGCGGCCAACCGTTCCTGACTCCGGGGCTCCTGGGCGCCGCGGTCTTCCAGGGCGTGACCAACCCGATCGGCCTTCGGCCCACGCTGGGCAACGTCCTCGGCTACACGATCGTCCACGGGCTGGCGTTCATCGCGTTCGGTGTGGTCGCCGCGAGCCTCATGGCCGTCAGTGAGCGCGAGCCCACCCTGTTCGTCGCCTTCGTGATCCTCTTCGCCAGCTTCGAGGTGTTCGTCTTCGGTATCATCGGCGCGCTCAGGAAGTCGATGCTGGGCGCCCTCGTGGGGTGGGCGATCCTGGTCGGCAATCTCCTCGCCTCGATCGCGATGCTCTGGTACTTCTTCCGCGCTCACCGCGCCCTGCCGCGCACGCTGATCGGCTCCTGGGGCAGCGTGCTCCGCGAGGGCATCGTGGCCGGCCTGCTCGGCGCGGCCGTCGTCGCGGTCTGGTTCCTGGCGATCGACTGGACCCAGGGCGAGCCGCTGCGGACACCGAAGCTGCTCGGCACGGGGATTCTCCGCCAGACCGACCCGCTGGCCGCGGTCGCCTCCTACACCATCGTGCACGGGATCGCGTTCGCGTTGTTCGGAATCGTGGGCGCCGTGCTGATCGCAGGCGCCGAGCGCCAGCCGCTCTTCGTCTTCGCCCTGGTGATCTTCTTCACCGCGTTCGAGGTGTTTTTCATCGGCGGCGTGCTGATCGCGGCGAAGTGGGTGCTCGACGAGATCGCCGGGTGGACGGTTTTCCTCGGCAATCTGCTCGCGACGGCCGCCATGCTCGCGTACTTCTTCAAGGGCCACCGTGACCTCGCCCGTCGCCTCGCGACGGCGTGGGTTGAAGAGGACTAGCTAGCCGCCGAGACGGGGCGCCGCCGGGCAGCGCATGCGTGCCGCGTGGTCGAGCCCCCCGGTCACCACAGAGCGTCTGGCAGCGGCAATCCCTCGAAGGCGTATGCCGGCATCGGTGCCGGCGGTGTGATCGCGAGGCGCTCGGCCAGCGCGTAGATTTGCCGCAAGTGCTGCGCGGCGTGCCACGTCGTGCGCTCGAGCAGGTCGTGGCCGGACTGCGGGCCGTAGTACACCTTGATCACGCGCTCGAATTCGCGGGGCGACGCCCCCTCGAACCACCCGGTGATACGGCCACGCACGAGCGCGCCGTAGCGCGCGATGGCCGGGCCGTCACGGAGGTCCGCCGGCGCCTGGTCCAGCAACCAGGACTCAGGGAACTCGCCGAGGTCCATACCGTCCACGAATGCCAGCGACAGCCGGAAGACGTGATAGCCCAGGTTGCGCACGGTCCGATTCCGCTCGGGCGGCCGCCAGTCCATGTGCTGGTCCGGCACGGCGTGGATGAGTCCCTGCGTCGTATCGAGGATGATGTCGAGCCGCTTGGCCAACTCGGTCGGCGCAAGCTTGACCGCCGCTGAATACGGAATGCCGAGCAGCTCGGCGTACGCCGGCGGATTCCACCCGTGCGCGGCGCGATCGCCGACCGTCACCGCGGGTACCCGTCCGATCCCCAGCCGCTTGAGCTCGGCGTAGCCCTCCGGACGCGCCTGCACGTCGACCGGGTCGAACTCGACCCCCCAAGACGAGAGGAGCTCCTTCGTCTTGGCGCAGGACGATCAGCCCGGCCGGTAGTAGAGCCTGACGGTTGTTCCGGAAACCCGAGCGGCATCCTTATTGGTCATGTGAGCCTCCTGAAGAAGATCGCCATCGCGATTGTACTCGAGGCCCCCGTGCCGGTCGACGCGCTCAGGCGGCCCCGCCCGTCAGCCTTCCCTACTACGAGGCCGCCAGCCGATTGTAGAGCCATGCCCAGGCGAACCCGGAGAGCCACGCGAACCCGATCAGGGCGATGAACGTGCCGACGAAGCCGGCATACGTGAGCTGCTGCGGCAGGAGCGCGGCGACGTCGGCCCCGAAGAACTGGGCGTTGAACAGGAACCGGAACGCGTCTCGCCAGACGACCGCCAGGGCATAGAAGACGATGTAGACGGCCCCGGACAGGGTCGCGAGCGAGTGGGCGAACGCCATCGTGTTCAGCATAGCTCCTCCTGCGCAGGATCGTGGTCGGCCCAGGCCTGCGGCACCGCGACTCGACTCACCGCCCCCGGAACGTCGGGGTCTGCTTGCGGGCGAATGCGGTCACGCCGTTGCGGAAGTCCTCGGTGTGGCCGCTCGCCGCGATCGCCTGCGCCTCGAGCTCCATCTGCGTCTCGAGGCTTTCCCACGTCGACTGGTGGAAGAGCCGCTTGGCGCCGCCGAACGCCTTCGACGGCCCTTGCGCGAGCTCGCGAGCCAGCGCCGTGACCGCGGTGGTGAGCTCGGCGTCGGGCACCACGCGGGTCACCAGTCCCCACTCGAAGGCTTCGCGCGCCGACAGCACGCGGTTGGTGAAGTAGAGCTCCATCGCGCGGCGGAGGCCGACGAGTCGCGGGAGGAAATAGGACGACGATCCGTCGGGGGTGGCGGCGATCTTCGAGTAGGCCATCGTGAGCCGCGCGGACTCGGCGGCGATCACGAGGTCGCCGGAGAGCGCGAAGCTCAACCCGCCGCCGGCCGCGACGCCGTTGACTCCCATGATGACGGGCTTGTCGCTCCGGCAGAACCGGGACACGGTCCCGTGCAAGTAGGTCGTCAGCTCCTTGACGAGCACCCCGATGCGGTCGAGGTTGTCGGCGAAGTCCTTGACGTCACCGCCGGCGCAGAAGGCGCGACCCGCGCCCGTCACCACGACGCAGCGGACGGCCGGGTCCTCGTCGACCTCGAGCGCCGCGTGAAAGAGCTCGCGGCCGAGGCCGAGGCTCAGCGCGTTGAACGCATCGGGTCGGTTGAGCGTGATCGTCGCGACCCCGTCGCGGCGCTCGAGGGTCAAGAACTGGAAGTCCATGGCGGTCGTCCTCCGTTCAGGTCCGCTTCGCGCGCCGGCGGGTCACGCGCGCAACGACGTCCAGGACGTCGTTGATCTTCAACGGCTTCACCACCACCAGGTCCACGCCGTGGGCGTGGCGCTCCTCCGCCGACAGCTCGACGCCGAAGCCGGTGACAAGGACCACCGGCACCGCGGGCGCGATCTCCTTGACCGACTGGGCCACCTGCCAGCCCGAGACCCGCGGCATCGCCAGGTCGGTGAACACCAGATCGAAGGGTTCCGCGCGGAAGCGGGCGATCGCCTCACCGCCGTCGGTGAGCACCACGACCCGATGGCCTCCGGCCACGAGGACGTCGCCGAGCACCGTGCCCACTTGCTCTTCGTCATCGACGACCAGACACCGGAGCGACGCGCCGGGTGCGGCCGGCTCGGCCGTCGAGCCCGGCGCCTCCACGTCGGACGCCTCACCCGGCGCGAACGTCAAGCGGAACGCGGTGCCGCGCCCCTCGTGGCTGTCGACCGTGATGCGGGCGCCGTGCCGGGAGAGGATCCCATACGTCATCGAGAGCCCGAGCCCGGTGCCCTGCGGGCCCTTCGTGGTGAAGAACGGGTCGAAGATCTTGCCCCGGATGGCGTCGGAAATGCCGACGCCGGAGTCGGCCACCGTCACCACGACCTCGTTGTTCTCGACGGCCGTGGTCAGCGTTAGGGTGCCGCCCGTCGGCATGGCGTCCACCGCGTTCAAAATGAGATTGGTCAGCGCCTCCCGCAGCTCGGCGGGATCGCCCGCCACCGAGGGCAGGACCGCGAACGAGGTCTGCACCTCGACCGCCACCCCCCGGCTGCGCGTCTCCTCCCGCCAGCGCGATTGGGTGATCTCGAGCGCGCCGCTCACGACCTCGTTGAGGTCGACTGCGAAGAAGCGCTGCTGATCCCGGCGGGTCCGCGTGAACTCCTGCAGCCGGCGGACGGTCTGCGCGCCGTCCAGGGCAGCACGCTCGATGACCTGTATCCACGTGCGCAGCTGCGGATCTTTCAGGCGCTGGAGCGTGAGCTGGGCCCGGCCCAGGATCGACGCGAGCAGGTTGTTGAAGTCGTGGGCCACGCCCGAGGCCATCTCGCCGAGTGCGCGGAGTTTCTCCGTGCGCACAAGCTGATCCTGCGCCCCGGCCAGCTCGCCGTAGGCGCGCGTCCGCTCCTCGAAGAGCCGCGCGTTGCGCAACGCCAGCGCGGCGAGATGGGCGATGTTGGTCAGCAGGCGCTGATCGGCGTCGGCGAATGGCCGCTCGGGGCTGCGCAGGGTCAGCACGCCGATGACCGTGTCCGCCGCCCTCATCGGGACTCCGAGCCAGTGCCGCGCCCCCGCGAAGGTCGGTACCGGCTCGACGCCGCGTCGCGCGCACTCGGCGAAGTAGTCGTCGCTGCGAATCGCCTCGCCCGTCTCCAGCACGACGGACATGAGTCCCACCGACCGATCCGGGTACCGAAGCGGCGGCCGCATGTCGAGCGCGCCGTCGACGGTGCGGAGCACGACTTCGAGATCCCCCCGCACCTCGTCGCGGAGCACGATCGCCATGTTGGCGGCGTTGAGGATGCGGCCGACCTGCGCGCGAATCGCGTCGAGCAGTGCCGCTCGATCGAGCTGGCCGGTGACCGCGTGCGACAGCTCCAGCAGCACCGACAGCTCCTCGACCTGCCGCCGGTTCTGCTCGTACAGGCGCGCGTTCTCGAGCGCGATGGCGGCGCGGGCGGCGAAGCTCTCCAGGACGGCCAGGTCTTCGTCGAGGAACGGCGCGGCGTCCGGGCCGGTTCGATTCATCGCGATGACGCCGAGCACCCGGTCCTGCACGCACAGCGGGAACGCCATCGCGCGGCGCACTCCCATGTCGACCCACCTGCGCACGGCGAAGTGCGACGCCGCGTAGTCGTTGACGACGAGGCCCCGGCGCTGCTCGGCGCAGACCCCGACCACGCCGTGCCCGAAGGCGATCGTGACGTCCCCGAATCCGCCGCCCGGCGTCCAGGCGCGCGGCGCCAGCCCGCGACCCCCGTCCGCGAGGTAGATGACGCCGTGGGCATCGAAGAGCCGCGTGGCGCGCTCGACGACCAGGGTGAGGAGGCGGTCGGGGTCGAGCTCGGGGGCGAACTCGCGCTCGGCTTGAGCGAGGGCTGCGATTTGCCCCCGGCGGGCCGTCTCGAGCGAGAAGAGACGGGCGTTCTCCAGCGCGAGCGCCGCCTGGTCGCCGAAGGCCTGGAGCAGCCCGACCTCCGCCTCGGAAAAGACCCGGCCCGAGGCATCCCCCAGCGAGAGGGTGCCGATGATCCGGCCCTTCGCCCGGAGCGGCACGGCGAGCAGCGCGCCGTCGCCGGCGCGGCGCATCCTCTTCGCGACCTCTTCGCTGAGGACGATCGACGGGTCGTTGAAGGCGTCGGGCGACGTCACCGCTCGACCCTCGACGGCCGCTCGCCCGGACGCCCCGACGCCCGCGGGCAGCACGGCGCCGAGCGGCGACGCGCTGCGACGGCGCCCCCCGCTGGCCACGGTCACCAGCGATCCGTCGGGCTGCAGCAATCGCAGCACGGACGACCGCACCAGGAAGAGCGCGAGCACGCTCTCGGCGATCTGGTCACCGACCGCTCGCGGATCGAGGCTCTCGGTCAGCGTCCGCGCGAGCCGGGCCAGCTCCTCCGCTTCGAGCCGTCGGCGCCTCGCCTCCGTGTAGAGCCGCGCGTTCTCCAGCGCCAGCGCGGCCTGGTCGGCGAACGCCTGCGCCAGGCGAATCTCGGAGTCATCGAAGACGCGTCCGACGCGATCACTGACGGCGAGCGCGCCGAACATCCGTCCCTGCACCAGCAGCGGAACGGCGAGCAGGGAGCGGTCCGCTTCCAGCGCGATACGGGCGCGCATCTCATCCGTGAAGCTGATGCGCGCATCGACCAGCACGTCGGGCGAGGCGACGGACCGGCGCTGGCTCACGGCGAGCCCGGCGATCCCGATGCCCTTCGGCAGCACCGTATGCCACTGGAAGAGCTGGTCGGGATCCCTGGAGGTCGCGACCGCGACGAGGGTGTCCGAGGCCGGGTCGACCCGGTACAGGCACGAGGCGCGGGCACCAAGCAGCGAGCACACGCTGTCGGCGACGCGTTGTGCGGCGGGGTCGAAGTCGAGGGTCTCGGACACCAGACGCACCAGGTCGGTCAGCGCGCTCAGGCGCTGCGCCTGCCGGGTCGCTTCGCGATAGAGCTGGGCGTTGTTGATCGCGTTCGCCGCGTGCGAGGCGAGCGAGCCGAGGAGCTGCAGCTCGTCGGAGGTGTATTCGTGCCGGGCGCGGACGCCGATGGCCAGGGCGCCCAGCACCCGGTCGCCCAGCGGCAGTGGCACGATGCCGACGCTGACCACGTCGTCGGCGCGGACCCGCTCGACGTTACGCGCCCGGGGGTCTCGAAGCGGGTCGACCGCCGTCAGCGGCTCGCGGGTCGCCACGACCGTCCCGACGAGCCCCTCCCCGACTTGCAAGCGCTCGACGGCCTCCGACGGCTGGATCCCCGCGGCCGCCCGCCGCGAGACATGGCGGTCGTCGTCGTCCACCAGCCAGAGCTGCGCGGTGCTCGACCCGAACAGCTCGACCGCCGCATCGACCACGCGGCGAAACACCTCGTCGAGCGACAGCGTGGCGGTCAGCGTCTGCGCCAGACGCGCGAGCGTCTCGAGGCGGCGGCTCTTCTCCCGGCCCTCGGCCAGGAGCGCGGCGCGGGCCACCGCCTGTCCCACCTGGTGCGCGACCACCTGGAGCAGCGTCAGCTCGTCAGCATCGAAGGTCCGGGCCTCCCGCGTGATGAGCGCCATGACGCCCCACGTCTGGCCGTCGACCGGAATCGGCAGGGCGAGCTGGGTTCGGTAGCCGCCGACTCTCACGCGCTCGACGACGTCGGGCGTCAGCACGCGCGAGGCGGTGAGATCCGTGACGACCGGCCGACCGCTGCGGATCACTTCACCGACGTGGCTCTGGTCGAGCGACCGGACGCGCAAGCGCTCGATGTCATCGGGCAGAAGACCACGATGAGCGGTGAGGACGAGCGTCTGGGTCGCGCGGTCGAATCGGAACACGCCTCCGACGGTGATCCCGGCGATGCCGCACACGACCTCGAGCGTCCGCTCGGCGGTGAGAGCCAGACCGTCCCCGCTGCCGGTCGCGACCGCGACCGCGTGCAGCGCCTCGAGCTCCCGGCTCCGGCGGCTGGGCGCGCCCCTCACGCGCGGCGCTCGCCCACCCGATGGAGCTTCAGCAGATTCGTCGTTCCCCGGACCCACATGGGTGATCCGGAGATGATGACGATCACGTCGTTGGGACGCACCGAGCCGTCGTTCAGCAACGTCGCCTCGACCTCCTCGATCATCTCGTCGGTCGTCTCGACCTTCCTGATCAGACGGGAGATGACACCCCACGAAAGCGCGAGCCGCCGCTGGACCTCGACGAAGGGCGTCAGCGCGATGATCGGCACGCCCGGGCGGGCCTGGGAGATGAGGCGGGCCGAGAAGCCCGACTCGGTGAAGGCCACGATGGCGCGCGCGCCGAGCACGTGCGCCGCCGTCGCCGCCGCATCGGAGATGGCCTCCGGGAAGCTCCCGCCCGGGCGCCGCCGCCGCTCCCGTTCGACGGCCAGCACCGCGCCGTCGGCGCGCTCGGCGATCCGCGCCATGACGGAGACGGCCTCCCCGGGATACCGCCCGGTGGCGGTCTCGGCGGACAGCATGATCGCGTCGGCGCCGTCGAAGATCGCCGTCGAGACGTCCGAGACTTCGGCGCGCGTGGGCCGGATATGCGTGACCATCGACTCCAGCATCTGGGTCGCGACGATCACCGGGACCTTCGCGCCGCGCGCCTGTCGGATGATCTCCTTCTGGATATGGGGCACGTCCTCGATCGGTACGTCGACGCCGAGGTCGCCGCGCGCGACCATGACCGCGTCCACCGTGTTCAGGATGCCCGGGAGATTGGCGAGGATCTCGTGACGCTCGAGCTTCGCGACGATCGGCAGATCCCCCGCCGCCTCGGCGCGCAGGACGCTCCGCACCGCGTCGATGTCGTCGGCTGACCGGACGAACGAGACCGCGACGAAGTCAACCCCCTGGCGCAGGCCGAAGCGCAGGTCCTCGCAGTCCTTCGGCGTCAGGCAGGACACCGGCAGCGTGACTCGCGGGAGCGAGAGCCCCTTGTGATCGCTGATGCGTCCGCCGACGACCACGCGGCAGCGGACTTCGTCCGGCGACACCGCCTTTCAAATATTCGGGGTGGGTGAGCGACGCCCGTTCCACGGTGCCCACGACCGGCCGCGCACAGAGGGTGAACGTCCGACCTGCTTCGAGATCGACGCGCCCGCCCCCACCCGGGCCGAAGGTTCCCAGCCTGATCTTCGGTCCCTGGAGATCCTGGAGGATGGCCACCGGGCGGCCCCAGCGCGCCTCGCCCTCACGGATCCGCCGGATCACCTCCGCGTGCTCGTCGTGCGTGCCGTGGGAGAAGTTGAGACGCGCGACGTCCAGGCCGGCCCCGACCAAGCGATCGAGCTCGGCGGTGCTGCTGCTCGCGGGACCGATCGTGCAGACGATCTTGGTCCGCCGCATGCGTCAGGTGCCCGAGAGCAGGCGTCGCAGGAACTGCCCCGTGTACGTGCGCTCCGGGCGGCGGATGAGCTCCTCCGGCGTGCCGGTGGCCACCACGTGTCCGCCCTCGTCGCCGCCCTCGGGTCCGAGATCGATGACCCAGTCGGCGGTTTTGACGACGTCGAGGTTGTGCTCGATGATCACGACCGTGTTGCCTTGATCGACGAGCTTGTTCAGCACGTCGAGCAGACGCTGGATGTCGGCGAAGTGCAATCCGGTGGTCGGCTCATCGAGGATGTACAGCGTGCGTCCGGTCGCTCGTCGCGACAGCTCGGTCGCCAGCTTCACGCGCTGAGCTTCTCCCCCCGACAACGTCGTCGCCGACTGACCCAAGCGGATGTAGTCGAGCCCGACGTCGTCGAGGGTCGCGAGCTTGGACTTGATCACGGGCACCGCGTCGAAGAACCCGAGCGCCTCGCGCACCGTCATGTCGAGGACCGCGGCGATGCTCATCCCCTTGTAGTGGACGTCGAGCGTCTCGCGGTTGTAACGGCGCCCCTTGCACACGTCGCACGTCACGTACACGTCGGGCAGGAAGTGCATCTCGATCTTGACGAGCCCATCGCCCTGGCACGCCTCGCAGCGCCCGCCCTTCACGTTGAAGGAGAAGCGGCCGGGCTGGTAGCCGCGCATCCGCGCCTCCGGTGTTCGCGCGAACAGCGTGCGGATGAACGTGAACACGCCGGTGTAGGTGGCGGGGTTCGAGCGCGGCGTGCGGCCAATGGGCGACTGATCGATGTCCACGACCTTGTCGATCCGCTGCGCGCCTTCGACGCGGTCGTGGGCGCCGGGGCGGTCCTGGGCTCGGTGGAGCATCTGCGCGAGCGCGCGATAGAGGATGTCGTTGACGAGCGTCGACTTGCCGGACCCGGACACGCCGGTGACGCAGGTGAACGTCCCGAGCGGGATCTTCACCGCCATGCCCTTGAGATTGTGCTCGCGCGGATTGTGGATCGTGATGAAGTGGCCGCTGCCCTTCCGGCGGGCCGTCGGCACCGGGATCGTGAGCGCGCGCGCGAGATAGCGCCCCGTCAGCGACGCGGCGTTCGCCATGATCTCGTCGGGCGTCCCGACCGCGACGAGGTGCCCGCCCAGCTCACCGGCGCCGGGGCCGAGGTCGATGACATAATCCGCCGATCGGATCGTCTCTTCGTCGTGTTCCACCACCAGCACGGTATTGCCGAGGTCCCGGAGGCGCTTGAGGGTTTCGAGCAGTCGTCGATTGTCGCGCTGGTGCAATCCGATGCTCGGCTCGTCGAGGATGTAGAGAACCCCGACAAGACTGGAGCCGATCTGCGTGGCCAGGCGGATCCGTTGCCCTTCGCCACCCGATAGGGTGCCGGCCGGCCGGTCGAGGGTCAGGTAGTCCAGGCCGACGTTCATCAGAAAGCCCAGGCGCTCACGGATCTCCTTGAGGACACGCCGGGCGATCGTGGCCTCGCGCTCGGTCAGCGCGAGACCGTCGAAGAACGCCGCCGCCGCCTTGATGGTCTGCCGCACGACATCCGCGATCGAGCGACCCGCGATCTTGACGCCGAGCGACTCGGGCCGCAGGCGCGAGCCCCGGCACGCCGGGCACGACCGCTCGGTCATGAACTGCTCGATCTCCGCTCGGGCCTCCTCGGACGAGGTCTCGCGGTACCGGCGCTCGAGCGTCTTGATGACGCCTTCGTAGCCGCCGTCGCGCTCGCCATGGAGGATCACGTCGCGCACCGCCTTCCGCAGCTCGGCCCACGGTGTCTCGAGGGAAAAGCGGTGTCGCTTCGCCAGCACCTGCAATGTCTGCCGGAAGTACGTGGTCTCGCGTCCCGCCCACGGGGCGAGCGCGCCGCCCCTGAGCGAGCGCGCGGAATTCGGTACGAGCCGCTCCCCGTCGATCTCGTCGCGCGAGCCGAGCCCGCCGCACTCCGGGCACGCGCCGTACGGGTTGTTGAACGAGAACATCCGCGGCGAGACCTCCGGGAAGGAAATGCCGCACTCTGCGCAGGCCAGCTTCTCGGAGAAGGTATTGGTCGCGGGGGTCGGTGTCGCGGAGGGTTTTGTCGCGGGAGTTGTTGTCGCGGGGTCCTTGAGCCCGGCGCGTACCGAGAGTGGCCTGCTCGAGATGCTCGGGGCTCCGGTTCCGCTGTCTTGGGACTCGACGGTTACGATGCCGTCGGCGAGGCGTAGGGCGGTCTCGAGCGAATCGGCCAAGCGTGAGCCGAGGTTCTCGCGCACGACCAGCCGGTCCACGACGACCTCGATCGTGTGCTTGCGCTTTCTGTCCAGCTCGATCTCGTCCCCGATCTCGCGGATCGCCCCGTTGACGCGGACCCGCGAATAGCCCTGGCGCTGCAGATCGAAAAAGAGCTTCTTGTACTCGCCCTTGCGCCCGCGCACGACCGGCGCCAGGACGAGGAGCCGCGTGCCGGGCGCCTGGGTGAGAACCCGATCGACCATCTGCTGGACGGTCTGCGCCGAGATCACGCGGCCGCAGCTCGGGCAGTGGGGCACGCCCACGCGCGCGAAGAGAACGCGGAGATAGTCGTAGATCTCGGTCACGGTGCCGACGGTCGAGCGCGGATTCTTGGACGTGGTTTTCTGCTCGATCGATATCGCGGGCGAGAGCCCCTCGATCGAGTCCACTTCCGGCTTCTCCATCTGCTCGAGGAACTGCCGGGCGTACGCCGACAACGACTCGACGTAGCGGCGCTGGCCCTCGGCGTAGATGGTGTCGAAGGCGAGCGAGGACTTCCCCGAGCCGGATAGCCCGGTGATCACGACCAGCTGGTCGCGGGGGATCTCGAGATCGATGTTCTTGAGATTGTGCTCGCGGGCGCCCCGGATGACGATCCGATCACTCGCCATGGCGATCTATTGTGTCAGTGTCGCGAGGCCGCGGCAACATTCCACGCTCGCGCGACTCCGGTCACTGGAAGGCTCGCCTCGTCCGTCGCACGGTCTCGGCTCGCGCACTCCGGTCACTGTAAGGCTCGCCTCGCCCGTCGCACGGTCTCGGCTCGCGCACTCCGGTCATTGTAAGGCTCGCCTCGCCCGTCGCACGGTCTCGGCTCGCGCGACCACCCACGCGAGGGGCGCGGCGGCGAGCGCGGGGTATGTCCACACGACGTCAGCCCACGCCGGCAGGCGCCGGCCGAGGATGGCGAGACCGGCGAACGCGATCACGCCGACCAGCGAGCCCGCCAGACCGGCCCTCGGGCGGTCGCCGGCGAGACGGGGCGCGACGGCGGCGGACGCCGCCAGGCCGAGTCCGGCCATGAGGGCTCGCGACGCGTCGCCCGGCCACAGGCTGGCGAGGGACGCGGCGACGACGAGGAATGCCATGGCGGGGTCCCTCACCGAGCGGCGCGGCTGGGTCCCGCTCGACCGACCGGCCCTGACTTCGCCCCACGCTCTGCCGAGGACACCACGCAGCGCGAGCACGGTCGCCGAGAAGAGGAGCAGAAGCACGAGGGCACTCAGCACGACGATGGCGCTGCCCGCGGCTCCAGGGACGACGGCCGCTGGGACGTCGAAGACGGCCGCGAGCGCAGGCGAGCCGATGAAGAGCCCGGGTGCCGAGTAGGCGCCGTAAACGCCGAGGCAAAGGGCCCCGAGCACGAGCGCCACCACGAGCCCCGACGCGGTGGAGACGGCCCTGACGGTGAGCGCCTGCGCGGGCCTGAGGAGGGCGACCGCGCCAGCGACCAGCGTGAGCGCGGCGCCCAGCGCGTGCGCGACCGTCGAGAGGGAGCTCCGCTCCGGCGGATCGGCCCACGCGACGCCCGAGGCAGCTGCTCCCGGGACGCGCTTGCCGGCCTCGAACCTCAATCGTGCACCGGCGTCGATCACCAGATGATCGCCCGCACGGAGCGACAGCGATTCGCCGGCGCGAAGCTGCCATTCGCGGAACCGGCCGGGCTCGAAGACGCGGTAGGTGGCGAGGTTCAGGGCCGTGACGCGATGAGCCTCCGTGAACTCGAGCGTCGTCAACGCGGCGAGCGTCCGGCCGTCGGTCACCCACGGATTGCGCGCGTCGAACGTGAGCGCGGGCCGCGACGCGATATCCCGCCAGGCGTCCCATGGAGACACGGCGAGAGCCACAGCGACGATCGCGACCAGCGCCACGAACCCGAGCCCACTCATATAGAGGAGCGACCGGCCGATGCTCCCGAGGGTGGCCGGAACGAGGCGTGGCCCGGCTCCGACGACGCTGTCGCCGCGTAGCAGCGAGACAACGAGAAGGGTCACTCCGGCCGCGACGATGCTCGTGACCCAGCGCGGGACGCCGAACAAGCCAGCGACGTCGGCCAGCAGGAGGAAATTCGCCCAAAGGACCAATCCGACGCCACCGCTGATCGCCAGCGCCGCGACAACGTTCGGTCGACGCTTTCCGTTCGCCGCCGGACCGAGCAACGCGACCAGCGGCGCCACGAGGACGGCGAGCGTGATCGTCGGCGCCTCCGGCGCGCCCGTGAAAACGCGGGCGGCGACGAGGGCCAGGACCACCGGCGACGTCCACACCGCGATGGCCGCGGCACCGGCTTGGCCGGATTCGACCTCGGCGGACGCACGCCGAACGACGATCACCAGCAGAATCGCGGCGAGTGGCGCGGCGAGGGCCGCGTACCACCAGAGCAACCCGACTCCGGCGAGCCTGAGAGCCCCTGGATTCCCGGGCACGGGCAGCAGGATGATTGCGCCGGTGAGGAGGCCGAGCAGGCCCGCGATCCCCACCCGGCGCGGGGCGGCGATCGACATCACGTGATTATAGCTGTTCGCCCGGCGCGCCCAGAATCGGTATGCTGGAAGCGTTCATCAAAGGGCTGGGTCAAGACCTCTAAGGGTGAGTCAAGGCCCCAAAGGGTTGAGTCAAGGCACCTCAGGGTTGAGTCAAGGCACCACAGGGTTGAGTCAAGGCGCCACAGGGTTGGTTAAGGCATCTTGGGGTTGAGCGGGCGCTGCGGAGCCGCGCCGCATCTTTCTCAGGCCACCCCCGACCCGATGCGGCCTCACGGCCCCCGCTACAAAGGAGACGTCGTTGGCCGAGAAGATCGAGCGGGTCATGGTAGTGACGGCGCATCCCGACGACTCCGAGTTCGGAGCCGGCGGGACCATCGCCAGGTTGGTCAAGGAGGGCTGCGAGGTCACGTACGTGATCGTGACCAACGGTAACAAGGGCTCGGGCGATCGGGCGATGACGTCCGCGCGCCTGGCCGTGATCCGCGAGGAGGAGCAGCGAAACGCCGCCCGCACGCTCGGCGTCGCGCGCGTCGAGTTCCTGGGCTATCCCGACTGCGAGGTCGAGGACACGCGCGAGCTTCGACGTGACGTCACCCGAGAGATCCGCCGGTGGCGCCCGGACCTCGTCATCTCGATGAACCCGCACCGCACGTACAACCTCGGCGGCTCCCATCGTGACCACCGCATTGTTGCAGGGGTCGCCCTCGACTGCGTGTACCCGCTCGCGCGTGACCACCTGGCGTTCCCGGAGCTCATGCCCGACAACGAGCCGCACAAGGTGCTCGAAATCCATCTCATGCAGTGGGAGAACCCGCACCTCGTGGTCGACATCACCGAGGTCATGGATCTGAAGATCAAGGCGCTGGCCTGCCACGCGAGTCAGTTCGCGGATTTCCCGGGGGTCGAGAAGCGCATCCGCGAGCGCGCGGCCGAGCTCGGCAAGCCGAAGGGCTACGCGTACGCGGAGACGTTCGACCGGGTCGTCCTCGCGCGATGACCAGGTACTGGCCGGCGATGCTGAGCGTGGCCCTCTCGCTGGGCGCGGTCGCCGCCTACGTGTCCTTGCTGCGCGCGCCCGTCGTCCGCAACCATCCGGCGCTCTACCTCGCGGCCTTCGCCCTGGCGACGGCGATCGCGGCCATCGCGTCGTGGCGCGCCGCCCGCTGGCCCAACCTCGCGGCCCTCGTGATCTCGGCGGCCTTACTCCTTGTCGGCGGTTACTTCAACTTCGTCCTCGCGAGGATCCCGACGGCGGCGACCACCCTTCGCGTCGGCGAACCGGCGCCCGACTTCACGCTGCCGGACGCGGCGGGCGTCCCGGTCGCGCTCACGTCTTTTCGTAACCAAACGCCGGTCGTCCTGGTCTTCTACCGCGGCTACTGGTGACCGTTCTGCGTCTCGGAGCTCCAAGGCCTTGGAGCTGTCCTCACGGAGCTTGGCGACGCCGGCGTGCAGATCCTGGCGATCAGTCCCGATTCGAACGAGCGAAGCCAGGCGCTCGCCGAGCGGCTGCGCGCGCGCTACCGCTTCCTCACCGACCGCGACCTGACGGTGACGCGACGCTACGGTCTCGTCCACGCCCGCGGCGGTAACAAGGGGCAAGACGTCCCGAGACCGACGACCGTCGTCATCGACCGTCAGGGGATCGTCCGCTGGCTCTCGCTGGCCGACAACATTCAGGTGAGGCCCGACCCCGGAGACGTGGCGCGAGCCGTGCGCGGCCTCTGATGGCGGACGAGGCGACGAACCCCGCGCTGGGCCCGGGTGTCCGGCGGGTCCAGGAGGCGCTCGCCGCCGCGGGAGGCCGCCACACCGTGGTCGCCCTCGAGCGGCCGGCGCGGACCTCGGCCGAAGCCGCGCGCGCCGTCGGCTGCCGCGTCGACCAGATCGCCAAGTCGCTCGTGTTCCGCGGCGAGCACACTCAGTGCGCGGTGCTGGTCATCACGAGCGGCGCGAACCGCGTCGACGAGCGCCGGGTCGCCGGGCTCGTCGCCGAGCCCGTGGCGCGGGCCGACGCCGACTTCGTGCGGGCCCGGACGGGTTTCGCGATCGGGGGCGTTGCTCCGGTCGCGCACGCCGAGCCGCTGACGATCTTGATCGACGACGATCTGATGCAGTGGCCGGAGATCTGGGCGGCGGCCGGTCACCCGAACACGGTCTTCAAGCTGACGCCTGCCGACCTCGTCCGGATGACCGGTGGCCGGGTGGCCTGCGTCAAGTCGCGAGGCTGACGCTCTGGAGTAAAATGCGCGTGTGACCCGCCGTCACGTCCTTCTCGTCTCCACGGTGTCCCTCCTGCTCGGCGCCGCCGGCGCGTTCGCGCGAGCCGCCGTCGTCCCACCGCCTGCCGAGCAGCTGGCCGAGGCCGTGAGCGCGCTGACCGCGCCCGAGATGGACGGCCGGCGCTCGGGCACCGCCGGGGGCGATCGCGCCGCGCGTCTGATCGCCGACACGCTGGCCGCCCAGGGGCTGCGTGGCGGCGGCGACCGGGGATCGTTCCTCCAGACGTTCCGCCTCGAGACCTCGTCGCGCATCGGGGCGGCGAGCAGCATGGAGCTCTCCGGTCCGACCCCGCGGCGGTTCGAGCGCGGGCGCGACTGGATCCCTCACGGCGGCTCGCTCGGCGGCGAGGTCGCCGGTGATGTCGTCTTCGTGGGCTACGGCGCCGACTTCCCCGAGCGCGGCTACGACGACTATTCGGGGGTGGACGTCCGCGGCAAGATCGCGCTCGCGCTGGACGGGGCGCCCCCCCATCTGGCCGGCGCGCGCGTGAGCCGGCTCGACAAGCTCATCGGCGCGAAGCGTCGCGGGGCCGTCGCGGTGCTGCTCGTGGGCACCGACCTACCGTCGCCGGACCAGACGGTGGCCCGGGTCGGGCTCGTGTCGGGGGCGCTCACGCGCGAAGCGGCCGATGCCGCGCTGGCCGCGGCGGGCCGCACGACGACCGAGGCGGCGAATGCTCTCGCCGCGGCACAGGCGCCCGGGTCGTTCGCGACAGGCGCGCGCGCGCGGATCCGGGTCGACATGGCGTCCGACGAAGTGCGCAGCGCGAACGTCGTGGGAATCCTGCCCGGCACCGACCCGGCGCTCGCCGACGAGGCCGTCGTCATCGGCGCCCACTACGATCATCTCGGTCGCGTCGATGGCGTCGTCTACCCCGGCGCGGACGACAACGCCTCCGGCACGGCCGTGGTCCTCGGTCTGGCGCGCGCGTTCGCGGCGGCTGGCGGCACGGGCCGCACGCTCGTCGTCGCGCTGTTCGGCGCCGAAGAGCTCGGCCTGATCGGCTCGCGTCACTACGTGGGCTGGCCCGTGGTGCCGCTCGCGCGGACCGTCGCGATGGTGAACTTCGACATGGTCGGGCGTCTCCAGGCCCGCCGCCTCAGCGTGAGCGGCGGCGATAGCGGCAGCAGCCTTCGGGCGCTTGTGAGCGAGGCGGCGCAGAACGAGGGGATCGGCATCGATTTCCGGGGCTCGCCCCACAGTCCCTCCGACCACAGCCGGTTCTACGAGGCCGGCGTGCCGGTCCTGTTCTTCCACACCGATACCCACGGCGATTACCACCGTCCGACCGATACCGCGGACAAGATCGACGCGGCCGGCATGGCTCGCGTGGCCGCGGTCGCGGTGCGCGTCATCGAGCGTCTCGCCACGGATGCCCGTCCGGTTTACGCGAAGGTCCCGCCGCCGACCCGGCGCCAGGGCGGCGCTCCCGATGGCGCGTTCCTCGGCATCGTCGCCCTTCCCCGCCCGGGAGCCGATGGCCTTCGGCTCTCGAGCGTCCTGCCTGGGACGGCGGCGGCGAAGGCGGGCCTGCGCGATGGCGACGTGATCGTCCGCCTCGCCGGAAGCCCCGTCGACGGCTTCGAGGATCTCAGAACCGCGATCGGCGCTCGCCGGCCCGGCGACACGGTCTCGGTGCTCTATCTGAGAGACGGCGAAGCGCACGCGACGTCGGCGACCCTCGGCACCCGTATTGACTAGCCGACGGTCGGGAAACCCAGGAGGGGCGAATGGTCGACGATGACGTGAGAGCGGCCTCGACCCTCACGGAGATGATGCGGCGGCGCGTGACGCGCTCGCCGGATCGGCAATACTTTCGGCTCTTCGACGAGACCGTGACGTACGGGCGGCTGTGGGCGCAGAGCGCGCGGTATGGCGCCGGGCTCGCGCGGGCGGGCGTGGGCGCCGGCGACAAGGTCTGCCTCATCTATCCGACGTGCGCGGAGTTCTTCTACACGTTCTTCGGCGCGCTCCGGATCGGCGCGGTTCCGGTGCCGCTCTACCCCACGCTCGGCGTGGAGACGACGGCCAACATCTTCCGTGACTCCGAGGCGGTCGCGGTCGCGACCATCGGCTGGTTCCGCACCGGCGTGG
This sequence comes from Candidatus Rokuibacteriota bacterium, assembly GCA_003221635.1. Taxonomy (GTDB): domain Bacteria; phylum Methylomirabilota; class Methylomirabilia; order Rokubacteriales; family CSP1-6; genus AR31. The sequence continues at coordinate 1,662 of QHSR01000246.1, read as the reverse complement.
ACGAGAGCTGCGCGCTGGCGTCCAACGTCCGCATGGTCCTGGAGCCGCCCGACCTCGACGTCGACACGTCCTCGTCGCCGTTCGTCGAGGTGAAGGCCGAGGACTTGGCGTTCCTGCAGTACACGTCGGGGAGCACGGGCCAGCCGCGCGGCGTGATGCTGACGCACGCCAACGTGATGTCGACCATCCACTTCATGGCCGAGGCCGCCGGGCTCACCGCCGACGACCGCGTCGTGTCGTGGCTGCCGCTCTACCACGACATGGGCCTGATCGGCTGCTCCTTCACGCCGCCGCTCACCGCCACGCCGCTCTGGCTCTTGCCGCCTGACCTTCGCAACCCGCGCCAGTGGCTCACGCTGTGCACGGAAGTGCGTGCGACGTTCACCGTCTCGCCCGATTTCGGATATCGGAACTGCGTGCGCAACGTCCGCGACACGACCGGGATCGATCTCAGCAGCCTCAAGGCGGCGCTCTCCGGGGCCGAGCCCGTGCGCACGTCGACGATCGCGGCGTTCGAGTCGCACTTCGGCCTGGAGCGAATCGTCCGGCCTTGCTACGGCCTGGCCGAGGCGACGCTGGCGGTCGCCATCGTGCCGCGTGGAGCGCCGCTCCGGCTCGACGCGAAGGGGCGCTTCCTCTCGGTCGGGCAGCCGTGCCGCGGCGTCTCCGTCCGCATCCTGGCGCCGCAGGACGAGGCGCCGAACGCCGAGCGTCCGATGGGCGAGGAAGGCGAGATCTGCGTCAAGAGCCCCGGCGTCATGAAGGGCTACTACAACAACCCGGTGGCGACGGCGAAGGTCCTGATGCCGGGCGGCTGGCTCCGCACGGGCGACCTCGGCTTCGTCGACGCCGAAGGCTTCCTCTACATCACCGGGCGCCTCAAGGACCTCATCATCCTCGGCGGCGTCAACGTGCTGCCGGCCGACATCGAGGAGGTCGTCGACCACATCGAGGGCGTGCGCTACTCGGCCGCCGTCGGCATCGACAGCGAGCGGACCGGCACCCAGCGGCTCCACGTCGTCGCGGAGGTGCGCAGCGAGAACGCGTCGCCCGACGACTACCACGGACTCGTGCGCGAGATCACCAGCCGCGTCCACAAGGCGCGCGGCCACCGGCCGGCCCGGGTCATCCTCGTCCGATCGAGCACGATCCCCAAGACGTCGAGCGGCAAGATCCAGCACTCGCGGCTGGCGCAGATGATCCAGGAGGGCGAGCTCGGTGAGCGCATCGTGTATGGGGACTAACCGGGTGCCGGGCTCGCAGACGTCACCGACGAAAACGGGCGTGCGGAGCCGGGTCGCTCCTGGCTCCACGCCTCACTGGGACGCGCCGACCACCCGCGCCCTCACGCGATAGCCCGGCTCGTCGGGCCGCACGTATCCGTGCTCGAGCGCGGCGATGTCGAGCTCGACCGTGTCCAGGTCGACGAGCGTGAGCGCGTCGGCTGGCGTGGCCCGGAGCGTGGCGATCGACTTCAGATAGCCGCCGCACGCGCCACACGTCTCGATCTTTCGGCTCTCCCGCGGCTCGTCGCCGACCAGCGAGCCCAGCATCGCGTGGTCCGCGTTGGCGCAGAAGGGGCAACCCAGCCCGTCTCCGCGCCAGTCGCCGCCGCAGCGGCCGCAGCGAAGATGACGGCTCCGTTCCACGCCGCGGGCCTCG
>QHSR01000127.1 GCA_003221635.1 Candidatus Rokuibacteriota bacterium | reverse complement strand
AACGACCGGCAGATCGGCTGGTTTGTCGCCTTTTAGAATCCGCCCGACATAGATGCCGCCCTGGCGAAAAGAATCCGGAACGTTGTTGCCGTAACTGATTAAGCCGCCATCCACGGCGAACTCGCGATACGGGTAGATCGCGGGCATCGCATGCTGCGCCGCAAGAGCGATGATTCGCTTGCGCTGATTGGTCAGCAGGGCACCGGTGCCGACGACGAGTGCATCGTGCGGCCACACCGCCGCCGCGCCACCAAGGAGCGTGATCAACTGGCGGCGGTTCATTCGATCACCTCGTCGACGCCGGCAAGCACCATCAGGGTCACCGAACGTGTTGTTATCCGGCCCCGACATCCTGCGCAACATCAGGTCATCTTCGCCGAGGCGGGAACGGTGGCAGGAATGATTTGAACCACAGATCGCCACCAATCGGCTGCGGGCGTGCGACGCCGTGGATCAGCTGCCATCCGTTCTCTGGGGTCCAGTGATACACCATGTCGCCAACCTGGATATGGATGAACGCTTTGGTGTACGTCGAACGACGGAGCATCTCATCGTCATGCCAGCTGTTCACGTCGTCAGGCGTCAGAAGGAGGGAGACGAAAGATGTGGACACGATGGCCTCGGGATCCGCGAGCGAGGCCGCGACCAGGAGCCAGATCTCATCAAACTGCTGGAAAGTGTAGCGGCGCGCCTTCTCGATCTTGTCGCTCACGCGTGCGCGCAGCGAAGTGAGCTGATGCTGCAGAGGGATCGCCGCGGGCGGGAACTGCCCCTGCCGCGCGTTGCGCTTCTCCGTTGCCCTGAGGCCGCGCCCCGGACTCGCGACGCCCTCGTCGGCGCCAAACTCTGTCACTTGAACGCCAACTGAGCGGTCGGCGATACGCACCTGGACGTCAGCGCCAGTCTTGCCACCGTGTACGTGCATCGGGTCTTCGATGGTCGTGGAGGGCAGGCCCGCGACCGCCAGGAGACGAGCCACCATCGCGGACTCACGATCGAATTTTGTCGGATTCATACGATAGTGCGTTCTTTGTCCGTATAACCCCAGGCATGAGCCGCGCGTGAGCGCCGCGGCTCCATGTCTATCTTAGACGCGGCTCGCTCGACGGCCACTGTTCCCGCACGGCACCCACCCGTAGCCCGTTACTAGGCCAGGATCGCATCGTCTCGATGGGCTTGTAGCGACCGAGCATATCTTTCGCAAACCTTCTCGATTGTTGCCGCATCCGCCAAGCTTTGCGCTTCAAGCCCGAAGACGGCCTTCGTGAAGCCCAGCGCTCGGAGCTGGGCATGCACGGTGGGGGCCTCGTGGGGAGGGTAGATCGTGGCCGGATCCCCCAGGGCGATGTGGCCAATAGGCACACCGGTGCCCGCGACGCATCGTGTGCCTACGTGGACAACCGCGTTGATCGCCACCACCACACCTTGCTCGAGGACGGCGCCGTTGAAGATTGAGGCACCAGTCGCAACAAAGGCGCAGCCGTTGACCGTGGCGCCGGCAATATGTGCATGAGGGCCGATCAGGACATGATTTCCGAGGGTGCACGGATACCTGCCCGCGCCTCGGAGCACCGCATTCTCCATCACGATGCAGCGCTGTCCAATGCGGACTGGCGCCCCTTGGGAAGTGATGACCGCACCGGCTAAGACTACAGACCCGGACCCGATGTGGACGTCGCCGGAAATGACTGCAGTCGGCGCGATGACGGCTTCGGGATCGACGACCGGTCGCTTTCCGAGATGCTCGGCAAGCATGTGCTCTCCTGACTTTGCCGCTAGCGTCTAACGGCCCGCCTAACCGGTGCGAGCGTAGCGAGCGGCCGAGTTAAGCGGTGGTTTGCTGTCCAGCCATGGGAGCCTGCGACACGCAGGGCTCCTACTCGCTCTTGGATCGACGCACCCAATCAGCCAGCGCCGCGGCTGAGTGCGGGGCCTCCTGTAACAGGCCCGCGACCACTCCAGCCCTGTCCTGAGGGGGGCGGTTCTGGCTTACCTTCCACTTGCCGATCAACCGGGCGATCGGGATCTCGAGCCCGATGATGGCTCCGACCTGCTTGTCGATGTAGTCGGCCGGGGCGTCCGTGACCTTCCACGGCTCAGGACGCCGCGCCTCATGGCGATCCGTAAGCTTCTCGACGAACGCCCGCAGCCACGCCCGGTCGTCGATGAACCGCGGCGCACCATGCGCGTGCACGACCACATAGTTCCAGGTTGGGACAACCTTGCCCGTCTCGGTCTTGGTGGGGTACCAGCGCGGCGAGATATAGGTGTCCGGACCTTGAAAGATCACCAGCGCCTCGGCGTCGGGTGCGGCCTCACGCCAGACCGGGTTGGCGCGCGCGACGTGGCCGCGCAGCGTTCCGAACGGCCTCGGGTCTGAATCGACTTCGAACGGGATGTGGTTCGCGTCGAGTCCGCCCGCGGTCAGGGTAACGAGCGTTCCGAACGGGTAGGCATGGATGAGCGCGTGAAGGACCTCGACCCGCGTTTCCTCGAAATGCTTCGGCAGGTACATTCGCACACCTCACAGTGCCATGGGTGGAATGGCTCCGTATCTCCGTGCGTGGCAGCTCACGTCGTGCTTTGCGGCGGGTTCGACACCGTCGTGAGGTACTCGCGAAGGATCAGACCGGCGACGATCAACGTGCCGGCCATCAGCACAGTGCCGCCAGTGTACCAACCTAGGGCTACAGCGCCACACACGACGGCAAGATTCCCGACGTGAAAGATCCACCCCTTCGAGTAGATCGCGGGTAGGGCCGGGATCCGCTCAGGCTTCCTGGATCTCTCAACGACGCGGGCACGCAGACGCTCAAAGCCTGCCAGTTGATACTCAAGTCTGAGCAGGACGGTACCGTGATCGCCGACAAGGTCGAGCCGCTGCCCCAATAGTCGCTCTCTCAACTCCACGATCGCTGGCCACCGAACGATCGCCTCCTTCGGCAAATGCGCCGGCCAGACACCGTCGGCATCAACCATGACAGCGGCCAATGGAAGGCGCTGGGCGGTGCGATCGCAATACCACGCACCGAATCCAAAGAGGCCCGCCCCGAAGGAGCCGACGTAGAGCGGTACCCAGTTTGGCGCCTCGGGTCGCTGATTGGACGAGTCTGCGAAGAAGGGAAGTGCGAGGCACAGTAGCGCGAAAACCGCCGCCAACGCACAGCCCAGCTTGAGCAACACCGCGAAGCTACGGTCTACGACGAAAGTCTCAGGCACATGGACGGCCACGATTGCCCCGCTAACGTTGCGGTGAGCGGCGCGCGAAGTGCGTCCGTTCTACTGCGAAGTTATCCGTCCCGTCTGCGCTTCCAAGCGCGAGGATTTCTCGCGCAGTGGAACACCGCATAGACCACGATCTCGACAGCTCCGATCTCGTAAAACACGGCGTAGGGAAACCTCCGAAGGAGTGCTCGTCGCATTGTGGGGTCGACCAAAGTTGGCGGCGAGCCCAGGTGCCTGCGCCCGGTACCAGCTGTATGCGTCGTCGAGATCAAGCTCAGCCTCCGGCGTGAGGCGAAGCCGCTTCACTTCCGACGTCTGAGCCTAGCTCGAACCGCCGCCCAGGATTTCGCGGCCGATGGATTGCGCGCGTGCGCACGACGGCGCCGCGCAAGTTCTTTGCGCTGTGCGTCAGTTACGGGGACGGCTTCCGGCGTCTCCCCGAGACTGTCCCATATTTCCTCGAGCAGGTGCAGCCGATCGGCGACGCTCAGCGATCGGACCTTCGTGCGCACGGCGCTCATGCCATCATTCTCCGCTCGTCGTCGTGAAGCCGCAAGCCTCATCTGAGTACGGATAACTGTCGGCGTCAGCGGCCGGGGCCGCGCAACGCGGGTCACGATCTGGACGCCGCCTCGTAGGGCGCGGCCGCGGTCCGCTGCACGCAGTTGTTGGGCGGCATTCTCTGTTCAACTGGTCTCGTAGAAATACACACGCGGTTTCAGCTGCTCGATCAAGATAATTTCGCGCCCGTCGCTCAGCTTGTCGCCCTTCTTGTGTGGCGCGGCGTCACCAGTAGCGAACAGAAGCCCTGACTCATTGTCCGCGATCCCGACGCGGACTACTCGCACGACCGAGCCAGTGTCGGCAACAAGGGCTGACAAACTGAGATCGCGCATCTCCCTCAGGATCTCGCGAACTTTGGCTGGGCTCGCCCCGAGCGACTTCATGTACTCGTCCGCGTCCTTGACCGGAGTCCAAACACCTGAAGGAACGAACCCCATGATTGGCGATGGCTGCGTGAGATTCTGTTGACCCATGATCCGGAACAGATCGTTCACGCGGAAGTCATCTCCCATCCCCCAGTTCGCGATGACACGAATGCGGACAAGCGCGCGGAAGTTAGACACCAGCGGCTCAATCCGAGCGAACTTGGACTTTAGGTCGGCACGTCGATATTCGACGCAGCTCGGGCCGCAGTGAAACGAATTGGCCAAAGCCATCGGATCAACCTTGAAGGCTGCCCCGGCCACGCCCAGATAGAGGTTTTTGAGCGACGACGCCTCACTATGATTGCCCTTCGTGACCTGAATGGTCAGTGGGCCGAAAGGTAAAGACCAACGCTTGAAGAACTCCTCATCGCCAGCATTCTGTTGGGCCCATCCGCGTACGAAGGGCAGGAGTTTTCGAAACTCGGGCTCCGCTCGTGACACGGGGAATCCCTGAGCCTGAAGCAATCCAGCGAGCCCTATGACCGCCCAAACGGATATGCCCGTGACCGTGCACGTCCAACGTCCGGAGTGATTCATCGTCTCAGCATCCCCTCAACACTCTGTCCGCCCAACGCCGCGTATCAGCCGCGGCGCGCCCTGCGCGCCGTCGGCTGTATGCGCTTGTTCGGCGCCGGTTACGAGCTGCATAAGGCCACGCCGGGTTGGACACGTCACGCGGCTCCTTTGGCCGCCGACTGAGCAGGAACCGCGGACGAGTGATGGTCTACGATCAGCCAGCGCCCGTCGCGATTCCGGTAGACAAAGCTGAATCTCGCCGGGCGCGTAATCGGTTTACCGTCACGATCCTCGGAAAATGTGTAGGTCCCAGTGTTGATTGCAATGTCTCCGTAGATCCGAACGCGTTGCTCGGCCAGGACAACCTTGTATGACGGTGGAACGGTCTGGAGAATCTTAAAGTAGTCACGAACGGTGGCAGGAGTGTCACGGAGCGTGGAAGACCGCGTGCCCCACAACACCGCCTCCGCGTCGTAGAGGGTAACAACTCGTTCCGCGTTGTGACTGTTCATGCCATCAATCCAGGCCTGCGTGGCCGCGCTCACATCCTCCTTGGGACCCGCCAGCGGGAGCGACGGCGCTACAAGAATCAGGAGCCACGTGAGCGTAACCACGGTCATCTTCATGACCAGACCTCCTCGACTATGGTTGCTAAGTCGCCGAACGCCCGCGGTGAGCCGCGCCCAATACCTGGAGCGACTCAGGAGCGGAAGCTATTGGGCGTCGGCTCCAGTGCAATGTTCGGCCCCGCGCTGGCGTTTGTGGGCCTTCTGGGTCTGATTAGGGCTCATTGCGCGGATCGCCCACCGGTTTCAGGCGCCGAGCGAGCCCAGGCGCCCGCGGATTTCTTGCGAATCAGCGGCGTAGCGGTAGGCGCGGAAGACCCAGTTGGCGAAGACGCCCGGACGCTGCTCACCATGATGCGGGTTGATGTATTCCCAGACGATCTCGCCTTCCGGCGTGACCTCAAACACGCGCCCCCACTGGCCCTCGCAGATCAGCGTATGGCCCGAGGCGAGGCGCTGTGCGCCGCTGATGTGCGGGCTGAAGAACGTCCACGGCGGGTTGCCCTGATACTCCCACACCGTCTGGCGCGTGCCAGGATCGAGCTCGATCACCCGCGAGAACGGATTCTGTCCCGTGTTGTGCCCATTGGCGAACCAGGTAATGTTCCCGTTGGCCAGCATCTCGCAGTCATGCTGCATGCCCCAGGAGTCGTCACGCTGCTCCCAGCGCGGCTTGCGCGTGTGGCGGTCGATGATCATGATGGTCGAGAGCCGCCGAAAGCTCAGCATGACATCCCCATTGGGCAGCGGACAGCACGCATTGGCGTGCGCGAACTCATCGCGGTGGACCAAGGGATTCAGGGGATAGCGTTCAATGTCCAGGTCGTCTTGCGCATGCCACTCCCAGACCGTGGTGCCACTCGCATCGATCTCGCGCACGTAATCGCCATACATCCGCCCCTTGTGCTCGGTGCCCGGCTGCCCGCCCCGCACGCGCGCGGCGGCCTCCGGACGCATCGCCTCCCAGCCGAGGTAGAGCGTGTTGCCGGTCTCGCAGCGGCGGAAATCATGATGCTGGTTGTCATCCCGGTATTCCCAGAGGACGTTGCCGTCCCAGTCATATTCGCGCAGCAGTCCGCCTTTGCCGGCCTGGAGCGGACAGCCCTCCGCCGTCCGGCCGGCCCACAAGAGATTGCCGTTCTTCAGCAAGTAGGCGTAGTTGCCAGGACGCAGCGGCAGGTTGGTCCACTGGTGCAGCACCTCCCCTCGCATGCCGATCAGGTACGCCTCGTTGCGGAAATTCGGCACAATGAGCGTGAATCCTGGCGTGGCCCTGGCCGGGTCGTAAATCGTGATGCCAAACTGCAGATAGCGCACTGCGCTGCCGTCCTTTCTTGATTTTCTGGAAGCCGAACGCTCCCGATAACCCGCGGCGGCTGAGCAACGCAAAGCCGCCGACGGGTTCATCGGGAAGTTCGACGCTCGGATATCATCGTCGTCAGTCGAGGTGGAACAGGCGAGCGCCATGAAACACAGTCGCGATCTCGACGACGTCATTTCTCAGACGATAAATGATTCGGTAGTTGCCGTGAATGACCTCGCGGATCGACTCGTCGCCAAGCTCAGGCACAACACGTCCAGAACGAGGATGGTCCTGGAGCCGCTCCACGGCGGTGATGATTCTTTCGGCGACAAGGTCGGCATAATGAGTGGAGTCACGGGCGACATGGGCACGTATCGCCTCGACGTCCTGGATTGCTTGAGGTGCCCAGAGGACCCGGGTCACCGGAGAATTCGACGCTTCGCCTCGGCGTGATCGACACCCTGCCCAGCATCTAGCTCCGCCAACCCGCGCTCGGTCTTCGCCAAGAGCACCAGGCGCTCGATCGCGTCCTCCAGCGTGGCATCCGCTGGAAGCTTTTCGATCACCTCAAGGACTTTATGTTTGGCGTTGCCCGCCGACATCGGCGCCTCCTTGGCTGCACTCAGCAGCACAGTCAGGATAACCCAATCCGGTGACGATCGCCGTGGACAGACCGCAAATGCGGCGAACGCCGCGGATCAGCTGCGAGCGCGGCTCCAACCACCACGCCGCGCTCGTCAGCTGCATCCGCTTGTTCGACGCGTCCCCCCGCAACCGAGCGTGCGATCGCGCCACAGCGTAGGCATTGGGGTGACTCTCGAGGAAGTGCGCTATTCGACGATATCTTTCTTGAGACTCTGAACAAACGCGACCACGTCGCGTTGTTCGGCGTCGGGCACCCGGAACTTCGGCGGCAAGAATGGCGGCGAGCCGGCGCTTGATTGAGGGCGAGGGGTTGTCGTCCATGTTCGTCACCTGTTTCTGCCGCGCGATCGTGGACGAGAGCGGCCGATGTGGCCGCCATTGTGGCACATCGGGCTCGGGACCGCGAGGGCGTACCGGCGGACGCTTCTGCGCGGTGCTTTGGGGCGCGGGTCAACCGAAGCGAAGGAGGCGCGGTCCAATATTCCTGACGCCGCGCCACCAGGGCATAGACGAACCTGACTCGCTTCTGAAGCGATAGAAGATGGCCCCGTGCTTGGGCCAGACTAAGACGTAGTTTGCAAAATGTCATTGCATGACGAGGCCGGCCCCGCGAAGGGCCAGTCTTTTGCGTGATTGGGGCAAGGTAGGAAAGCTGGCTGTTCCTAGGAAGCACGGTGATCTAGGAGCGGATCACGCCGGCGGCTCACTCGTTGACCCCGATCGCGGATCGGTCTCAGCGCAAATTCAGCGCCGCCCTCAAAATGACGCCCCGCGAAACGCGTAACGTATTAGTTTATAAGCACGCGCCTGTAGCTCAGTAGGATAGAGCATCGGACTTCTAATCCGAGGGTCGCAGGTTCGACTCCTGCCAGGCGCACCAACGACTACAAGGACTTCTGAGACGCCCCCACCAGTTCGGTAGACTCTTGCGTTGAAACAAAGGCCGGAACGGTACCAGCGAGCGCGCCGTCGAGGCGAGCCACCGCGTGGCGGAGATGCACGGGGCTCAGGTGCGCATACAGCATGACCATCGCCAGCGAGCCGTGGCCAAGCAACTCCTTGACTTCCTGAAGCGTGGCGCCCTGCTGGACCGCCCACGACGCGAATGTGTGCCGCAGGTCATGCCAGTGAAGGTCGGTCAGCTTCGCGCGCATGACAGCGTTCTCCCACGCCGCACGAAAGCGGTCCCAGTTCCGTGAGCCGAAGACGAGTCTGACGTCTCGCGGGCCGCGGCGGGCCAGGACCGCGTCGGCTTCGCGGTTGAGGGGAACCTGCCGCCGCTTGCTGCTCTTTGTGATGTCGAGCAGGATGACCCCACGGGCTCGGTCGACACGGGTCCCACGTCAACGTGAGTGCCTCGGATCGGCGAAGTCCGGTGAACAGCGAGAACTCAACAAGGTCCACGAGGTTGGCATTCCGAGACTCACGGCAGGCGTCGAGCAGCCGCCGGGCCTCCTCCGACGTGATCCAGCGAAGGCACCCCTGCGGCTCCTTCTCGAGGCGAATCTTTGGTATGGACTGCATTACCTCCCACTCCTCGCACGCCAGCCGGAGCAGATGCCGCAAGAGTGCGAGCGTGCGGTTGACGGTTCCTGCTGCCAGCGGGCGCTCGGTGGCGGCTCCACCCTGACCGGTCTTTCGCACCGTATTGAGTCGTCTTCCCTTGTACTCGGCGATCCGACTGGCGGTGATCTCCGACAGCGGTGTGTCCGCCCCGAAGAACTCCTCGAGGTGCTTCAGGATGCGAATGTCGTCACCAAGCGAGCGCTTTCGCGCCTTGGCCTCGACGTAGCGCTCTGCGGCCCTGGCCAGCGTGAGGCCCCGCTCTTTCGCCTTGGGCTGCTGCTCGATCTTCAGCCGCACGGCAGCAAGGGCCTGCTCGGCGTCGTCCTTCGTCCACTCCGCTTTTTTGTAGACCCGCTTCTGCTTACCGTCCGCTGGACGGTGAAGCCCCACGCCTTGCGCCTCGCGCGCTGGCCTGGGGCTCGCCAGAGTCGTTGACTCACTCTCGCCATGTCCTCTCCTCCCTCCGGCATACAAGTTCACCGCA
>QHSR01000126.1 GCA_003221635.1 Candidatus Rokuibacteriota bacterium | reverse complement strand
CTGGCCGCGCGCTGCGGTGGCGAGGATCGACTTCGGGAAGCCCTTCGCGTCGAGCCAGAGCCCCAGTTCGAAGAGCAAGCGCACCGTCGGGATGGTGGGCTTCCGCCACGTCTCGGCCAGGTCGTCGAAGAACCGGCCCGTGACGACCGTCTCCATCTGGTCGTACTTCTTGGAGGAGACGATGTGGTCGTAGAACCGGTAGTACCCCTTCGCCGCGAGCGCGACGTCGTCCACGTGCTCGGGATCGACGCGGTACACCCGCGTCTCTTCCATCTGGTCGAGCAGGTCCTCGGTGATGTTGGCCGAGGTTGACGCGAGCACGTCCACGTACCCGCGCTCGACCAGCCACGTGACGAGCGGCCACATGCCGGCGCTCGACATCGACGCCGCGTAGCCGAGACAGATCAGGCTGTCGCCCTCGATCATCCTCTTCCAGGCTTCGAAGGCCTCGCCGAGCTTCCGCCCCTGGAAGGCGGACTTCCGCATCCGGCCGAGGAGCGCCAGGACGCTGCCACGCGGGCTGTCCTCGGCCACGGTCATGGGTTCGCGGAGCAGGCTCGGGTCGTCGTAACGGAGGTCACCGGTCATGGTCGCTCCTATCGCTGGGGAAGCCAGGTGCGCGACTTGGCGTGCTCGTCGGCCCGCTCGGTCCGGAGGTAGCGGTAGCGGCTCCCCCGCGCGATCAGCGCTTCCTGAACGCTGCCGCCGGGGAACTGGGCCCGGAGCCGGGGCACGACGAACGTCCGGTCGAAGAAGCGGCACGAGAAGATGTCGAAATACGCCCGTTCCTCGTGGGGGAACACGTGCAGGCTCACATGGCTTTCGGCGATCATCGTCAGCGCGCTCAGCACGGGCTGCCCGCCGTCGGTGTCGCGGATGACGTAGGGCCGCATGATCGGCGTCATGCCGATCTCGGCCGGGAGCCGGTCGAACACGTCGAAGAGGGCGTCCAGGCTTTGCGGGCCCTGATATGCGTCGACGTTGAGGAACAGATGCGGCCCGAAGTCATTCTCGACGTCCGGCTCGGAGTCCTTCAAGTCCTGGCGCTCGACGGTTCTGACACTCGTGATCGCGCACGGGAAGACGGCCTCGAGCAGCGCCCGGAGCTTGGCCGCGTCGAAGTCGTCGGGAGCGACCAGGTCCGCGAAGTACGTCTCGCGGAACGAGAAGGTGTGGAGCGTGAAGTGCCCGCCCGCCAGGAACACGAACGCGCTGATCCCGCAGTCCTCGGGCACGACGCCGTTGTAGTACGGCAGCACGAACGCCGGCATCGCGCGCCGCAACCCGAGCTGCGCGGGCGCGTCCTCGAGCACCTCCTGGATCAGGTGAGCGTCATCGAAGCGCGAGCGAAATCCCCGGAACCCGTCGATCGTGAAATGGAGCATTCGCCTCCCCCTGGCGCCGTGGCGCCCTGCCCATCTTAGCGCGGTTCGCCTCGCGATTTAATACCGAAACGTCGAACGGCGGCCGTGAGCAGCCACGGCAGGTGCCGCTGGACGATCACCGCGGTCTTCCCGAAGCCGGTGATCACCGCTTCCCGGCGGCGGCGCGCCACCGCGCGCACGATCCGCCGCGCCGCCGTCGGCGCCGGCATCACGAGCGCCCGCGGAATCGGCGTCTTGGGCGGTTCGCGGCGCCAGACGCCGCGGTTGTCGACCTGACGGATCTCGGACTCGACGAAGCCCGGGCTGATCAACGTCACCGCGACGCCGTAGGGCTCCAGCTCGTACGCGAGCGACGCCGCCAGGCCGCGCACCGCGAACTTGCTCATCGAGTAGGCGGACGATCCCGGAAGGCCCACGTGACCGCTGACGCTGCCGAGCAGGACGAGCCGGCCGCGGGTCTTCTTGAGGTCCTCGAGCGTCGCGTACACCGTTCGCAGGACGCCGAAGACGTTGGTCTCGAACTGGCGGCGGTAATCATCGAGCGCGAGGGCGGTCCGGGTAAGGGCGACGGCGCGCTCGAGGTCACCGTCACGGGTCACGTCGCAGGGGATCACCAGCGCCCGGCGCCCGCCCCGCTCGATCTCGGCCGCGAGGGCCTGGAGCCGTTCCCGGCGGCGAGCCGCGAGCGCCACGTCGGCGCCCTCGTGCGCGAACTCGTGAGCGAGCGCCGCGCCGATGCCCGACGAGGCGCCCGTGATGAAGACCGCGTGACCGCCAAATCGCTGGTGTCGACGTCGCACCGTTGGCGCGCTACTGGTTCTGCAGGATGATCGCCTCTTCGGCGAAGGCGGCGGCGGTCTTGGCCTTGCGGACCGCCTCGCCGTGATCCCGCTTCGTCTTGGCGTTCTCGTGGTGGGCCTTGGCCTCGGCCAGCAGCTTCTTCGACTCGTCGATCAACTGCCGGGTTTCGGGAGTCACCTTCCCCGCTTCCGCCTTCTTGATGAGGTCTTCCGCCTGCTTGATCACGACCGGGCAGGTGTAGGCCCAGGCGGCCGCGCCGGCGAGGACGAGCGCTGCGGACAAGACCAGGACGGCAACCGTTCTCATGCGTGCCTGCTCCTCTGCGGCGGGGAGGGACGTACGGAGGGAAAAGGATCCGTCACCGAGAGAGGGTCGGGGCTCTGGTCCCCTGCTCTCAAAGCGATGCCGGCAGCTGACCCGGGCATCGCGCCGAGTCTAGCACGCCGCCGTGAGATGGATGGTCGGGGTGAGAGGATTTGAACCTCCGGCCCCCTGCTCCCAAAGCAGGTGCGCTACCAGGCTGCGCCACACCCCGTTTGCGTGATCATCGAGTCGGCCCGGATCCGGCCACGGTGACTCACGCGCGCCTTCTCCTCGTCGGAAAGCTCGGCGAACGTACGGCCGAGCGGCGGGTAGAAGAACACCGGGTCGTACCCGAACCCGCCGCTCCCGCGCGCCGCCTCCGCGATGATTCCTTCGACGACTCCCTCGACGACCTGCTCGCCCAGCGTCGGACCCACCAGCGCGATCACACAGCGAAAGCGGGCGGTGCGCCGCGCCGGCTCCAGACCGCGCAGCCGCTCGAGCAGAAGCTCCCGGCGCTCCCGATCGCCGAGGCCGGGGCCGCCGAACCGCGCCGTGTTGAGCCCCGGCGCGCCCGCGAGCGCGTCGACCTCGAGCCCGGAATCGTCGCCGAGCGCAAGCGTCCCCGTCAGGCCGGCGGCGGCGCGCGCCTTGCCGAGGGCGTTTTCCGCATAGGTGCGGCCGGTCTCCTCCGGGAGCCGGGCGCCGGGAAACTCCGAGAAGAGCCGGACCTGGAAGGGCATCGTGCCGAGGAGCGCGACCAGCTCGCGCCCCTTCGCAGGATTGGCCGTCGCGAGGACGAGAACGGCCCTAGAGCGTGAAGGTGCGCTCGGCACGCGCGTCGAGGGCGCGGCGCTGGAGCCCGACGAGGCGCCGGATGCCCCCCTCGGCGATCGCCAGGAGCGCGTCCAGCCGGGCGCGGCCGAAGGGCACCTGCTCCGCGGTGCCCTGTACCTCCACGAACTCACCGGCGCCGGTCATGACGACGTTCATGTCGACCTCGGCGCCCGAATCCTCGACGTAGTTCAGGTCGAGCACGGCCTGGCCCTGGACGACGCCGACGCTGATCGCGGCGACGCACTCGCGGATGGCCGCCGTCGGCTGGAGGCTCGGGACGCGCGAGATCGCGTCGGCCACGGCGAGGAAGCCGCCGGTGATGGCGGCGGTGCGCGTGCCTCCGTCGGCCTGGATCACGTCGCAATCCACCCACACCGTCCGCTCGCCGAGCTTGCTGCGGTCGATGACGGCCCGGAGCGCCCGCCCCACGAGCCGCTGGATCTCCTGTGACCGGCCGCTCGGTCCGCGGTTCTCGCGAGGCGTGCGGGTGTTCGTCGAGCGGGGCAGCATCGCGTACTCGGCGGTGACCCACCCCTGCCCCTGCCCCTTGAGAAAGGGCGGAACCTTGTCCTCGACCGACGCCGTGCAGATGACCTTCGTCGCCCCGAACTCCACGAGCACCGAGCCCTCCGGGTGCAGGAGAAAATCGCGCGTGACGACGATGGGCCGGAGCTGGTCGGGAGCGCGCCCGTCGGGCCGTGGCATGGGCTAGCGGGCCCGCGTCATCGACGGCGGCTCGGCGGCCGCGCGGGCCCGCTGGTCCCAGGCGCGTTTGTACTCGGCGAGGCCGGCGAAGATCGCGCGGGCGATCTCGTCCCGGTACTTCGTCTCTTTGAGGCGCCGCTCCTCGCGCGGATTCGTGACGAAGCCGATCTCGATCAGGATCGCCGGCATCGCCGCGCCGCCGAGGACGTAGAA
Organism: Candidatus Rokuibacteriota bacterium; assembly: GCA_003221635.1. GTDB lineage: Bacteria > Methylomirabilota > Methylomirabilia > Rokubacteriales > CSP1-6 > AR31. The sequence goes on along the minus strand of QHSR01000126.1, from coordinate 15,780 downwards.
CCCCGCCTGCTTCACGCCGCGGTTCGAGATGCGCAAGGTTTGCGTCATCGAGTCGTGGACCACCTCCGCCAGCCGCGAGGACTCCATGTGGAACTCCGACTGGGCGAGGTCCCAGAGGATCGCCTTCACGATGTCCACCTGCCCGGAGGGCCGGCCCGCCGACTGCTCGAGCTGGACGACACCGTTCTCGAGGGCCGCGACCTGGCGGGCGGCGCTGTCCGTCGCCTCGGACGAAAGGAAATACGTCTCGACCCCATCCGTCGCCGATTCGCGGTGCGCGTTGGCGTGGATCGACACGAACAGATCCGCGCGCTCGCGGTTGGCGAAGCTGGTGCGGTCACGCAGGGTGACAAAATGGTCGGCGTCCCGGGTGAGGCGCACCTTGACGCCGAGCCGTTCCTCCACGAGCTTCGTCACCCGGCGCGTGACGTCCAGCACGACGTCCTTTTCCATCAGCCCGGTCGGCCCCAGGGCGCCCGAGTCGTGACCGCCGTGGCCGGCATCGAGCACGATCATCTTGAGGGGCCCGAGCTGCTCCCGGCCCTCACGCGCGGCGGGCTCGACCGGCCGGGCCACGTCGAGCACGAGCCGCGGCGGATCGGTCAGCGTGCTGGCACGCATCGTTCCGGCGGCGCCCTCGAAGACCACCCGAACGAGCCCGTCAGGCCCTGCACGCTCCAGCCGGACCTCGGCGATGAAACCGTCGCGGACCTCCTCCACCTGCGCGCCGCTCCCGAGGCCGATCAGCCGGACGCGCGCCTCCTTGGGTCCGCTCGACTCGACGCGGTGGGCGATCGACGCGGACGTCTCGACGACGACGCGGGTGAACGACGGATACGAGCGGACCCGGAGGTCCTCCAGGGAGACCTCGACGGGCGCGCCGACACGCGAGGGGGCTGCGCCCGCGGGCGCGCCGGCCACGAGCGTCGGGCCGACTCGCCCGACGAAGGACTGGGGCACGAGCCACACTCCCCGCTTGACCCGCACCGGGGCATCCAGAACCATGGGCTTGCCGTTGATCAGCACCTGGGCCCAGTTCCGCGTGAGGGTGACAACCGTGTCACGGGTACGCAGATGGGCTCGCGTGCTCGCGGGGGTCGCGTCGAGCCTCGTTTGCAGCGAAGCCGCCACCCTGGCGAGCTCCACGTAAGGGCGCCCGTCGTGGGTGATCGTGGGCAGACCCGCCCCGCCCCAGCTCGTCGCCGAGAGCAGGAGCACGGTCAGCGCGCCGGCGAGACCTCTGGCGCTCATGGCGAGGCCAATTCTAACAACGGAAGGGGCGCACCCGGCCGTTTAACATCAGGGAAGCAGCGCCGCGCTCCTCTGGGAAGGGGCTGATTCACCTAGGAAGCGGCCACGGCGCGGGGCCGCATCACCGCGAACAGGACGAGGCCGATCGCGATCCAGACGACTTCGCGGACGCGTCTCACAAGACTGAAGGAGATCGCCGTCGTGGGCGAGAGCCCCAGCGCCAGGAACGTGGCCAGGAAGCCCCCCTCGAGCGCGCCGAGGCTGGCCGGGATCAGGAAAGTCGCGACCTTGATGGCTGTACCGAACGCCTCGATCACGGTGGCGGTGGCGAGCGACACCTCACTGCCGAGGAACTTCAGGATGAGCCACGTCTCCAGCGACCCGAGGAGCCATGCGACGAAGTGGAAGACGATCGAGAGCACCAGCCGTAGCGGCGCCGTTCGGTAGAACTGTCCGAGGGCGTCGTCGACGCGGCCGAGCGTCGAGCGCCCCCGCGGGGCGTGGACGCCGAGCCGGTCGAGCAGCCCGCCTGCCCACCCGAACATGCCCCGTGTCTGCACCAGAACGAACAGGCCGAGCGCGACAGCCTCGACGGCCAGGAGCCACAGCATGCTGTAGAGGAGGAGGGAGCCATTCAGGACCGAGCGCCACGCCACCACGATGCCCACGAGGAGAAAGAGCCCCTGGGCGATCGTGATCGTCGTCTTGGCGACGATGACCGAGGCGAGGCTCGCGTCGAGCGGGACGTGCCCCCGCAGGAGCCAGGCCTTGACCGCCTCGCCTCCGAGAGCGGCCGGCGTCGTCAGGTTGAAGGCCTCGCCCGCGAGGCGCGACGCGACCAGAGCCCGGAAGGGAACGCCCTCGCGCAGGAAGGCGGAGCGCCAGCCGAGCGTATCGAACAGCATCACGAGCACGACCGGAAAGCAGAGCACGATCACCAGCCGCCAGGAGAGATCCACGATCGAGCCGAGGACCGCCGCGGGATCGTTCTGGACGACCAGCGCGGCGAGCAGCGCCACGCCGAGCACGAGGAGGGCGAACCGAAGGTACTTCAACTCAGCTTTCCCGATAGAACACAAGGACGACGCCCACCAGCGTGAACGCCCAAGGCCAGATGCGACCCGGGAGCTGGCGGGCCGGGGACGGCAGGCGCAGCTCGAGCCACCGGCCCCATCCAGCGACCATGGCCAGCACGCCCAGGGGAACATGCGTGACCTCGATCAGGAACTCCTCCTTCAGGTTGAGCCCCGCGTGCGAGTGCGTGAGCAGAAGCCCGCCGCCGACGGCGCAAAGAAGGGGAAAGATCAGCGCGGCCCAAGGAACGCGAAGCCGATCCGTGCGGAGCGACCACTCGAAGAGGCCGAACGCGACGACCAAGAGGACGAACATGCGGTGCTGGAGGACTTCGGCGTACTGCATGCTTTCCCAGAAGCCGAGAGGCCCGAGCGGCCAGGCGCCGGGATCGATGCGGATGAGCAGGAAGCCCGCCAGGCCCAGGAACATGAGCGGCCAGTGCCGCGCCCAGGGCGCGCAGCCGGTCGCGTTGAGGACGGCCAGGCATCCCATGCCGAGCACGAAGAAGCCGGCCACGTGATGATTGAACTCCGACCACGCGCGGTCGGCGGCCGTGCGCGGGGCGTTGCGGTCGTCGACCGGCATGTCCGCGATCCTCGGTGACGTCAGCGCGGGCCACCGGGGCGTGAACCGCACGGCGACCTCGGCGAGAGACGCCCGCTCGGCGACGACGTCTCGCGCCGGCGGCAGCGAGGTCAGCGAGGCGGCGACGAACAGCACCGTCAGGCCGAGGCCGAACTCGACCTCGACGAAGCGCCGCAATCGCGCGTGGGAGACGTCCGACCCCTCCGGGAGCCGGCGCACGGCGAAGAAGTTCGCCGCGCCGAGGAACAGTAGGCCGCCGAGGACCGCGATTTTCGCCAGGACCATGACGCCGTAGGAGGTGCCGAGGAGCGCGCGCGGGCTGTCCACGTAGGACAGCGTGAGTCCGCCCCCCGCCGTGACCAGCGTCGCGACAGCGACTGCCGACACCGTCGAGAACCCCTTGAGCAGCGCTGCGGACGCCGCCGCGGCGCGCGGCGCGCCGCTGATCATGAGGTGGGGTAACCCACCGATCCACACTCCCGCCGCCAGCTGGTGCAGCGCGTCCAGCACGAGGAGGGCGCCCCGGGGCCCGAGGCGGCCGGCCGCGTGACTCGTCCACGCGCTGCCGGCGCCGAGGACCAGCGTGAAGCCGCCGAGCGCGAGCCACCACCGCCGCCGGTCCGGACGCCTCACCAGGGCCACGCATCCGGCGACCAGCCCGGCGCACGCGACGATCCGGGCGAGGCTCGCCCGGAAGTAGCTCGTGCCCGCGATCTCCGCGAGAGGCCGACCCCCGGCCGCGTCAGCGAGGACGGAGAGCTGGACGGCTTGCGCCAGCGTCTGCGCGCCGGCGACGACGAGAGCGCCTCCCGCCGTCAGCGCGAGGCTCTTCACCAGGCGCGGGCGCACCGCCGCGTCCTGGCGGACCGCCGGCCGCAGCAGCAGCGCGGCGAAGACCACACCCCCGATGGCGATCGCCTGACCGCACAGGGCGAGCCCCCGGAGCAGCACGTCGACGAATCCGGCCACGGAGCCTCAGGCGCGCTGCCGCGCGCCGATCCACAGGAGCAGGAGAAAGAAGATCGGCGTGCCGACGGACGCGAGGATCAGAAACCAGTGGGCCTTTCCGAAGGCCGACAGCACGACCACCAGATAGATGAAGTCACGACTGGCAAACGCCTCCGCGAGGCGAGCCGTCCAGCTCGCGTCCCCGCCCACCGGGGTGTCCCGCATGATCTGGCGCGATGCGCGGGCGGCGGCGCCGAGCGTAGCGACGATCGTGAGCGCACCGAGTGCCAGTGGCCAGGCCATCGCGTGGACGAAGCTCAAGCCGACCGCCATGCACGCGAACACCGCGACGTGCACGAGATTGTCGCCCCAGAAGTCGAGGATGGCGCCGTGCGGTGACTCCATGAACTTCAGCCGCGCGAGCTCGCCGTCGCAGCCGTCGAGGATCGAATGCGTCAAGAACAGCAGCGCCCCGGCGAGCTGATACGCGGGCGACGACGACAGGAAAAACGGCGCGCCGAGGAGACCGATCGCGAGGCTCACGAGCGTCATGGCATTGGGAGTGACGCGCGTGACGGCCAGCCGGCGCGTCAGCGCCAGCGAGATCTTCCGCTCGAAGTGGCGCGACATGAACCCCTCGCGCTGCTTGATCAGGCTGCGCAAAAGCCACGCTTCGGCGGGTCTTCTGTCGGACGGCGCGGCGAGCGGGAACCGCCCGGCGTCATCGGGCTTGAGATCGGTCCAGTCGAACCGCGCGCGCAACCCCTCCACGAGCTCCCCGGCCCCACGGCAGCGCGCCGCCACAGCGAGCACCGCCGCCGGGTCGGCGGTATCGATGACCGCCGTCAACGACGTGTCGGCGTAGAGCCGCTCGGCCTCGATCTCCGATTCGCGCAGCGCCCGCAGCCAGCTCGGCTGGGGGACGACGTTCGCCGAAAGAATCACGATCCGGCGCCGCGAATCGGGCGCCGGCCCAACGTCGTCGTTGCTCAGCGCGGTCGCCGCCGTGCCGCCGAGGAGGCGGCCGATGCCCACGGGATCGCTTTGCACGAGCACGCGCGAGAACCCGGCCCGCATGCCGGCGAGCACGATCCGCCGCAGCAGCGGGAGCCCCGCCACCACGGTGTCGGGCGGGACTCGGGCGCCCGCGCCGGGCTCGGGCGGGACGACGAGGAGCAGGCTGTCCGCTGATCGGACGGCGACGGCGACCGCGGTCGTCAGGTCAGGACCTCGGAGAGCGCGACCTCGCGACCGCCCCGACGGCTCGACTCGCGTGCGCAGTGCTCGAGCGCGACGCACAGCGAGGCCTCGGCGAGGTTCGCTCCACGCGGCGCCGTGCCGATCGCCTCCGCAAGGAACTCGCTCACCACCGCGTCGAACCAGTCCGGGTGATGCGAGCCGTCGGACATGGCCGGCGGGCATGCCCAGGCCAGGTCGGCGCTGACGCCGTCGCCCTTCAACACCAGCGTGTCGTCCTGCAGCTCGAGCACCCCCGCCGTCCCGCTGACCTCGGCCCAGTTCCGTCTGACGTCGGACGCCCAGGTCAACAAGATCTCGGCGGTCGCCTCCGCGAAGGTCACGCGCACGCTGGCCGTGTCTTCCACGCTCCACGCGAGGTGCCGCCGTCGTTCCAGCGTGGCGCTCACTGACACGGGCGGCGCGCCGATCCACCGCTGAACGACGTAGAACACGTGCCAGCCGTGATCGGTGAGGACGCCGCCCCCGGCGACGGCGGGATCGACCCGCCAGTTGCCGTTGTGCCCGTCGCCGACCGCTGCGGGGCGCGTGCGCAGGGTGTGCCAGACCACCTGGTTGACCCGGCCGATCCGACCCTCACAGACCAGCTCGGTCGTCCGCCGCACGATCGGCGCGTGGTGCCAGTTGTGGACGGTGTAGAGCACGCGCCCGGTCTTGGCCGCGAGGCGCGCCAGGGGGGCCAGATCGTCGAGAGCGCCCACCAGTGGCTTCTCGCACAGCACGTGCAGCCCGCGCTCCAGCGCGCTCCGGATCAGCGGCGCGTGGCTCGCCGGCGGCGTACAGATGTCGACGAAATCCAAGGACGCCTCGGCCAGGAGCTCGGTCGTCGTCCCGTACCAGCGAGTGCCCGGGGCATGGGCCACGAGGACAGCCCGCTGCTCGGGCCTCGAGTCGGTCCCGCCCACGATCTCGACGTCACGCCGGCGGCGCCAGCCGGCCAGGTGGCCGTGAAGGGCGACGTTGCCCAGACCGATGAGCGCGCCGCGCAGCATCCTAGCGGAGTCCGTGCTCTCGCACGACCGTCTCCAGCGCGTCGTCGAGGATCGCGAGCCCCGCGAGGGCCATGTCCTCGCGGATGGTCAGCGGCGGGTTGATGCGAACCGACGGCGAGTAGGTCATCGAGACGAGCCCCCGCCGGAGACATTCCTGGTAGAGCGCCTGCGTCACCGTCTTCGCGAGCGGTTCTTTCGTCGTGCGATCGCGCACCAGCTCGATGCCGAGCATCAGGCCCCGGCCGCGGACCTCGCCCACGCACTGATACTTCTCCTTGAGCTCCTCGAGCCGGCCGAGCATCACCTTGCCCACGCGCTCGGCGTTCTTGACCAGATCCTGCTTCAGGATGATCTCGAGCGAGGCGAGGCCGGCTGCGGACGCGAGCGGGTTGCCCCCGTAGCTGGACGAGCTCGCGCTCGGATTGGACCAGGGCTTGGACGCCGTGGTCTTTTCGGTCGAGATCACGCCCGCGAGCGGGAAGCCGCCACCCATCCCCTTGCCGACCGTCATGATGTCCGGCACGACGCCGTCGTGGTCGCAACCCCACATGGCGCCGGTGCGGCCGAACCCGGTGATCATCTCGTCGACGATCAGCAGCGCGCCATGCTCCCGCGCGATCGCCTGGACCGCGCGCAGGAACCCTTCGGGGGGAATGACGTTCCCCGCGGTGCCCTGCATGGGCTCGACGATGATCGCGCCGATCTCGCCGGCGGTCTGGTAGCGGATGACGTCGCGCACGAACTCCGCGCACGCGATGCCGCAGTCCGGATACCGGAGCTTGAACGGACACCGGTAGCAATCGGCGTAGGGCGAGGAATAGCGGCCCGGCACGAACGGCCCGAGGTGGTGCTTGAACTCGCTCCCGAGCAGCGGCAGCACGCCGGCCGTCTTGCCGTGAAAGCCACCCCAGAACCCGAGCACCTCGGACTTGCCGGTCGCCGCGTGCGCGAGCCGCAGCGCGGCCTCGACCGCCTCCGCGCCACCCGAGAACATCTGGATACGCGTCAGCCCCTCCGGGGTGACGGACGCCACCAGGTCGAGAAACTTCGCGCGCGTCTCCGTCGTGAAGCTGCCGAAGGTGAGCCGCTCGACCTGGCGCTTCAGCGCCTCGACGTAGTGAGGATGGCAGTGGCCGACGCTACCCACGGCGATGCCGGCGATGAAGTCGATGTACTCGTGGCCGTCCTCGTCGATCAGCGTGCAGTCGACGCCGCGGGCCATCGCGAGGCCGGCGTAGAGGGAGAAGCCCTGGGCGCCCGGAGCGAGGTGGCGCCGTTCCTGGGCGACGATCTTCTGCGAGCGCGGACCGACTTCACGACGCTCTGTCAACGCCTTCCTCCCGAGAAGCGAAGGGCCAGGTAGGACGCGATGGCGGCCGAGGCCTCATCGCGGTAAAGCGCGAAGCTCGGCCAGGCGTTCACGTCCAGCAGCACCAGCTCGCCCGTCGCCGTCGCAATCGCGTCACCGCCGTACACCTCGAGGCCGAGGGCTGCGGCCGCCTTGCGCACGAGCCGCGCGAGCCGCCTCGGATCCAGCGCGTGTCCCGCCAGGTGCTGATCTTTGTGATAGAACCAGCGAAACCATGGCGGCTCGCGATGCGGCCCGCCGCCGGCCCCGATCCCGTAGAACTTGACCAGGTCGCCGCTGACGTGCGGCTGGATGACGGCGCGCGGAATTCTGCGCTCCGCGAGCCCCTGCAGAGCACTCTCTTCCTGGGTGTTGTGAACGTCTCCACGCTTCACCCAGACGGGCAGCGGGCCTGGCGCGGGCCGCTCGGCGGTCGAGACGAGCAAGCTCCGGATGAACGGCACGTTCGCCTCCTCCAGCACCGCGATCATCCGGTCGCGGTAGGTGTTGTGGACCGCGCGCGGGCTGTTCACGTGAGGCACGCCGCTCACCTCGAGGGCCCGCAGCCGGCTGAGCACGTCGACGCGTTCGCACATGAGGAACACGAAGCGCGGCCGATCGTCGTCGATCTCGTTGACCTCGTCCGCGGTCCGGAGCTTGACCTGGAAGCCCTTGGCCTCCAGGTGCTTGCCGGTCAACCCCAAGATTTCGGTGTCGTCGGACTCGCGGCCCGGCGAATGGGTCGATTCACGAAAGATACCCCAGCACGCGTGGCTCACTCGATCCTCCTCAACCTGAGTATGATACCCGCCCCGCCAACGCCAGCGTCTCGGCAAGCGCGACGTCGTCGGCCCGGTCCACGTCGACGACCCGCTCGACGACCTCGCCGTACACCGGCTCTCCCGCGCGGGCGAGCCAGGTCAGAAACTCACGGAGCCGCCCGAGCCCGGCCGGCGCTCTGAGCGTGCGTACGCGCTCGGGCACCAGATATATCCCGGCCGTGACCAGGTCTCCCGCGTCGCCTCCCACGTCCGTCACGCGGCCGTCGGTATCCATGGACACCCGCAACGGGTTTTCGTCGGCGACCAGCGGCGTGACTGCGAGCACGGTCGCCGCGGCCGGTCGCCGCACCGCCGCCTCGACGAAGCGAACGAAGTCCGCCTCGACGCACCAGGCATCCACGGTCGAGACCAGGATCCGGCCGCCGGGATGACGCGCGATCACTTCGCCGAAGCTCTCGAGCGACGAGCGCGTCGTCTTGACGATGAACTCGACGTCGAGGTCGGGAAAGCGCGCTTTGACCCAGTCCACGCACGCCCGCTCTTGCTCGTTCACGATGACGGCGAGCGGTGCGATGCCCGCGGCGCGGAAGTTGCGGATCACCGACTCGATCAGCGGCACGCCGGCGATCGGGACCATCGGCTTCGGCATCGCGAACCCGGCCCGACGAAGCCGACTCCCCTCACCCGCCGCGATGATGCCGCCCGTGAGGCGCTCTTTCACAGGAGAATCGCCTCCAGCTCGCGGAGCGAGCGAATCTGACGGTCACCGCGGCAGCACGGGCCGTCTGCGGACGGCTCAGCGCCGGCGAGCCAGATGTGGCGCATGCCGACCGCGCGCGCGCCCGCCATGTCGCGCGGCAGCGAGTCGCCGATGAAGGTGGCCGCCGATGCAGAGACCCCGAGGGTCCCGAGCGCACGCTGGAAGATCCGCGGGTCTGGCTTGGTCCAACCAACTTCGGCCGAATCGACAAGGACGTCGAAGAAGGAACGAATGCCGGCATCGTCGCACACTCGAGTCAGGTTTCCGTAGAAGTTGGAGACGATCCCGAGGCGATAGCGGCGGGCCAGTTCGCTCAGGAGCGGAACGTTCTCGGCGATGGTCCTCAGCGCATTGCCCAGGAAGCGACGTGCCACCCGGTCGGCGATCGAGCGGTCGGAAAGCTCGAGGAGAGCTGCGACGCCGCCGACGAGCCGCGCAACCGTCTCCTGAAACGAGGACGTCGCCGGGATGATGCCGACCAGCGCATCGTCGGCCGCGGAGAACGAGGGGTCGAAGCGCTCGCGGGCCACGGCGGCCCCCTCTTCGAGGAACAGGCGAAACATCCGTTCCTTCCAAGGGAGGCCGTCGGCGTCCAGCGTGCCCCCGAAGTCGAACAGCACCGCAGCCGGCTCGTTCGCGATCAAAGACGATACGCGTTGAGATTTGGTGGAGGCGGTGGGAATCGAACCCACGTCCGGAAACCCTCAGCCGCAGGCGTCTACGTCGATAGCCGATCTACGTTACTGCTTCTCGCCGCGCGGCACTCCGATCGGCCGGATCACCGCGAAGCCAGCCTCAATAGTCTCGCCCCTCCCCTGAGGCCAGGTTCGGAGCCAGCCACCAGAGTATGACGCCCGTTCCCGAACCCTGATGACTCGGTCCGGCGGGCGCTGACGGGTGTTAGGCCGCCAGAGCTAGCTGTGTGTTGGCAGCTATACCGTTCTCTCTTATTAACGAGGGGAGAGAAACCTCGAGACGCAGCCTGGACCTCACTGATCCCCGTCGAAACCTGTCGCCCCCTTAACCACTAAATTTTTCACAAGTATAGCACGCACTACCACGCGCCGCGTCGAGCGGCCCGCGCGGTCTTGTCCATCTCGCGCCGCACCTCCCGCTCGCGCAGGGCGGACCGCTTGTCGTGGAGCTTCCTGCCGCGCGCCAGCCCGAGCTCGACCTTGGCCCGACCGTCCTTGAAATAGAGCCGCAGGGGCACCAGCGTCAAGCCTCGTTCGCTGATCTTTCCGGATAAGCGCGAGATCTCGCGCTTATGAAGGAGGAGCTTTCGATCCCGCTCGGGCACGTGGTTGGCGTCGGTGCCGTGGCTGTACGGGCTGATGTGGCAGCCCAGAAGCCAACCCTCCCCATTGCGGACGGAGGCGTAGCTGTCCTTGAAGTTCACCAGGCCGGCCCGGAGAGACTTGACCTCGGTGCCCCTGAGCACCAGGCCGGCCTCGACCGTCTCGAGAATCTCGTACTCGTGCCGGGCGCGACGGTTGGTCGCGACCGGGCGATCGCTGGAAGCCTCTCTGGCTTGACTTGGCATGGCTGAACGGTATTATGGCCACGCTTTTCGGGCCGAAGTGGCGGAATTGGCAGACGCGCTAGATTCAGGGTCTAGTGCCCGCAAGGGTGTCGGGGTTCGAGTCCCCGCTTCGGCACCATTCTTCGCCCAACCCTGCGCAGCGTCGAAATAAATCTCGCGGTCACGATGCACAGCGAGATTATGAGCTAACGAGAGAACTGGAAAAGTACGCAGGACTGAAACCCGGCACTGATCGGGCCGACCGCTACCAAAACAGGCTGGAGGAGTGCCTCGAGCGCCTCGGCCACGCCCGGACCCGTAAGTTTCGGGGGTACCTGCGCAAGCGACTGTATACAGAGTTGTGCGTTGACCTTTTGCGGCCGGCGAAGGAGGGATGGAAGAGTGGCGACTTGATACCGACCCGAATTCGCGAAGCTCGGGCAACTTGCAAATCCGATCGTCAGCTTCAATGTGGAAATGCGACGCTGGCTTTCGGTCTAGCCATTCACTTGGCATTTAGGAACAACCTAGCAATTGTTGGTCTGAGCCTCGATGACGATTTTCTGAAGAAACAGATCGAGCACGGCCGGGACCAAATGGGGGAAGTTCTCGGTGCCGACGGCCACATTTCGGGTCCTGTTCGCGCTCGTGGAGGGAACCCGACGACGCCATGGATCCACTCCGTGACCACCCTGGGTAGCAAGGCGATAGCGGTCGAAACCCTCGCACTCATCGATCAACCAGAGATCCGCGACCTCGTGCTGGCTTCAGCCACCACGCGGCTGCGAATCGCGAGCCGTTCGATGGTCCCGACACTACGGCCTGGCGACGAGATTGCGGTGGCCCCCGCGCCGATCGTGGCGCTTCAGCCCGGGGACCTCATCCTCTTCCACGTCGGGAGAGAACTCGTCTGCCACCGCCTCGTGGGGATGTCCGAGGGCGCGTTGCTCGCCCGCGGCGACGCGACAAGCTCTGGGCGCGGCGAGTTGATTGCGCCCCATCAATTGCTCGGCAAAGTAGTGGAGATCCGGAAGCGAAAGCTCTTGGCTGGAGTCAAGGCCACCTTTGAGAGCGCGTTGCTACCGCGAGTGCTCCGGTGGCTCAGATGCCTTCAGGCTCTCAAGACATACCGCGTCCTCTTGCGACCCCTCGTCGCGCCTGGACTCTCTTACTATCTTGGCCTCGCTCAAGGTGCCCTGCGCTACGAGTGGCTGCAGCTTCAGACGGACAACGCGTTCCCAATCTTGCCTCGCTCGACGCGCCCCCACCTCCTAGTCGGGAGATGGAGGGGGACAGATGTGGGATGGAGCGTCCTAGTCTTTCGAGACTCAGCGTGGCGCTGCGAGAAGCTCTATATGCGATTGCGCTATAGGGGCCTGGGCCTGGAATGGGACCTGGGCCGCCTCACGCGTCTCCTTCTACAGGCCCGATGCGCCGGGAGTGCTTCGAATGGCTAGCGGGGCGACAAGGGCTCACTCCAATGTGCTACCATCTCTTCAGAATCTGTGGGTCGAACGTCAGGTGGCCCGACCAACAGCCCGAGAGGAACGAGAAGATGGTTTATCTCGCTCCCAATAGCGATACGCGCGATGCCTTGGACGGATAAGATCTATGCGAGAAGTCCGGACTATGTCTCTCGCGAAGTCGCGGGCGAATTCATTCTGGTGCCCATCCGGCGGCGATTGAACGAGGTTGCCAGCCTGTATGTCCTCAACGAAACCGGAGCGGCATTGTGGCGTCGGATCGACGGCAAACGCTCGGCTCGAGAAGTCATCGCGGACTTCTCCGAGCAATTCGATGTAACGTCCGAACAGATCGAGAAGGACTTCGACGCACTGGTCGAGGACCTCCTCAGCATCAAGGCGATCGCAGAAGCGTCCCCCTGTCGTAATGATTGAGCACAAAGAGCTGGCCGCCCTTCCTGAGCGCTTCCCCCTCGCCTGTCAATGGGAGATCACGTGCCGCTGCAACCTGCGCTGCGTGATGTGCTACACGGATTGCTTCAACCGGCCTGACCTGATCCGGAACGAACTGTCGACGAGCGAAATTCTTCGCATCATGGATGAGCTGGCGGCCGCCGGATGCCTGGACCTTGTCCTGACCGGCGGCGAGCCTTTAGCGCGACCCGATTTCTTCGACATCTACGAGCGCGCTAAAGAGAATGGCTTTCTTACCACCCTTTTCACGAATGGCACGTTGATCACTGAAACAGTCGCGGACCGGCTGGCCGCGCTTCCTCCGCATCGTATCGAGATCAGCCTGCACGGTCTGACGGAGCACACCTTTGAGGAGATCACCGAACGACGGGGGTCGTTTCAGCGCTGCATGCGGGCGATCGACCTGCTCGTGGACCGCAGTTTGGCCGTGGTGCTGAAAACCACTGCCATGACCGTCAATCACGACGAAATTCTAGCCATCAAACGATTTGCGAACGGCCTGGGGTCGGTCCAGTACAGGCTCGGCGAAGACTTACGCCCCACCCTCGACGGGAGCAGCGCGCCGCAGCGGCTGGCCCTTTCAGAGTCCGCGCGGCTGCGCCTCATGCAGGACGATCCGGACCTGTGGGCCGAGGCATGCCGGCAGCAATCGCAGGACCCCAAGCCGTGCGAGAGTGGCAAGCGCCGCTTTCACATCGACGCCTACGGTGGCCTCCAGTTGTGCTCTGGCAACCGCCAGATGAGCTACGACCTCCGGACGGGAACCTTCGAGGAGGGCTTCTACCACGCCCTGCCGAGCTTCCCCTGCGCTTGGAAGATCGAAACTCCGATGTCGCTCGCTCGCCCGCGCGCCAACCATGCCTGAATCCAGACCACTCCCGACCGTCGAGTACAAAGACTTCAGCCGCAGGCTCCACGAGCGCTACGGGCAGCGCAATCGGGTGATCAAGGCGCAATTGGAGATCACGTATCGCTGCAATCTCCATTGCCTCCACTGTTATACCGATCCCTACAACCGTCGAGATTTCCTCCTCAAGGAGCTGTCCCTCGATGAGATCAAGCGGATCCTTGACGAGATGGCCGCTCTGGAGATCGTCTATGTGAATCTGACCGGCGGAGAAGTTTTCACCAGACCCGACTTCTTCGAGATCTACGACTACGCCTATCATAAGGGCCTTCTCCTCATGCTCTACACCAACGGCACCGTCTTCACGCGGGCCATCATCGACCGGCTCAAGCACTCCCCCCCATTCTCGATCGACATCTCCTGTCACTCGGTCAACGAAGAAGCCTTCGACCGCTTCACACAGGTCCCCGGCTCTTTCAGGCAGTTCCTGAAAGGTATGGAGCTCCTACGACACAGCGGCCTTCCCTTCTGCTTCAAGACCAAGGCCATGAACTGGAACAAGGAAGAAGTGCCCGAGATCCGACGATTCGTCGAGTCATTCGGCCAGCCTTTCGGATTCACCACCTCACTATCTCCGCGGCTGAACGGCGACCTTTCTTCGCTCGAGTATCGACTTGCGCCGGAAGAGATCCGACGGCTGGAACGTCGAGAGCTTCATGTGAGCCAGGATGATGAGCCGTGCCAAGAAACGTCCCGCTGGACCGCTTCCTCCACACCCGAGCGCCTGTACCGTTGTGGCTGTGCGACCAACACCATCCACATCAGCGCATGGGGAGCACTCGGCACCTGCACGATGCAGTACGAGCATCGTGTCTCTCTGCGGGACTATTCACTGACGGATGCCATCGCCAAGGTGTTCGCGGACGTCCGCGCGCGGCGCTACACGACCGACTCGCCGTGCAGAACGTGCGCGATCTACGCGTTTTGCGACAAGACGCCGACGGACGCCCGCCGGGAATTAGGCGACGCGGAATCTCCCGTCCCGTATGATTGCGCCGTCGCGCTTACGCGTGCGGAACGGATCGTCAACCAGAGCTTCACTCATCCACTCAGAGTCCAGGGAGCGACGCAGGCCGGCCCACCGGGGTCGTAGAGGAGACGCTTGCTCATGAGCGAAAAAAAACCGTATGTCCCGCCGCAGCTCTTTCGGGTCGAGCTCAACCATGAACAGGCCATCCTCAGCGCGTGCAGTGTGGGCGTGTCCAGCACGAAGCAGGGCAATACAGGAGGGTCGTGTAAGCCGGGGACTTGCAAGCAGGCCACCGGCGCCGGCGACAGCGGGGCCCGTAGCTCGTAGCGTGCGTCGTAGAGCGCCTGCCGATCGATGAAAATCGATCTCCGGATCGGTGGCTACGGCCTTCGGCTGGAGGAACCCGAAGACTATCCCGCCCGGCATTGGCCGCTCGAGCCATTCGAGCCTTTCTTAGCGCCGTCCGAAGCGCCGCCCGACATCGATCTGACGATCAACGTTGTGCGGCAGCTGCCAGAGATCTCTCTCGACGCTCTCCTTTTTGATTCTTGTCACGGGTTGTGGAAGCTCTATGAAGCCAGCGATGGCTATGTGCTCGAGTGCGTCGATCCCAAGACCCTCTCCCTCCGAAGCCGCACAAAGCTCTCGAGAGATTTCTCCCGTGGTGCGGTGTGGCTCCGTGGGCGATCGGCCCGGCAGAGGCGGCAGCTCGGCTGGGCTCCGGTAGACGTGCTCAATCCACTCGCCGAAATCTGTCTCGTCACCAGGCTTGCCAGAGAAGGCGGTATCCTCCTGCATGCTGCCGGCGTCCTGACAGAGCGGGGTGGCTGGGTGTTTACCGGTCCTTCGGGAGCGGGCAAATCGACCCTCACCGATTTCTTCGCCGCGACCCGCGCCTGCGCGCTGTGCGACGAGCGCGTCATCATCAGGAACGTCGCTGGTGAGTTCACGGTGTTCGGCACGCCCTGGCCGGGAACCGGCCGGCAGCCGATAAATTCGTCCGGATCCCTCACGGCGCTGTGTTGTATCACTCACGGACGGGACGCCCATGTCTTACACCGGATGAGTGCGCGCGAGGCGAGTCAGTTTGTTCTGCAGCAGAGCTTTCTCCCTCATTGGGACCGCGATGCGATGGACCGCACGCTCGAGTTTCTGGTCGAGCTCGTCGAGCGCGTCGATTGCTATGGGCTCGCCTTCGTGAAGAATCCGGACGTCGTCGAGTACTTGGCCGGTCGAAGCCTCGGCGGCTCGTTGGTGCCGTCGTGAAGCATCTTCAGGCAGAACAATTTTTCGACTCGGTGGCTGCCCGAGCTGATCGGGCTCGGGTGCCCGAAGGAGCGACGTTCGAGCTGACCTACGGGTGCAATCTCCGATGCGTCCATTGCTACAATCCCACGCACCGGGTCCTGCCGCACGAGCTGAGCACTGCGGAAGTATTTTCCATTCT
>QHSR01000125.1 GCA_003221635.1 Candidatus Rokuibacteriota bacterium | reverse complement strand
CGTCGCAGTCGAGGCAGAGGAATTTCATGCCCCGGCATTCTATCACTCCCCGAGCACCGCGCCCCGCTCGCCCGCGAGGGGGAGTTGTGCTAGCGTGATCATCCGGCGCCGGTGTAGCTCAGTGGCAGAGCAGCTGATTCGTAATCAGCAGGTCGCGGGTTCAAGTCCCGCCGCCGGCTCCAGTACTTCGCCGACACTGACCCCCTTGTGGTTCCACTCTTGGGTTCCAAGATGTCGGCCGGCACCTGATCGCCCTCGTCGTTCTGCACTCCAGGACCGCTCTGCTCATGAGCGCGGACAGCGCGGCCCGAGCGAGCCGAGCGCTATCAGCGGCGAACGCTGCCGCAGGGCCGCGAACCAGGGAGCAGGTGATGCGGCCTGATCTCTCTGACCCAAGCCATTCGGCCTTTCGACGGATGCATTCATGAATAGTCCGGCCTCGGCTACCGGGTTGATCGTCCCGCCTCGACTTCGGCTATAGTTGGCCGATCCGGCTCAGGGCGCGGCGCGTGCGCTGGGTGCTCACGCGGCGGTAACGTGCCCTCGCGAAGCAGTCACTTGGTGGAGCCATAGCGATTTTCGCGTCCGCTTTCCTCGTCCGGATCTGGCGTTCCATCGTCCTGGCCCTCTGTTTCCTGTCCGGCACGAGCGGTTTGCTCTACGAAGTGGCGTGGGCTCGCATGCTCCATCTGTTGTTTGGCGATACGGTCCTTGCCGTGAGCACGGTCCTCGCGTCGTTCATGGCCGGACTCGCGATGGGCAGTTTCTGGATCGGGAGGTCTATCGATCGCCGGCGGCGTGTTCTCGCCGTGTACGCGAGTCTCGAGGCTGGGATAGGTCTGAGCGCCCTCCTGTTCCCGGTGGTCCTCCAGAGCCTGACGCCCCTCTACGTCTGGTTGCACCAATCGCTGTCTTCCTCGTTCTGGCTCTTCAGCCTCGCGCGCTTTCTCCTCGCGTTCTGTCTTCTCTGCGTGCCCACGGTTTTGATGGGCGCGACCTTGCCGGTGCTGAGCCGATACGTGGTGCAGAGCTCTGCCACGCTGGGATGGAATGTCGGCGCCCTCTATGCGCTCAACACCGGCGGCGCCGTGCTCGGCTGTTTCATGGCCGGCTACGTGTTGATTGGTTCCCTCGGCTTGTCCCGGACCGTGTGGACCGGGGCAGCGTTGAATTTCGCGATTGCCCTCGTGGTGTGGGTCGGACAGCGGTGGATCGAGGCGCCTAACGATCGGGAGGCGCCCTCGAGCTCGCCAAGAGATGCGGCGCCCGCGGTCGCTCTCTACGACGACAGGACCGTACGCCGCGTCCTGTGGTCGTTCGCCCTGGCCGGGTGTGCCGCGCTGTCCTATGAAGTGATCTGGACCCGCGCGCTGACCTTTTTCGTCGGGAACTCGACGTATGCCTTCAGCGCGATGTTGACGACCTTCCTGTGCGGGCTCGCCCTCGGGAGCGTGCTGGTTGCACGCATCGCCGACCGCTCCGGGAACGTGCTGGCGCTGCTCGGCGCGTTACAGGTGGGGATCGGCATCTATGGCATTCTGACCATCGCGATCCTCGGCCGGCTGTTCTACGGCCTCGACGCGTGGTGGGAAGGATTCAGTAACGCTTACTGGGGGGCTCCGCTCGGGCTCACCTTTCTGAAGACGTTCGTCGTGATCCTTCCCCCGACGCTCTGTATGGGCGCGACCTTTCCGTTGGTCAGCAAGATCGTGACGCACGGCCCACAGCTGGTTGGCCGTGGCGTCGGCAGCGCCTATGCGTGCAATACGCTCGGCGCAATCGTGGGCGCCTGGGTCAGCGGTTTCGTGGCCATCCCACTCCTGGGAATCCATCACAGCCTGGCGCTCACGGCCCTGCTCAGCATGGGAACGGGAGGTGTTCTGCTAGCGTCCAGTTCCACCTCGCTTCTCCGCCAAGGGGCGCTCTATGCGGCCGCGCTGAGCTGCGTCATCGCGGTGATGGGCGCCACGCCGACGCTTCGCTTCAGCGATATCGCGGGCGAGCCGGAGAAGGAGGTTCAGCACTACGAGGAGGACGTCGCCGGCGTCGTGAAAGTCACCACCGACGTCTACGACCGCAGGCTGTTGAGCATCAACGGCTGGTCGGTCGCGGGAACCGGCAGCCCGAATCCGGACGTGACGCTGGTAAACGACTATCCCGAAGTGCAGAAAATGCTCGCTCATCTGCCGATGCTGCTGCACCCGGCGCCGCGACGGGTTTTGGTGATCGGCTTCGGCGCGGGCGGGACGGCCTGGTCGCTGAGTCGCTATGCGGCGCTGCAACGGCTCGACATCGTCGAGTTCGTGCCCGGCGTGATCCGCGCCGCACGCTTCTTTCCCGAGGTCAATCACGACGTCCTGACAGACCCGCGCGTGCGGGTCATCATCGACGACGGGCGCAACTACCTCCTGGTCACCCCCGAGACGTACGACGTGCTGTCGGTCGATACCCTCGACCCCAAGCACGCGGGCAACGGCAACCTGTACACGCGGGAGTTCTACGAGCTGAGCCGACGCGTCCTGAAGCCGGGGGGGGTCTTCGTCCAGTGGCTGCCCTATCACCAGGTCGACAACGCAAGCCTGAAGATGATCGCGCGCACATTTCAGGACGTCTACCCACACGCCGCCATGTGGCTGAAGCGTTTCAAGGGCTACACGTTGCTCCTCGGCGCGCTCGAGCCTCTGCAGATCGACGTCGCGCGGCTCGAAGCCCACTTTCGCACCCCGGCCATTCAGCGTGACCTTGCCGAAGTCCACGTGGCCACCCCGTGGCAGTTCCTCGAGAGCTTCGCCATGCGGACGGACACCGTGCGTCGGTACGCGGCGGGGAATACACGCCTCAACACCTATGACCAACCGTACGTGGAGTTCTACGGTCTCTCCTGGCGCGACCCGGTCGAGGAGAACCTCGCCGAGCTTGCGTACTTTGCGGATGACGTCACGCCGCTCTTGGCGTTTGCGGACATCTCTCCTGCAGAGCAGCAGGGCATCCGAGGGCGCATGGCTGTGCAGCGGCGCATCTCACGCTACATCGTGCGCGGCTATCTGGCCAACTGGCGCCGTCAACTGCAGAACGGCACCCGCGAGTATCGCAAAGCCCTCAAGCTGGACCCGCAAGACGACGGGATCAAGTTCGCGCTCGGCATTGCCGCGGTTCACAAACGCCACGCGCTCTCGGCGCTGGAACGCCGCTCGGACGACGTCAAGAGCCTGAGCAAGCTCGGCTACATCGCCTGGCACGAGCAGGACTACGACGAGGCGATTCGACGCTTTCGGCAGGTGCTCGCGATCGATGCGCACCAGGCGGCCGCCTACATTCACCTGGGCGTCAGCTACGCCGCGCAGGAGAATTTCGACGCCTCGATTGCGGCTTATCAGAAAGCGAAAGATCTGCGGGCTGACCTGGCCGGCGTCGTCGGACAGAGTATCGATCTCGTCGAGCGCCTGCGGCGCGCCAAAGAGCATCCCAACGACCCCGCGGTGCAAGAACGACTGGGCGAGCTATACGCCAGCGACGGGCGCTTCGACCGCGCGATCGAGTGTTTCGAGAAGGTGACGGCGCTCGCTCCGGATTCACCACAGGAGTTTTTCACCCTGGCTCGCTACTACGAGGCGGAGGAACGCGACGCTGAAGCCCTTCGCGCGTACGATCGGGGCCTGGCACTCGACCCGACGAACGCGCCGGCGCGTAACAACCGCGAGAAGCTCTCGATCAAGCGCGCGCTCGAGCTGGGCAAGCCCGTCGCGCTGGCCCTGGCCGGCGCCGGCCTCTTGACGGTCGATCCCGACAGCGGGACGGGTTATTACCAGCTCGGGCTGCGGTACCTGCGCAACGACGAAGCCGACGCGGCGGTGATGGCCTTGCGGCGGGCCATCACGTTGCAACCGGGCCATGACGCCGCTCATCTCTTTCTCGGTCTCGCCTACACCTCCCTGGGCACCTACGCCAGCGCCGAAGTCGAGTATCGTCGGGCCATCGCGCTCCGCCCCACGAATCCGGAGGCCTACAACTACCTCGGCCTTGTGTACCATCAGCAACAGCGCTACCGTCAGGCCCTCAGCGCCTACCGCCAGGCGATCGCGCAGGCGCCCGGATACGCCGTTGCCTACGTCAATCTCGCGGCCAGCCACGAGGCGCTGGGGCACACGGACGAGGCGCTCGCGGCCTATCGCCAGGCGCTCCAGCACGATGCCAACCTGGAAGCGCTGCAGGAGAAGATCGACGTGCTGAGCAAGCGAGTGGGGAGGTAGACGATGGCCGCCCTCACGACGTTCATCCAACAGGTCATCAATGGGCTGATGCTGGGAGGAGGCTACGCCCTCGTCGCCATCGGCTACACGCTGATCTTCGGGGTGCTCAATCTCTTGCACCTCGCGCACGGGGAAGTCGCGATGATCGGCTCGTACATCGGACTCACCCTCGTGCTCATCGCCATGTCGCAGGTGGGGGTCCTGCCGCTGTGGCTGGTCCTCATCGTGGCGATGATCGGCGCTGGGGTCGTCGGCATCGTCGTCGAGCTCGTCGCCTTTCGCCCGCTCGGGCGCCGGCAGCTCCACATCACGCCGCTCATCACGACCATCGCCGTGGCCTTCGTGCTGCAAGAGGCCGCGGTGAAGCTCTTCGGTTCCGAGCAGCGCAGCTTTCCGGTCGCGATGTTCGACGAGCTCCAGAAGTACGATCTGCATCTCGGGGCCTTCCGGATCACGTACGTGCAGATGTTCATCATCGCCACGTCGCTCGTGCTGATGGTGGGGCTCTACTTCTTCGTCGAGAAGACCGCGATGGGCCGGGCGATGCGCGCCTGTGCGGAAAATACGCAGACCGCCCGCCTGCTCGGCGTGAACGTCCACTGGATCACGATCTGGACCTTCGGCATCGCCTCGGCCCTGGCGGGCGCGGCCGGCGTGTTGATCGGCCTCGCCTACAACATCACGCCGCTGATGGGAGGGGCCCTGGGGCTCAAGGGCCTCACGATCATGCTCTTCGGCGGATCCGGGAACATCGTCGGAGCCATGGTGGCCGCGCTCATCCTCGGCATGATCGAGACCATGAGCGTCGCGTACCTGGTCCCAGCGTGGAAGGACGGCTTCGCCTTCGGCATTCTCATCCTGATCCTCCTCTACAGACCGACGGGGCTGTTCGGGAGTCGCCTGCAGATTGAAGCGGGCCGGTAGGGAGGTGCGCCCATGCAAGCGGTGATCGATTCGCTCCTGAGCGTCGTCACCGGCGTATTCACGCTCGGCGAGGCAGATCTGATCACGATCGGAATCAACATGATCATGGGGCTCAGCATGTTCCTGCCCATGACGGTCGGGCAGCTGTCCTTCGGCCAGGCGGGCTTCATGTCCATCGGCGCGCACATCGCCGTGGTGCTGACGCTCTACGCCGGCGTCTCGTTCCCGATCGCCCTCCTCGTCGCGGGGCTGGGAAGCGGCCTCGTTGGCTTCC
This sequence comes from Candidatus Rokuibacteriota bacterium, assembly GCA_003221635.1. Lineage (GTDB taxonomy): Bacteria > Methylomirabilota > Methylomirabilia > Rokubacteriales > CSP1-6 > AR31. The sequence goes on along the minus strand of QHSR01000125.1, from coordinate 3,360 downwards.
TCGTCGGTGTCCCGGTATTGCGCTTGCGCGGCTTGCTCCTGGCGCTCGTGACCTTTGCCTTTGCCCAGGTGGTCGAGGTCTTCTTCCTCAATTTCAAGCCGACGGGCGCCGCCGAAGGGATCCGGGGCATCTTTCCCTATACCAATCTGTGGTACGTGTACGGCTTCCTGGCGCTCCTCGTGCTGTTTCTGGTGCGCCTGGGCCGGTCACGGATGGGCCGAGCCTTTGACGCGGTCAAGCTGGACGAGACTGCGGCCGAAGCCATGGGCATCGACGTCACGCGCGCGAAGCTCACGGCCTTCGCCGCGGGCGCGTTCGTGGCTGGCGTCGGCGGCGGCCTGTACGCCCACCATGCCGTGTTCATCCAGTACGACAACTTCGACTTCAAGCGCAGCGTCGACATCGCGATGTACATGGTGCTCGGCGGTATGGACGTGTTGTACGGTCCCCTGCTCGGCGCGTTCGTCATCACGTACCTCTCCACCGCGCTCCAGTTCCTGGCGGACTGGCGCTGGGAGGTCTGGGGCAGCATCGTCATCCTGGTGATGATCTTTCGACCGCAAGGCATTCTGGGGCGAGATACGCTCCGCATTCGCCGGTGGCTTCGTGCCAGCCCGCTCACCCCGGGGTGAGCCACCGCGGAGGCACAGTGCACGGAAGGAGGTGGTGACCAGGACATGACTCCGTGGCGCTCCGTTCGCTAGAGGTTCTCTCACGGAGAGAGGAGACTCGATGAAGACATCGCTCGTCCTCCTCAGTTGCGCACTCGTCAGTTGTGTTCTCGTCGCGCTGGCGTTGCCGGCTCTGGCCCACGCGTTCGGCGATGAGATCGTCGTCGGATTCATGGTGCCGCTGACCAAGAAGGGGGCCAGCTACGGCGTCCAGAGCCGGGCCGCCACCGAAGTCGCGGTGGAAGAGATCAATACCGCCGGGGGGATCGGCGGCCGGAAGCTCAGGATGATCACGAAGGACACCGAGGGCGACAACGCCCTGGCCATTCAGCTGGCTCGAGGTCTGATCGACAAGGACCAGGTCCTCGCCGCGCACGGCCCGCAGTGGAGCGCGGAAGCCGAAGCCGTATTTCCAATTTGTGAGCGCTCGAAAATCCTCTGTTTCTCACCGACCTCGACCAAACCTGGCGTGTCTGCGCCGTACTCGTGGGCGTTTCGCAACACGGTCGACGAGAACGTCCTGGTCCCGCAAACGCTCAGTTGGGTCAAGGAGCACTATCCCTGGGCGAAGAAGGCGGCCATCCTCACCGACGTCAAGGACGCCTACTCGAAGAGCCTGGGGCATGACACGTTCCGTCCGCGACTCAAGCAGTTCGGGATCGAGGTGGTGCAGGAGGTGGACTACCTCACCGGGGACACGGACTTCAGCGCCCACATCACCAAGATCAAGGCCAAGAACCCCGACATGATCGCCGTCGGCGGCACCTGGGTGGAAACGGCCAACATGATGAAGGAAGCGCAGAAGCAAGACCTCCGGGTGTTGTGGGTCGGCGGCGTCGGGATGGGAAATGCGCGCATCGTCGAGAACGCCGGTCTCGCGTCGGAAGGGGCTGTCCACAATGCGACGTACGACAAAGACGCCACGACGGAGATGAACCAGAGCTACGTGAGGCGCTTGCTGGCCAAGGTCCCCAATGAAACGCCCCACTGGCCGGCGGCGAACTGTTACGACGCCATGAAGATGCTGGCGCAAGCCATCAGGCAGGCCAACGTCACCAACACGCCAAAGACGCTCGAGGCGGATCGCAAGAAAGTGCGCGATGCGCTGGCGACCATCAAGGATTTCCCCGCTCTCACGAGCGCGGACGGCAAGATCACCATCGTCGACATCGTCGACGGCAAGCACGCCGGCGATGCGGTCAAGAAGGGAACGCTGATCCAGGTCCAGAACGGCAAGTTCGTCCCCGTCGGCGCGGGGAAGGCGGCAGCGTTGAAGGTGCGGTAAACCCGACGCCCGAACCCGATGACAGGGGCGCACGACGGTGCGCCCCTGCTCTCGAGATATCAGACATGACAATCCTCGCGGCGACAGGGGTGACCAAGCGATTCGGCAGCCTGGTGGCGGTGAGCCGGGTGGACGTGCATATCGAGCCCGGCACCATTCACGCGATCATCGGGCCCAACGGCGCCGGGAAGACCACGTTGTTCAACTGCGTGACAGGGCTCCACACGCACGACGAAGGCTCGATCCTGTTCAAGGGGCGCCCGCTCGAGCGCTTGAAATCCCACGAGAGGGTGATGCTCGGGATGAGCCGCACGTTCCAGAACATCCGGCTGTTCTCCCAGATGACCGTGCTCGAGAACGTCATGGTTGGCCGCCATTGCCGCACGCGCGCCGGCTTGCTGCGGATGTTCTTTCGGCTCCGGCCCTTGCCGGAGGAGCGTGCAATCCGCGCGCGCGCCGATGAGATCCTCGAGTTCATCGGCCTGAGCCACCGACGCGATGCCGTCGCCGCGACGATTCCTTTCGGCGAGCAACGCCGCCTGGAGATCGCGCGGGCCTTGTCCACGGATCCCGATCTGTTGCTTCTCGATGAGCCGACGTCGGGGATGAATCCGCGCGAGACCGAGGAGATCGACGAGGTCATCAAGAGGATCCGAGCCCTGGGCAAGACAATTCTATTGATCGAGCACGACATGTCCGTGGTCATGAAGATTTCGGACCTCGTGACGGTCCTGAACTTCGGAGTGAAGATCGCCGAGGGGCCGCCGCAGATCGTGCAGAAAGACCCGCGCGTCATTGAAGCCTACCTCGGCACGGAAGACTAGCGCCGATGCTGCACGTGAGCGATCTACACGTCGGCTATGGGGCCATCGCGGCCTTGCGTGGCGCGAGCCTGGAGGTCAAGGAGGGCGAGGTGGTTGCGCTCATCGGCGGCAATGGCGCGGGCAAATCGACCCTGTTGCGGACCATCTCCGGCATCCTGACGCCGAGCCGCGGCGACGTGATTTTCGAGGGGCGAAGCCTGCGTGGCATGGCCGAGGACAAGATCGTGCGGCTCGGGATCTTGCAGGTGCAGGAGGGCCGGGGAATCCTGACCCGCATGACCGTGCAGGAGAACCTCGAAATGGGCGCGTACGGGCGCTCTGACAAGGCCGAGATTCGACACGACATGGAGATGGTCTTCGACAAGTTTCCCGTCTTACGCGAGCGCCGCAAGCAATTCGGGGCGACGCTCAGCGGTGGCGAGCAGCAGATGCTGGCCATCGGGCGGGCCCTCATGGCCCGGCCGAAACTCCTGATGCTCGACGAGCCGTCGCTCGGTCTGGCGCCCCTGCTCGTGCGCGAGATCTTTCGCATCATCGCGGAGTTCAAGCGTGAGAGGCGCACGATCTTGCTCGTGGAGCA
>QHSR01000124.1 GCA_003221635.1 Candidatus Rokuibacteriota bacterium | reverse complement strand
CGCAACGACGCCGTTCTTGATGTACCCCAGCGGCGCCACGCCCGCGAAGGCCGGCGAGAGGTCGGCGTCGCCGAAGAATGTCCCGGTCATGATGACGAACTCACCCGCGTCCACCAGGTTGTCGCCCTGGACCACCACCGAGAACGCCCCACTGAGCGTACCCTTGCCGGTGGCGAGGCTCAGGTCGTCGGCTCCCGGAGCGGGCTTCCGAGCTTCGCCCAGCCGGAAAGCTGAGCGACCGCGGTCCGCCGGCCACCCGGGACAGGACTCGTCACGAAGTTGCCGTCGGCGTCTCTGAGGTACATGTCCTCGGTGACTTCGTAGAGAACCACATCCGCCAGCGCATTCGTATCGACCCAAATCTGCGACAGATCCCACTGCGACTCCGTTGTGGTTTTGTTCTTCCCCGCCAGGGCGGGCGCGGGCTCGACCACCAGGGCGAACAGCAGAAACATCAGCCCCAGCAGGCCCCACGTTCCAGCGTTTCTCCAACTCACAGTCGTTGTCATGATCTCTCTCCTCGTGCCTCGTTCCGCTAGGTCTTCGACTCCATCTGGACGCCAGTAGGTGCAAGCCGGGGACCAAGCCCGTGCCATCCTAAGTTGCGAATTCCATTGAGCTAATTCGGTGGATTTGTGGAAGGTTAGATTCTAAGTGGGTGATTTCTTTGCGAATTCTCCGGAAATAGGGCCAGAACTCACCAGCCCCATACGTGTCGGGTACTTACCGAGCGAGGGGGACGAGCGATCGATTTGATTCTAGGAGCTTACCGGTCGAAGCGCGGCGAAGCGGGCACCTACAGGCCCGAGATCAGGCGTCCGGGTCGTCCTCAACCGTAGCGCCGGGCTTGGCAGGGAGCCTCACCGTGAAGGTGGAGCCGACCCCGAGCTCGCTCTGGACGCCGATCGTTCCGCCGTGGCTCTCCACGATACCCAGGCTCACGGACAGTCCGAGACCGGTCCCGCTGACCTCGGGCTTGGTCGTGAAGAACGGCTCGAAGATGCGGTCCAGGTGCTCCGGCGCAATCCCCGTGCCGGTATCCGTCACCTCCACCTGCACCATGGCCCCGCTGGCCTGGGACCGGATGGTGAGCGACCCGCCGCGGTCCTTCATGACGTAGACCGCGTTGTTGATGAGGTTCAGGAACACCTGCTTGATGCGGGGCACGTCGATCTCCACGGGAGCCAGCCCCGGCGCGTATTCCTCCCGGAGCGAGATCGCGTCCAGGGCGCCCTGCCGGCGCACCATGGACAGCGTCTGCTCGAGCACCGTGTTGAGATCGGTGATCTGCGGGATGAACTCGCGCTGCCGGCTGAAGTGCAGGAGGTCCCGCACGATGTCGCGGGCGCGCCCCGCCTCTTCCTGGATGAGGTCGAGCTCCTCGCGCATCGGCTGGCCCGGCGCGACCTGCTCGGCGAGGTACGAGGCGAAGCCGAGCACGCTCGTCAGGGGATTGTTGATCTCGTGGGCGATATTCGCCGCCAGCTCGCCGATCGCCGCGAGCTTCGTGGACTGGATCAGCTGCGCCTGCGTCCGCTTGAGCTCGACCAGCTTTTGCTTCTCGCCTTCGTACAACCGTGAATTCTCGCTCGCCACCGCGGCCTGCAGCGCGATGCCCTCGGCCAGCCGCAGCTCGTCCGGGGTGAAGCGATGGTGCTCCTTGAGCCACGCGATCGCAAAGCCTCCGATGCTCACGCCCTTCCACCGCATCGGCTGGATGAGGATCGACTTGTGCGGCAGCAGTCGGGCGAACGGGTGAGTGAACCGCGTGTCCTCCTGGCTGTGACTGGCATACACCGGTCCCTCGACCCGCCGCCAGTCGCTCACACGGGGATCCATCGATTTTAGCGTCGCGCTCTCGAGCGCCCCCAAGAGCTCCCGGGGCACGTGGTACCCGACGATCGGCACGAAGCGGCTCCCGTCCTCGGTCAAGAGCCAGGCCCCCCCGGTGTCGGCGCCGAGCGAGCGCACCATCGCCCGCGTCGTCCTGCGCAAAATCTCGGTCAGCTCGAGCGTTGAGCTCGCGTCCTGGCTCACGGCGAGGAGGGTCTCCGTCTGACGCAGGCGTTCCTGCGTCTGCTCGTACAGGCGCGCGTTGCGGATCGCCACCGACGCCGAGGTCGCGAGCGCCTCCCCCAGGGCCAGCTCCTCGGGCGTGAACGCGTGACGCGCACGGTAGAGGATGGTCAGGATCCCGACGAGCTCGCTCTCGAGGAAGAGCGGCAGGCCGAGAAACGACACGAATCCTTCGCTCGCGAGCCACTCCCGTCGCTTGACGCCGGGCTCGGTCAGGACGTCGCTGTAGGCCAGCGGCGTGCGGTGCGTGGCGATCCACCCGATGACGCCCTCGTTGTCCTCGCCATGCTGCGCGGTATCCTTCGCCGTCCGGGTCGTCCCGGCCTGAGCGCGGAGCCGGAAGACGCCGGGCACGTCGTCGTCGCTGATGAGGATGCGCGCCACGTCGGCGCCGAACCGGCTGCGCACGAGCTCGCTGAGCCGATGCAGCACCCCGGAGACCTGGAGCGTGCCGGTGAGCAGGCGGCCGGATTCGACGAGGCTTTCCTGCTCGGCGGCACGGCGCATCACCCCTTCGTAGAGGCGCGCGTTCTCGACGGCGATCGCCACCTGATCGGCGACGATCTTGAGCAGCTGCTCCTCGTCGGCCTTGGCCCCGGGCGGCAGGACGTGTCGAGCGATCATGACGCCGAGCGGGCGCCCCCGGACAGTGAGGGGCAGCTTCCACTCGACCTCGGCCCAGTCCTCGGCCGGCCCGACGCCGGAGCCCGTCAGCACGCTCCGCGGCTGCTCGGCGGAACCTCGGCGCACGGCGACGTGGATGCCCGGCGGCTCGCTGAGCTCGACGCTCAGGCTGGTGGTGCCGATCGCTTGCGAGAGCCCGCCCAGAAGCTTCTCGAGCATCCTGGCGACCCCGAGCTCGGAGGTGATGTCCTGCATGGAATGGTGCAGGTCCTCGAGCTGCGAGGCGCGGCGCACGAAGTGCTGGTTCAGCCGTTTCAGCTCCTCGACCTGGTTGAGCAGACGGTAGACGAGCCGCTGGTTCAGCTCGCGCAGGTACACGCCTTCGTCGCGGCTTTCGACCCGCTCGCGCTTGCCGCCCAGGAACTCGGCGACCTGGCGGGGGAAGGCGTCGACGTCGATCGGCTTCTGGATATAGCCGTCGCAGCCGGCCACCAGCGTCCGCTGCCGGTCGCCCTGCATCGCGTAAGCGGTCAGGGCGACCACCGGCGTCGAGGCCAGGTTCGGGAACGATTTCAGGATCGCGACGAGCTCGTAGCCGTCGACGCCCGGCAGGTTGATGTCGAGCAGGATGAGGGAGGGCTCCTCGCGGATCGCCGCTTCGATCCCGGCCAGGCCGTCCTCGGCGTCGACAATCATGTAGCCCGCCGCCTCCAGAACCGCGCGCACGAGCAACCGGTTCTCGCGGTTGTCCTCGATGTAGAGGATCTTGGTTTTCTGATCGAGCGGACGTACCGGCATGCGGCGACTTCTCCTCAGGTCAGCGGGAGCGTGAAATGGAACGTGGAGCCCTGGTTCTCACGGCTCTCCGCCCAGATGCGGCCACCGTGCAGCTCGACGAACTTCTTGCTGATCGCGAGGCCGAGCCCGGTGCCGCCGGCGCTGCGGGCGACCGGGTTGTCGAGCTGCTGGAACGGCTCGAACAGGCGCGCGAGGTCGTCCTCGCGGATGCCGATGCCCGTGTCGGCGACGCTCACCCGGAGCGCGTCCGGCTCGGCCACGACGCTGACGAGCACCCGTCCCTGGACCGTGAATTTGATCGCGTTGGACAGCAGATTGAGCAGGATCTGCTTCACCTTCGTGCGATCGCCCGACAACGGCGGCAGCTCGAGCGGCACGTTCGTCTCGAGCTTCATCTGCTTGCCGCGGGCGAGCGGCACCGACGACTCGATACACTCGTCGATCAGCTCGTGCAGGTCGAGCTCCTCGGCGATCATCTCGAGCTTGCCGGCCTCGATCCGGGAGAAGTCGAGGATGCCGTTGATGAGCTGCAAGAGATGGGCGCCGCTGTTATGCACCGAGCGGATGTAGGTCTCCTGGCGCTCGGTCAGCTCGCCGTCGAAGCGGTTCAGCAGCACCTTCGAGAAGCCGATGATCGAGTTGAGCGGCGTCCGGAGCTCGTGCGACATGCTCGCCAGGAACTGGGACTTGAGCCGACTCGCCTGCAGGAGCTGCGCGTTGGACTCGGAGAGCTCCTCGTAGAGCCGCGCGTTCTCCAGCGAGATGGCGACCTGGTTGGCGAGGACGGCGAGCACCTCCAGCTCCTGATCGTCGAAGATGTCGCCGGAAAGCTTCTCGCCGACGAGGAGAATCCCGGTCAGCTTGCCTTCGATCTTCAGCGGCACGATCAGCGTCGCCTTGATCGCGTCGAGCTCGCCCTCGGCCGTCTCGAAGTACGCCGTGATCTGGGGATTCAGCTTGACCTCTTCCTTCACCAGCACCCGACCCGTCTGGTTCAGCCACTGCACGAGCCGGCTGTCGACGGGGATCGACACGGCCCCGGCGCCCTCGCCGACGGTGGCGTCCTCGCGGTAGGCGACGAACGCGCCGCGCTGGGCGTCGTAGATCATCAGGACGCAGTGGGTGAGCGGCACCCCGCGGACGAGCCCGTGGACGAGCGTTTCCATCAGCCGCCCGAACTCGAGGATCGAGCCCATCCGCTGGCTGAGGTCCAGCAGCGTCTCGTAGCACCCGCGCCGACGACTGAACATGACACGCTCGATCCGTTCCTCCAGCCGTTGCCCGAGCGGGCTCACGAGCATGGTCATCACGAATCCCAGCGGCAGGATGACCCAGAGCGGATTCAGCTGGTCCCAGTCGGCGTACTGCTCGGCCATGACCAGCGTGGAGGTGAGCACGCCCCACACCAAGAGATAGATCGCGCCCTTCTTCACCACCACGTTCACGTCGAAGAGGCGGTAGCGGACGATCGACGTCCCGAGCATGAGCGCGAACACCATGTTCGCGGGGATGCCCATCGGATACACGAGGTCGGCCGCCGGCACGAACCGGGCGAGGATGAACCGCGCGAAGTCGATGAACCCGCCGACCAGGCTCACCCCGGTGCCCAGCAGGATGAGGGTCGCGCGATTCCGTCGGAAGCTGGAGTCGACGTCCTTGTAGATCCGGATCAGGTGTGCGAGCCCATAGATGAGGAAAAAGTTGAAGTACACGAAGAATGGCATGTACAGGAGACCGGTCGCCGGCGCCCATCCCCAGTACGTCGACTTCACGCCGCTCATGAAGAACGACGAGCCGCTCAGGTTGATGATGCTGAAGACGAGCGCGAGCGCGTAGACGACGACCAGGGAGGTCCGGTGACGCGTCGTGCTCTCGAGGAAGATCAGGACGAAGTGATAGTAGAAGGCCGGGAGCGCGATGACCCCGGTGTGGATGACGATCTCCCAGAAGACCGCGGTCGTCTCGTCCGGCGACCTGCGCAGCATGAAGACGCCGAAGTTCCAGACGGCCATGCCACCCACGAAATAGGTGAACAGCCGGTTCAACCGGCTCCCGGGATTGCGGAACAGGGTGATCCCGGCGAGCGCGACGTTGAGGATCAGCGCGAGGAGCGGGAGGAAATTATGTAGTGTCACGCGTGTCCCCCTCGACACCATCGAGAGGGAGATAGACCTGGTCCTTCCGGCGCTGCTGCTCGATCTCGTGCTTCAGAATGCCGAAGACGAGCATGTCCCAGCACTGACCGTCCTGGTATCCCGCCTGCCGGAGAATGCCTTCCTGCCGGAAGCCATTGCGCCTCAGCGAGTTGGCGCTCAGACGGTTGTACTCGTACACTTTCGCCTCGATGCGCCGGAGTCCCAGCACGTCCACCCCATAGTACGAGATGAGCTTACCCGCCTCCACCCCAAATCCGCGGCGGATCGCCTTCGAGTCGGTCAGCATGACCTCGAGGAAGGCGTAGCCCTCCTGGAGGTGGATATTGAACAGCCGCGCCAGCCCGAGGGGCCTGGCCCACTCGGTGCTGGCCTCGATCACGAGGACGATCTGCGTCGAATCCATCAGGCACGCCTCGTAGAACGAGGGGTCCTTGTCGTACACGTGCTTGTAGGAGTTCAGGAACTCGCTCCCGACCATGCGCTCGATGAACGGGTCTTCCGCCCACGCGGAGAGATACTCGAGGTCGTCCGGCGAGAGCGCCCGCAGGTAGACGCGCAGCCCCTGCGAGACCACGCCCCGCCGGCGCGCGTTTCCCTCCCCCCGGCTCGACGATACTGACGGCGCCTCTTCCACGGCGATCATTCCCCCCCCTGCGTTAGTCGTCGACGAAGGTGATCTCAAGGCGCACGGTGGGGTCCCCCAGCGCCCGCTCGTCCGGCAGCACCGGCACGAGCTGACCACTGTCCTTCTTGTAGACCGCGACATGATGGACCGTGAACGGCTGCCTGAACTTTCCCGTGAACTTGCAGCCTCCGGGGCAGAATGTCGGCGAGCCGGTGCCGGTCAGCGTGCCGCCCGTGATCGTGATGATCGCCGCATCCGTCACCACGACCGTGCCGGTGAAGCTGCCGGTCATGACCACCAGCTCGGGAGCATCGGTGAGGTTGGTCAGCTCGCTGTTGACGACGACGTAGAGCGTCCCGTCGATCGTGCCCTGCACAATGCCGAGGTCACGGTCGCCCAGGTCAAGGTCGCTGTTCCCGAAGGCCACGACGGTGCAGCGGCCCGCGTCCTTTACCGTCCGCTGGCGCGCCTTGAAGACTTTCTCCGCCTGGTCCATCAGGTCCTCGGTACAGAGCGGCGTCCCGAGCCTGGCCTTTCCCTCGAGCCCCGACATCGCCACGCGATGCAGGCGCCCTTTGTCGACGGTGAACTGCGCCTGCTCGTTCAGCTCATAGAGCACCACGTCATTGCTCGGAGAGCGATGGCCACCGGCCTCGCCCGTCGCGAGCGCTGGCCCGAGCACCGACAATACGATGAGCAGCACGAGCGCATTCACGCGCCTTTTCATGGAACGCTCCTTCGCCGCAGGATCCGGGACGGACCCGGTTCTTCCCAGCCATCCTTCACACTCGCCTCGGACGGCGAGGCTTGTTCGTATGGCACGGCTCGGACGGCGCGGCTCACGTCGTCCGGCACCACGCAAGGTGGCTCAGGCCCGACAGGAACGTCTGGCGGGATTCGATGATCTCGAACCCGGCACGGCGCAGCATCTCATGGAACTCGGCCGCGCTGAGGTAGCGGTGCTCGCTCTCCCGGAAGAACTCGAAGGCGACGGTTGGCAGCAGCCATCGCAGGGCTCCGACGGCCGCCCCGAGTCAGATCGCGTGTCCGCCGGGCTTGAGCGCGCGCCGGCATCCCGCGAGCAGCGCCGCCGGATCGGGATGCCAATACAGCGTGTGCATGCTCACGAGGACGTCGAAGTTCCCCGCACCCGGCATCGCGGTACGCGCGATGTCGAGGTGCTGGAACGCCAGGTTGGCGCCGTGCGGCTTGTTCTTCTCGCGCGCGATCTCGACCAGGTGCTTGACGCCGTCGATGCCGACGACCGAGTAGCCCTCCGTCGCGAGTCGGAGGCTGACGTTGCCGATCCCGCACGCGACATCGAGCACCCGGGTCGCACGGGGTGAGGCCTCGTCGGAGACCGAGCGGGCGACGAACGCGACGATCTCCTCGAGCATCGCCTCATAGGGTGGAAAGCGCGTCACCACGGCGTCATAGGTGACGCCGTACGTGACGGCGATCATGTGCTCGAGCGCTTCCCGAAAAGGCATACGATCTCCCGCCCGCTGCGCGGGCGCGGCCGGCGTGACGCCGTCGGGAGGCTGAGATGGGTACGGCACGACGTCGTCACGGCTCACTTAGATCTCGGCGCTCTTTCTCGCCCACACCAGCAGGCTGGCGCCGGCGAGGAACGTTCTTCGCATGTCCAGCACGGCGAACCCGGCCCGTCGCACCTGGGCCGAAAACGTGGCCTCGTCCCAGTAGTGTGACCCGACCCGCGCGCGCGCCGCCTCGAAGATCGCGCTGGGCAGCACCCACAGAAGACAGTGCAGCGCCGCGCCCAGTCCGTCGCGCCGTCCGATCTCCCGCAGCGTCGACCACTGCCCGATCTGCCGCGCGTGATTCACGAACACCGCGTGCCCGCCGGGCTTGAGCACTCGGTGCGCCGCGCGGAGCAGCCGGTCCGGCGCCGGGTGGGCGTAGAGCGAGTGGATACTGACGACCTGGTCGAAGGCGCCGTCGCGGAACGTGCTGCCCCGCGTGAGCTCGCCCTGCCGAAAGGCCAGGTTGGCCAGGTGCCGCGCCCGGCGCTTTCCCTTCGCCGCGCCGACCAGCGCGGCGTCCGGGTCGAGCCCCGTGACGGCGAATCCCGCCTCGGCTAGCGCGCACGTGAAGTTGCCGGGCCCGCACCCCACGTCCAGCACCCGCACGTCCCGTCGCTCGACACGCGCCGGGACGCCGGCTTCGACCAGGTCGCGGACCTCAGTCTGGAGGCGCTGGTAGTGGCTGAAACGTGGGTAGACGTGGTCGTAGACCACGCCATAGCCGACCGAGAGCACTCGATCGAGCCACCCATGGATCGCACCGGCCTTCCACGTCATGACGACTCCCGCCGTTCCGGTCGCGGGCGCATTGAGCGGCACCCCGCGCTCTCCTAGGCCCTGCTCGCGAGGACCTTGTCGACCGCCCCGCGGAGCTCCGACGGCGTGAACGGCTTCAACAGGATGTAGTCGAATCCGAGCCGCGTCGCCTCGTTGATGATGTCGGGCGTACCGTGCGCGGTCATCAGCATGCAGGCCATGCGTGGACGGATCTGGCGGGCCTGCCCGAGCACCTCGAATCCGTTCATCCCCGGCATCTTGTAGTCGACGACGAGGAGATCGAACGGTTCCTTGCGGCACAGCTCGATGGCCGTCTCGCCTCGGTTCGCGGCCCTGATCGAATACCCCAGGGCCTGTAGCACGTTGACGCACAGGATGACGACCGGGCCAGCGTCGTCGACGACGAGGATCCTCGGGCGGGCCGACTCCGTCAACGGGCCTCCACCAGCGGCGGGGCAGCAGCGTCCGCGTCGGTCACGTCGCGCAGATCGAGATGTCGGCTGATCTGCTCCAGGCGCGGGAGGGCAATGGTCGAGAAGGCGTCGGCGGCGATGGGGTCGAACTGGGTGCCGGCGCCGCGCACGATTTCCTCCATCGCTATCGCCAGCGGCCGTTTGCTCCGGTACGGGCGGTCGGACGTCATCGCGTCGAACGCGTCGGCCACCGTCACGACCCGGGCGATGAGCGGAATGTCGTCTCCCTTGAGGCCGTCCGGGTAGCCCTTGCCGTCGTATCGCTCGTGGTGGTGACGCACCGCCTTGGCCTCGCACGCGAGGAATCGCAGAGGCTTCAAGATCTTGTCGCCGACCACCGGGTGCGTGCGGATCAGCTCGAACTCCTCCTCGGTCAGCTGGCGCGGCTTGCTGAGGATGTTGTCCATGATGACCAGCTTGCCGAGATCGTGCAGCATGCCGGCGCGGCTCATCAGGAGGACCTCAGCCGGCGGGACGCCCATGACCGTCGCGAGCTCTCCGGAGTAGAGCGACACGCGAGCCGAGTGGCCCTTGAGGTACGGGTCTTTCGACTCGAGCGCGATGACGAACGACGCGATCGTGTCGATCAGGTTCCGTTCGAGGTTCTCGCGCAAGAGGAGCTTCTGGAGCGCGACCGCCGTGGTCTGGGCATAGCCGAGCAGGAGCGCCTTCTCGTCGGGCAGGAAGGCGCCGTTGTCGGCGCTGCGGCCGACGCAGAGGATGCCCATCGCGTCGCCCACCCCCGGGACCAGCGCGGCGAGGCCCTCGAAGCCGTGCTCTCGCGTCGTCAGCACGAACGTCTCGCGGCCGCCGGTCTTGACGACGTTGCCGAACGACGCGTGCAGGAGCGCCAGGATCTGGCCGACCAGCGAGGGCTCGCCTTTCCGGCTCGCGTTGAATTGCCCTCCCTGGTCCCGTAGCAGCATGAGCGCGCCGTCGCAACGGAGACTCTGCATGGTGTACTCGAGCACCTTCTCGGCGAAGACGCTCGGCTCGAGCCCTTGCAGCGCGACCTCACCGATCCGGGACATCGCCTCGACGCCGCCTTGTCTCCTGGCCAGCTCCTCGGTCAGTCCCGCGGGATAGTTGACGGTACCGCTGCCACTGGCACGGTCCCGCCGCAAGCGCTGAATGAGGTCCTTCACCTCCGTGATCGAGAAGGGCTTCGGCAGATAGTCGTAGGCGCCGTGGCGGAGGCCGAAGACTGCCGAATTCACCGAGGGCACTCCCGTGATCAGCACCACCGGCGTCCCCGGCTGCTTGCCTTTGACCGCGCGGAGCAGGTCGAGACCGCTCAGGCCCGGCATCTTGATGTCGGAGACCACGAGGTGGAAGGGGTCGTCGCCCAGCTGCTCGAGCGCCTGCTCCGCGGTCGACGCACTCGTCACCTGGCAGTGGTTCGCGGAGAACGCCGAGGCCAGGAACCGCAGGACGGAGGCATTGTCGTCCACCAGGAGAACGCGCAGCCGCTCGATTGGAGCCACGTCCGTCACCTGCGTCTGGCCTTCGATGTTGGCGGTCACCGGCGGCCCTCTACTTGGTCGCCCCGAGCTGGCTGAGGAACTCGAGCCATTGGCGGGACAGACCGTCTTTCGGGAAGCTCAGCGACTCGAGCTCCGGGCGGTCGTCGACTGCGACAGCCGTCGTGCCGACGCTCGGCTGCGCGGTCGCCGCGGGCTGCTCCGCCGGCGCCGCCACTGTGGCGGCTGGAGCCTCGACCGGCGCGATGCCCTTCGTGGCCTGGGCGAAGAAGTAGGGCCGGCTGCTGGCCGGCTGCGCCTGGAGCTTCGCCCACACGGGCGGGCTCGGCACCGGCGCCGCGGAGATCGGCGCGGGCTCGATCGGCGTGACGGGCTCGGCCGGAACAGCGACCGGCACCGCCTCAGCGACTGGAGCCTCCGGCTCCGCCACCTCCGGGGTCGCCGCGACGATAGCCGCGTTGACCTCGGGCTCGACCCAAGGCTGATCGATGGCCGCGACCGGTTCAGTCGCGCATCCGTTGGTCCCCGAATCGACGGACGGCAGGGACGCCGATGCCTCGATCGCCTCCAGTTGCAGTGTGGGCGAGGCCAGAACAGGCTCGTCGACGGCCGGCTCGGCGACCGCCGCGACCAGCGACGGCGACACCGTGACGGGGGATTCGGTGGCGAGTGTCACGCTCTGATACTCGGGCACCGCCGGCGGCGTCGGCATGACAGCCGCGGCCGGCGCAGCGAAGGGCGGCCGAGCGCGCGAAGCGTGAGGCACTGGCGCCTCGAAACGCGTCGGCTCCGCCACGACAGCGCGGGTCACTGGGGGTTCGGTCACCGGGCGCTTGACCGGCTCGAAGTGAGGCTCGACCGCGGCCACCACGGCCGGGGCAATTGATATGGGCGCCGGAGTCTCGACAGACGAATCGACGACCGGCTTGCGAAGCCGTTCAACGTGATCGAAATAGACGACCGACGCGCCGTTCACCTCGAGATGGCGGAACTCGAGACAGTCGATCTCGAGAAAGCTGAGCTGCTTGATCCTTCGCAGGAACGAATCGGTCAGTCTCTCCACGATGAAGAGGATTCGCGGCGGTCTGGAAGTCGAGAGCTGCGCCATCGGATAGAGACGACGAAGCGTGTCGGGGTACTCGAGACACCATGAGTAGGCGTCCATCACCCGGAGGAGTAGTCCCTCGTCGGCGCTGAAGTCGAGGGCGATCAGCGTCAGCGAGCCCTTGGCGTCCAACCCGACAAGGTCGATCGCGGCCTGGCCGAGCAGCAATCGCGAATCGACGATCTTCAGGCCCGGCTCGATGCCCTCTACGTTCTCGGCGACCAGTCTCTCGAAGCTGCCGATGTCCTTGACTTCTAGCTTCTTGAACGTCGGTCTCATCGTGGTCTCCCCTGGCCCTTCGGGTCCGAATCTCGCGTGCTATTAAAGCAAACCCGGGACCAAGGGTCCGGAAGGTGACAAGTAACCGGAAAACATCGCGATTCGAGATTTCCGGTTACGGGCTGGATTGGCCGATTAGTTTCCAAGGTTGCCCGGAGGCCCGGCCAATCTTTCCGGAAAGACTTTAATTTCAGCTACTTGGGATGTTCCGGAACCCTCGGCGCGGGATGGCGACGAACTGACCAGTGGCGATGGATTGAGCGAGCAGGTCACTCTTCCATCAATTTCTTACGGAGAGTCTGACGAGAAATACCGAGGATTTTTGCCGCTTTGCTCTTGTTGGACTCCACGCGCTGCATGATCTGCCCGATGTACGCGCGTTCGACCTCGGCGAGCGTGCGAGGCTCGTCGCCCGACGACTCTGTCACGACAGGTTGGCGAGCCTGGGCGGCGAACTGCACGGGAAGGTGCTGCGGCTCGATGGAGTCCGAGCTCCCCAGGATGACAAGGCGCTCGATCAGGTTCCGTACCTCCCGCACGTTGCCCGGCCACTGGTAGTTGGCCATCAGCCGCTCGGCCTCGGGCGTGAATCCTTTGATGGATTTGTGGAAGCGCGTGTTCGCGTCCAGGACAAAGTGTCGGGCGAGCGGCATGATGTCATCGCGGCGTTCGCGCAACGGCGGAATGAGGATCGGTATCACGTTGAGCCGGTAGAAGAGGTCTTCGCGGAACTGCCCGTCCTTGACGCGCATCTCGAGTGGGCGGTTGGTCGCAGCGATGATCCGGAGGTCCACCTTGATATCGCGTGTCCCGCCCACGCGCCTGAGCACGCGCTCCTGCAGGACCCTGAGGAACTTCGCCTGGCTGTTGAGCGACATCTCGCTGACCTCGTCGAGGAACAGCGTGCCGCGGTCGGCCAGCTCCATGAGTCCTTTCTTGGCGGCCTTGGCGTCGGTGAACGCGCCCTTCTCGTGGCCGAACAGCTCGCTCTCGAACAAGGTCTCGGTGATCGCCGCGCAGTTGACCTCCATGAAGGGGAAGTCTCGTCGTGCGCTTTCGTAGTGCAGGCCCCGCGCGACCAGCTCTTTGCCGGTCCCGCTCTCGCCGTGGATCAGGATCGTCGCCGCCTCACTACGCGCCAGCTTGCCGATGAGGTCACGGAGCCGGCGCGTGACCTCGGAGTCCCCGATGAGCTGGTCGACGCGATACTCCTTCTCCTGAAGCCGGTGGAGGCGCTGGATCTCCCGGCGGGCTCGGACCTCTTCCAGCGCCCGCGCAACCGCCAGCTTGAGCTTGTCGAGGTGCTCGAACGGCTTCTCGAGGTAGTCGGTGGCGCCGGCCTTCATCGCCTCCACGGCGCTCTGGATCTGGCCGAAGCCCGTGATGATGATGACCGCGGTCTCGGCGTGCCGAGCCTTGAGGGCTCGAAGCACCTCGATGCCGTCCATGTCCGGGAGGCGGAGGTCGAGGAGCACCAGATCGGGGCTCACCTCGTCGGCGGTCTGGAGCCCTTCCTTGCCGCTGCCGACCCCGTGGACTTCTATCTGGTCCCCGGCTAGAACCCGCGAACAGAGCGTACGGATGTTCCGTTCGTCGTCGACGACCAGGATATTGTCCATATTTGTTAAAATAGCTGATCTTCGAGCCGGTTCGCCCAATTTCTTACCACCGCCTCGGGCCCTAGGCGCCGTGCACTCCGGAGTCCGTAACCCCTACAGACGGGGCCCTACTCGATGGCTCCGCGAGGCCGAGATTTCGGGCAGTCCCGGGGGCGCGCGAGTTCCTACGGCTCGATCGAGAAGGCGGGCGTCAGTGGTGGCAGGTAACGCAATCGAGCGGCGCGTGATCGCCGCGGGTCGCGTTCCGCTCGCGATGGCAGTCGACGCACCAGCCCATCGTGAGGGCTCGCGCCGGGGGCCGAAAACCCAGGAAACGGACGAGGTCGTCCCCGAGCTTAGGCCCGGTGTCAGCTCCAACGACCCGCATCCGCTCGATGGGGCCGTGGCAGGTCTGGCAGGCGATCTCGACGCGCACGTGTGGCTTGTGGGGGAACACGGTGAACTCCGGGACTTTGAAAACCCTGATCCACGGGATCGGCTGACCGCGCCGCGCGTAGTCGTGAAGCTTGGCGATCTCGGGGTTGTCTTGAGCGCCGATGATCTTGTGGCACCCCATGCAGCGTTCGACCGACGGCAGCCCGGCGTACTCGGAGCGTCGCGCGTCGGCGTGACAGTACTGACACGCAATCTGAAACGATCCCGCGTGGACCACGTGGCTGAAGAGGATCGGTTGGCGGGGAGCATTCGGCGGCGTCACGAGCGGCTTCGCCATCTGCGGGCGGAACGGTGGCGAGGCGACCGCGCGTACGTACCGGATCAGCTGGCGGGTCTGGTGCTCGCTCAGAAAGTCGGCGAACGGCGGCATCCCGGCAGTGAGCCCCTCGGCCGGCCCTCCGCGCAGGATGATGCTGAGGAGGAATTCGTCGGGCAGCGCGTTCATGAGGCGGCCGTCGGTCAGGTCGGCGGGCTTGGTCGCGAAGCCGGCGGCCGACGACCCATCGCCACGTCCGGCATCGCCGTGGCAGACGGCGCAATATCGGAGGTAGAGGGCCTCGCCCGCCTTCACGTCGTGAGCGTCGGCGTCGGCCGAAGCGGGGGGGCCTCCGGACGTGAACACGCTCTCACCGAGACCGCCCGCAACGGCCAGTGCGATGGCGAGACCGAGGAGGATGTCACGCCCCCTCACGCTACTGCTTGATCAGCTCCTCTCTGCGCCGGAGGTAGCCGTGTCGGACTGCGCTGTAGAGGTCGATGACGCTCTCCTCCAACCCTTGGAACAGTTCGAGGTTCAGCGCGCGATCGTTGATCAGCTCCCCCAGCTTCATACTGAGCCCGGCCCAGAGGAACGGCACGAAGTAGGAGAACGGATTCATCAAGGCGTCCACGCCCTTGCCGATCCCGTCGCGGACGGTCATCGGCTCCATGAAGGGCAAGATGAGATAGGGACCGGGTCCCACGCCCCAGACGCCGAGTGTCTGCCCGAAGTCCTCCCGGCTCTTCTCGATCCCCCAGTACTTCGCCGCATCGAAGAGGCCACCGATCCCGAGGGTGCTGTTGATCAGAAACCGCCCGACCTCCCGCCCCGCCCCGCCCCACTTCTTCTGGAGCAGGCTGTTCGCCGCGCGTGGGACGAAGTTGATGTTGTCGAAGCCGTTGGCGATCATGATCTCGAACGGCTCGGGCAGGATGACGCGCCACACTTTCGCGACCGGCTTCAGGAGGAACCGGTCGAGATTCCGGTTCACCTCGAACATCGCCTCGTTGAACCTCTCCCAGGGGTCGTAGGCCTCATCGCCCTCGGCCTCGAGCTCGACCTTCTCGGCGGGCGCGGGCGGGGTCTGGGCGACCATCGGCTCGTTCGCGCCGTCGGGATCCGCCTTGGATTGCGCGCCCTCTGACGCGGGGGGCTCGGCCGCGGCCAGCAGCGCCGAGTCCGCCCTGAGCGCGCTCGAAAGGCTGCCGCACCCGCCGAACACCAGCGCCGCGATCAGGACCGCCAGCACAGCAGCGGTGCCGCGCAGCAGGTCGATCACGAATCGACGAACGGGGAGCCCTCCCTCCGAATGAGCGTGCTGGTGGACGATGTGGATACGCTCGCGAATCTCGTCCTATTCTATATAGCGGAATCCCGGTGCGCGTCGACAGAATTCGTGTGTTCGTCATGAACCGGGGAATTTTCGCGGGCCGTATTGTATCGACGCGGCTCCTGGCGTATGTTGGTTCAGCACGGTGGCGACTGAGCATGATGACGATCGTGCCCCAGTGAGGAGATGACGTGAGCCGAAGCCGAGCCCGCGAATACTGGTGTGGCGTCGTGTCCGAAACCGTCCAGATCCGGCTCCGTCGGCCGGGCGGGTTCGGGCGGCCCCAAGGCTACTTCGTGCAATGCAACCAGACCGACTGCCAGTACGTCGAAGAGAACAAGCCGCCCTGTCCGCTGACGCCTGCCATGTTTGCGGACGAGATCAAGGCGGCCGAGGAAGCGCGCGCGCAGCGAAGCGAATAGGGCTCAGCGCGGGCGCAGCACCACCGTCGTGAGCGTTCCGAGATACTGCCGGGCGACGCGAAGGACGTCGGCGGAGGCCACCGCCTCCACGGCCCGTCGATAACGCTCCGCATAGTCCTGCCCGACCCCCTCGACCTCGTAGAAGGCGAGATACCACGCCAGGCGCTCATTCGTCCTGCGGTCCATCGCGTAACGACCGAGGAGGTAGCCCTTGGCTCGTGAGAGCTCATTGGCGCCGACCGGTTCGGTGCGAACACGCTCGACCTCCTGGAGGAGCGCCTCCTCGGCCTTGGTCGCGTTCTGGGGCGTCGTGCCCAGGTACAAGACCAGCGCTCCCGGCTCGCGCACGGGATCGTAGTAAGCCGAGGCCGTGTAGGCGAGACCCCGCTTGTCGCGCAGCTCGACGAAGAGGCGGCCAGCCATCCCGCCCCCGAGGATGGTCGACAGGACCTTGACCGCCGCGTGATCGGGATGATCCAGCGACGGCGCGATCCCGCCGACCAGGATCTGCGCCTGCTGCGCGGGCTGCTCGAAGGCCCGCCGCGTCCCGGGGTTCACCGGCGCGGGCCGCAAGGGCTCGGTGAATGAGCCCCCGCGTTCCAGGCGACCGAACAGGCGCCGCGCTTCCGCGAGCACCTCCGCGGCGGCGACGTGGCCGCTGACCGCGAGGTGGTCGATGCGACCGAGCGATTGCGGGGTGCCGAGCACCTGGAGCGCGTACGGGTGGGCGCCGTACAGGGTGGCGAAGAACTCGTCGAACGCCCGCGCCGGCGCGCTGTCGCGGCGCTTCTGGATCCGCCCCACCAGCCAGTCGCGCTCGCCGCCGACCTCCCCGGGAGCGAGCTTCGGTTCGAGCGCGAGCTCGGCCGTGAATCCGAGTAGCTCGCGCCAGAAGCGCGACAGCGCCGAGGCGCGGATCTCGGAGTAGTCCACTTCCCCCGTCGCGCTGATCTTGCCGCCGAGGGCAGCGATCGCCTCGGCCAGCTGGGCCCCGCTGCGCTTGGCGGTCCCTCTGACCATCACCGCGTGCACGAAGTTCGAGATCCCGGCGTTGGAGGGCTCCTCCCATCGCGTGCCCATCGTGACGAGGAGCGACACCGCGACGACCGGAGCCACCGCGTTCTCCCGCACGAGGATGGTGAGCCCATTGTCGAGGCGCTCGCGCGTTGCCTGCGCTACCCCGTCGGCGGGTGTCCCGAAAATGCCGACGACCAGCGCCACCAGCGCCCACCGGATCATGGCGACGCGCCCTCGGGGACGAACCTCACGCGCGCGTAGTTGTCGTCGCCGAAGTACTTCCGCGCAACCGCCTGGATCTGGGTGGCGGTGATCCCGCGCAGCCGCGAGAGGTACCCGAGCTCGTTGTCGAGCGTCCACGTCGTCTCCGCCTGCCCGTAGGTCTTCGCCAGCCCTTCCGCGGTCTCGATATCGAACGCGTAGCTCGACTCCGCGGTGATCAGGGCGCGCTGCCGTTCGGCCTCGGTCACGCCCTCAGCGCGCACCTTCCGGATCACGTCCAGGATCGCCGCCTCGGCCCGTTCGAGGTCGGCCGGCTCGAGCCGCGCCGTCACGGTCACGAGCCCGGCCTGCTCGAAGGCGCCGTAGCCGGCGTCGATGGTCGCGACGATACGCAGTTGCTCTCGGACGGTCTGGTTCAGGCGCGAGCTCGGGGAGTCGCCGAGGATGTACGTGAGCAGGTCCACCGCATAGATGTCCTCGTTGCCGGTCGGCGCGGTCCGCCACGCCAGGCCCAGGTACGCCTGCTTCTCGGCCCGCCGGACGTCGGCCCGCCGTGTCCGGTCGAGCGCGGGCGCCGCCGGAGCCTCGCGCGGCGCCGGTGGCGCGGCCGCGATGCGGCCGAAGGTCGCGTCGACCAGGGGCCGCATCTGGGCCGGCTCCACGGCGCCCACCACGACCAGCACCATGTTCCTCGGGACGAAGTGCTTGCGGTAGAACCGGGCGAGCTGATCACGCGTCAGCTTCTGGATGAACTCACGCTGGCCCAGGAGAGGCCGGCCGTAGGGGTGGGGCGAGTAGCTCACCTCGTAGAGACGCCGGAGCAGAAATTTCTCGGGATCGTCCTCGATGAGGTTCATCTCCTCGAAGACCACCTTCTTCTCGTTGTCGATCTCGCCGGGCGGGAAGCTCGCGTTCACCGCCAGATCGGCGAGCAGCTCGATGCCGCCGCGTACGTGCGCGGCGGGCACCACGAAGTCGTAGTGGGTCGTGTCGTACGAGGTGAACGCGTTGCTCGCCCCCCCGTCGCTGGCGGCCTCGTCCCGGCCGCCCATCCGCATCCAGAGCTGGAGCGCCACCACGTCGCTCGCCCGGTGCTCCTGCACGATCAAGACGACACCGTTCGGGAGCACCTCGCGCGCCGGCTTCGGCACCGCCCCGTGGCGAAGCCCGACGACGGTGGCGCACCCGGCGAGCAGGAGAAGGACGACCAGCACGGCTCCGTTCGCCGTGGGCGCGCGACGATCCGGGCGCCACACGCTACGTCGCTCCGTTCAGGACGTAATCGAAGAGATCGAAGTTCCTCAGGTCATCGGCGCGCGCGAGGCGCCGCGCGTGGGCGTCGGCGAGCGGCCGGTTGATGACGAAGGGGACCGTCTGCTCCGCCACCCCGCCGTGCGATCGGAGCGGCTCCTCCAGCAAGGAGAGGTCGTGCTCCGCCGGGGATTTCCCGAGGACCGTGTGCGTGTCGCCGATGACGATCAGATCGCCCACGCGGTCGGGTGGCAGCTCGAACCGGGCGCAGGCCGTCGCGTTGTCGTAGATCGCGGCGATCCCGGGCGTCGCGGCGAGTCGCGACGCGACCGCGGGGGCCTGGGTCGCGTCGTCCAGGTAGAGCGTGGCGAAGGAGCCGAGCGCGCCACCGACCTGGTGCCCATGCCGGTCCCGTCGGTCTACAGCGCGGAGCTGTCCGAGTACGTCCTGGCGGCCGGGCTCGAGCTTCTCAGGCGACAGCGTCCCGACGCGATGTACCTGTCGCTGACCGACTACGTCCAGCACAAGCACGCCCCCGGCACCGCGTCCGCGACCGCCTTCTACGCGATGCTGGATCGTTACTTCGAC
>QHSR01000123.1:13994-33373 GCA_003221635.1 Candidatus Rokuibacteriota bacterium | reverse complement strand
GCGAATCGACGGCTGGCGATCTTAGACCTCTCCCCGGCTGGACACCAGCCCATGACTTCGCATTGCGGTCGCTATGTGATCGCTTACAATGGCGAGGTTTATAATTTTCTTGATATTCGGCGAGACCTGGAAAAAGAGGGTCGATACTTCGTCAGCAACTCGGACACTGAGGTTCTCTTGGAGGCCTGCGCTTCATGGGGTATAGAACGTGCTCTGAGTCGGCTGAACGGGATGTTCAGCTTCGCGCTTTGGGATGCAAAGGAGCGCACTCTCACACTGGTTCGCGATCGCCTGGGGGTCAAGCCACTCTACTATGGGTGGTCTCGAAATACCTTTCTGTTCGGCTCCGAACTGAAGGCGTTCCACTCGTTCCCTGACTTCACCGGGACGCTGGACCGCAGTAGCCTGGTCCTTTTCCTGCGCCTCGGCTATGTTCCCGCACCGTATTCGATTTATGAGAACATCTACAAGCTTCCCCCGGGGCATTTCCTCACCGTGTCGGCACCTCACGAGCGCGCGTCCGCACGGCCCTATTGGTGCGTTCGGGAGATTGCGGAGACGGGCACTCAGAATCGTTTCAGAGGTGACATCCATGAGGCAGCTGACCAAGTGGAGCGGCTCTTGCGTGATTCTGTCCGCCTGCGGATGCTTGCGGATGTTCCCGTGGGGGCGTTTCTCTCCGGAGGCATTGATTCATCGTTAGTTGCCGCGATGATGCAAGCCCAGACAACGTCAACTGTCAAAACGTTCACTATTGGCTTTACTGAGGATAGCCACAACGAGGCAGACTACGCCAGGCAAATCGCTCGGCATTTAGGCAGTGACCATACGGAGTTGTGCCTATCTCCCAGCGACGCACGCGATATTATCCCCTTGCTGCCGACGATCTACGATGAGCCGTTCGCCGATCCATCCCAAATTCCAACTTTTCTGGTATCGCAACTGGCTCGCCAGACGGTTACGGTGAGTCTGTCTGGAGACGGAGGCGATGAACTTTTCGGCGGCTATAAAGAATATCTGCTCGGTACCCAACGATGGAGGCTTCTCCGAAACCTGCCGCCTATCCTCCGCTCTCTGATGCGTGAGGGTTTCAAAGGCATCGACGTACTAGCAAAAGGACGATTTCGTAAGATCGAGCAGATGCTGAAGGTGACCACACCGGAGGCGATGCATCACTATCACGTCTCGCAGTGGAGGTGGCCGGCGGATTTGGTTCCAGAAGCGAGCGAACATTTAACGGCCTTTACAGATCCCGGGTTATATGCCGAAGCGCTGAATGATACAGAACGCATGATGTATATGGACCTGGTGACTTATCTGCCGGAAGACATCCTCACAAAACTAGACCGCGCCAGTATGGCCGTTAGTCTTGAAGCCCGAGTGCCATTCTTGGATTATCGACTTGTGGAATTCGCATGGCAGCTGCCCGTGGACTTCAAAATCCATCGAGGACAAGGGAAGCGGATTCTTCGGTCGATTCTGCCGCGCTATGTTCCTCCTCGGCTTTTCGAGCGTCCCAAGATGGGGTTTGACCTGCCCTTGGGTCAGTGGCTCCGCGGCCCGCTTCGCCCGTGGGTTGAAGAACTGCTCGACGCCACCCAACTGCGACGACAGGGCATATTCAATCCAAAGCCTGTTGGCCGAGCGTGGATGGATCACCTTCATGGAAAACAAGACCGGGCAACCGAACTCTGGGGGATTCTCATGTTTCAAGCTTGGCAGCAGAAGTGGATGTGACGGCAAAGCGCGGCTATCAATGTTGATAGGAATGCCGTCCGAGCCTGCGCCGAAACTGCTGACAATCGCCGCCGTCGAATGCCCTTGAATCGGCTTTTCCGATCGACGGCTTTCGCCGTGTTGCGATTCTCTGGGCTGCCCTGTCTAATTCGCGAGATATGGCGGCGCAACAAAGTGACGATCGTCGTTTATCATGGGCTCGAGCCAGCGCGGGCGGACGTTCATTTTGCCGCTCTACGAAGGCGCTACAATGTGATGTCGCTGTCCGACTTCCTGGCAGCGAGGTCCAGCCAAACGACCCAGAGGCTTCCGCCGAAGGCCCTGATCATTACGTTCGACGACGGACATCGAAGCAATTACGCGCTTACATCCGTGATCCAAAGACACCGCATCCCCATCACCATCTTTCTGTGCAGCGGGATTGTCGGGACGCACAGGCATTACTGGTGGTTGCATACGAATGATTCTGGAGAGCGGCAAGCGCTGAAGGCGCTGCCGGACGCACAGAGGGTCCAGACATTGCTCCGTAAAGGGCATGCGGACGGACGGGAATACGAAACGCGACAATCGCTTTCACGGGATGAAATCGAGGAGATGAAATCGGCCGTCGATTTTCAGTCTCATACCGTCTTTCATCCGATTCTCCCCGCCTGCTCGACTGAACGAGCACGGTGGGAGGTCGTCGAATCGAAGGAGGCTCTCGAGAGGGAGCACGGGTTGAAGATCTATGCGCTCGCTTATCCCAACGGAGACTATTCAGACCGGGAGATTGGCCTGCTTCAAAACGCGGGCTACACCTGCGGCCTCACGTCGGATGCCGGCTTCAATGATTCCGAAACCGACCCGTTTCGCCTTCGGCGCGTGGCGTTGCCTGACGACGCGGGAGTTAATGAGGTGATCGTCAAAACCTCTGGACTGTGGACGTTTCTGAAAGCGTTTGGATCGAGGTCCACAAACCCTCGGCGCCACTTGCCTTCTTGACCAGCACATCGATGAGCTGACTGAGCACCTCGCCCCTGAAGCGGAGCTACGGAAGGCCCTCAGACCGGAAGAACGATGTCGACGACCCTCGCGTCGACGAATCAACCGTCCGATAGGTTCGCCTGATGTTGCCGGGGACTTCAGACTCGCGAGACTAAAGCTCCTTTCTGGCCGGCAGGTGCGCGCCGCGTCGCGTACACCTCGTCGGCGGGCCGGTGTACGGCGACCGGCGGACCTCCCCAGAGGCACAAGGATCAAGCCCAGGCGCCTCTAGCTCGCTGGTCGGGGCGCGGGCGCGGGACTAGTTACTGGACGGCGTCCGAAACTGCGGCTAGGCATGTTGACCACCAACGGAGGCGTCGATCGATGAGGATCAGCATTTTCGGCTTGGGCTACGTGGGGACGGTGTCCCTCGCTTGTCTCGCTCGCGATGGTCACCACGTGATCGGCGTGGATATCGACGCCAGCAAGCTCGCCATGATGCGCGACGGGTGCTCGCCCATCATCGAGATCGGCATGCGGGAACTGGTGGCCGAAGTGGTCGCGAGCGGTCGGGTCGAAGTGACGGACGATGTGGCGGCAGCTGTCCACGGCTCCGAGCTGTCGTTCGTCTGCGTGGGCACACCGGCGCGTCCGAATGGCAGCCAGGACCTCCGCGCGCTTGAGGGGCTCGGCGTCCAGCTGGGCCAGGCGCTCGCCACCAAGCCCGCGCCCCATGTGATTGTCGTGCGGTCCACGGTGCTGCCTGGTACCGTGGACGGCGTGTTCGCGCCGCTCGTGGAGACGCACTCAGGCCGCCGGTGTGGCGATGGCTTCGACATCTGCTTCCAGCCGGAGTTCCTGCGCGAGGGCACCTCCATCCGCGACTATGATGCGCCGCCACTCACGGTGATCGGTGCGGAATCCGACCGCCCGGTGCGCCAGCTGCGGGAGCTATTCGGCAAGTTACCCTGCGCCTTCGTCGTCTGCGGCGTCCGTACCGCCGAGATGCTCAAGTACGATCGATGCTCACGCCGTGATGGATCTCGTGTGCATGGACACGCAACTCAACATTTCCACTGCATATCTCCGGCCGGGCTTCGCGTTCGGCGGGTCCTGCCTGCCGAAGGACTTGCGCGCCCTGTTGCACGCCGCTGCTCGGCGCGACGTGGACGTCCCGGTTCTCGCCGGCGTCCGCGAGAGTAACGAAACGCATCTGCACCACGGCATTCAAACCGTCCTGGCCACTGGCGCAACGTCGGTCGGCATGTTGGGGCTAAGCTTCAAGAGTGGCACCGACGACCTGCGCGACAGCCCCCTGGTCGCGATGGCGGAGCACCTCGTCGGCAAGGGCTTGAAGGTTCGGATCTATGACCCCGAGGTGAACGTGTCGCGTCTGGTCGGCGCCAACCGCCGTTACATCGACCAGAGCATTCCGCACATCGGGTCGCTCATGTGCGCCGAGCCAGGGCCGGTGATTGACGAGTCCGACGTCCTGGTCGTCGGCCTACGGACGCCGGCGGTCGTGAGAGAGCTCGTCGCGCGCTGCCGCGAAGACCAAGTCATCGTGGATCTCGTGCATCTCCCCAACCGTGAGCAGCTCCGGGGCCAGTACCGAGGGGTGTGCTGGTAAGCTCGCGTATCGCACTGAAGCGCATCACCGCGACGAGGCGCGTGCTTGCACCCCAAGAGTGCAGTACGGTGAGGCACACCGCGTCAAGATTTCATGTCGGAGCTCAGCTTGTTCTTTTTCAGTGCGGATTCTGCAGAACAGCAAACCTCATGAGATACAGTCGCTCGGGTGAATATAAGCTGCCGGGACGACTATATCGTCTAGCGGGTAACTTGGCGCTGCGAATGGTGCCTTGGGTACCGTCTCGAGTGCGCGATCGGTTTGTTCGCAGTCGTTCCTATTACCAGGTGTTCGGCGATACAGAGGTCGGCGACCACCAGGGTCTCAGCATCATGAAGTGGGAGGCCATGCAAATGCCTTCCGATCTAAAGGGAAAGTCAGTCATCGACATTGGCTGCGCAGAAGGATTTTTTTGTCAGGAATGCGGGAAAAGAGGCGCGGGTCCAGTGTTGGGGGTGGACAGCAGTTTGGGGCGTCTCATATGCGCAAGTGCTATTGCGTTAAAGGAAGGCTTGAACATTCGCTACAGAATGGGTGTGTTTCCGGACGTCGAGGTCCGGGGCACATTTGACTACGTACTCTGCCTTTCTGTGCTGCATCATAGTCTCTCTAAAAAGGACTTCTGGAAAGTGCTCCTCATGGAAGAGTTCACCAATGAACTGGCGATTCTGAGGAGACAGTTGAAGCGACTAAGATCTTTGACCGCCGATAAAGGGAAATGTATTTTGGAGATTCCCTATGAATACGATGATCCTGGCGTGGAACGAAAGGCGGTGGACTTTAAAATCCTGACCGCGGAATTAAACACCGCCGGCTTCGCAAGCTCTCGCTGTCTGGGTGCGTGGGATTACAACCCAGAGCATAGAGTGTTCAAGGACCGTATCATCTATGTTGCTGAAGCTGGATAAACTCACCGTGATCACCTCTTGGACGAACGGCGAAAAAGCTGTCGTTCATCTCTTGGAGAACAGCGCCGGTGAGAAACTCATTCTGAAAGCATATCGCGCCGGTTTTACCGCCACAATGCTTCGCGAGTATGTGGTTGCTAGGTATGTCGCGAGGAAGCTATCGATTGTTCCAAAAGTTCTTGGCGTTCGACCTCGGCGAAGGGAGCTCTACTTTTCGTATGTCTCGGGGCAACGAGTATTGGAATGGGTTCTAGAGCGGTTTGGCGGCAATCTGACAGTTTCCGAGTTTCAGAGTTTTCATGGCCTTAATCCTCCCTGTCATGTCGATCCTCGTGTTGCTGAAGCCTTTGCCCGGTTTCGCGAAAGCATGTCTGAGGAGGCACAGCGGCTCAAGGGAGCCATCAGGACTAGTTATTCCTGCCTTCATCGAATTGGCATTCTTCATGGGAGTCCCGACCCTAGAAACCTAATCTACGACCAAGATTGCGTCTTCATCATAGATTTTGGTCACGCACGACCGAGCTTCAATCCTCAAAAGATCGATTATAAGGCACTCAGATATTGGTATGCTTGTGGCACCGAAATATTGGTCTCGTTGTTGGCCATCTGGTAGTAGGAATTCCACCTCGGTGATTCGCAGTTTGCGCCGCACTGTCGCCCGTGGTGAGCCCGACTCCTACCGAGGAGACCTATGATTAAAGTGACGCCGAGCGGTCCATCGCAGAATGCTCAAGGGGATGAGCCTGTACAGGCTAAGGCGAGCGCGGTGCGCACACCCGCTGGTGGGCGCGTGCTCATGCTCGTAGAGAACAACTCCTACCCCCAAGACTTCCGTGTGCGCCAGGAGGCCAGAGCGCTGGCGGAGGCAGGATACCAAGTCACCGTGATCTCCCCGGCGCGGCCGGGACAGCGCTGGCGTGAGACCATCGACGGGGTGCGCGTCTACCGGTACCCAGCGCCGTGGGAAACGAGCGGAGTCCTAGGCTACGTGTTCGAGTATGGCTATTCGACGCTGGCATTGTTCATCCTGTCCTTGGTCGTCTACCTCCGCGAAGGTTTTGACGTCGTTCATGCCGCCAACCCGCCGGACACCCTCGTGCTCGTCGCAGCAGCCTACAAACTACTGGGCAAGCGCTTTGTGTACGACCACCACGACCTGGTCCCTGAGTTGTATGACGCGATTTTTCGCGATCGAGGCCATCGCCTGATGCACCGCGCGCTCCTTATGCTGGAGAAGCTCTCCTTACGCTACGCCGACCACGTGATCGCCACGAACCAGTCGTACAAGGCGATGGAGATGGAGCGTGGTGGCGTTCCTGCAGAGCGCATCACCATCGTCCGGAATGGGCCTGAGCTGAAAGGCCGGCAGGTGGCCGAGCCTGACCCAGGCCTGCGGCAGAAAGGCCGGACAATCATCGGCTATCTTGGCGTCATGGGGTTTCAGGACGGAGTGGACTACCTCCTGCGCACGTTGCACCATCTGGTTCATGATCTGGGCAGAACCGACGTTTTCTGCGTCCTGATCGGCGGTCTTGGGGGTGCACAGCCCAGCCTAAAGCGGCTCACGACGCAGCTTGGCCTCGATGATTACGTGTGGTTCACTGGCTGGGTATCAGATACTGATCTACTGCGGTACATCGCCAGCGCCGATCTCTGCGTGGACCCGGACCCATCGAATCCCTTCAACGATCGCTCGACCATGAGCAAGATGATGGAATACATGGCCCAGGCAAAACCAATCGTCGCCTTCGACTTGCCGGAGCATCGCTTCACGGCGCAGGCGGCGGCCATGTACGTGCGCCCCAACGACGAGCTCGAGTTCGCGCGAGCGCTGGCCCAACTGATGGATGACCCGGCGCGCCGAGAGGCCATGGGCCTGTTCGGGCACCGACGCGTCAATACAGAACTGGCATGGCATTACTCGGCACAGAATCTCGTGGGAGCCTATCGGCGGCTGTTTTCCCGTGACGGGTGAAGGGAGCGAGAGGAGAAGGAAGTAAGGTGATCAAAACGCAGATCAGGGAGCGCTCGTAATGCATCGCGGAGACAAATTGCAAGAGCGAGCAGAAGCGAAAAACCTCGTGACGCCAGCACATAGGATCGATCCGCTTGCGGATCCACGGTGGGTGGAGTTCGTCGAGAGACATCCCCGGGCCTCGGTGTTCCACACGCCGGGCTGGCTCGAGGCCCTTCGGCGCACGTATGGATACGAGGCGGTAGCCTACACGACCACGCCGCCAGGTATCGAATTAACCAACGGAGTCGTTCTCTGTCGCGTGTACAGCCGGATCACCGGTCGGAGAATGGTTTCCCTTCCGTTCTCTGACCACTGCGAGCCGCTGGTCAACCGCTCTGAAGACCTTGAGGGTCTGCTCGGTTCCCTCGAGACTGATTGTAGAAGAGAAGGATGGAAATACGTCGAGATGCGTCCCCGAACGACCTGCGCACTTTCGCCGGGGGGCATGGAGCCAGTTCAATATTTCTACTTTCACACAGTCGATCTAAGTCTGGAGTTGGAGGGGATCTTCCGCCGGTTCCACAAGGATTCCACACAGCGAAAGATCCGGCGGGCGGAGCGGGAAGGATTAACCTACGAAGAAGGCAGAAGTGAAGCACTCCTCGAGAAGTTCTACCGGCTCCTCGTGCGCACGCGCCAGCGGCACCAATGGCCGCCCCAGCCGCGCGACTGGTTCCGTAACTTAGTGGACTGCCTGGGAGACAAGGTGAAGATCCGTGTGGCCTCGAAGGATGGACGCCCTATCGCGAGCATCCTCACTCTCTCCTTCAAGGATGTGCTCGTCTTCAAGTATGGGGGCTCCGATGAGAGGTTCCACAACCTCGGTGCCGTCCACCTCTTGCTCTGGAATGCAATTCAGGACGGGAAGAGCAACGGAGTTCGCGAGTTCGAACTGGGTCGCTCCGATTCTGACAACCTAGGCCTCGTTACTTTCAAGGAGCGTTGGGGCGCCACCCGATCGCAGCTGACCTACTGGAGATATCAGACCCCGACTTCGACGGCCCTTAGTGGTTGGGGAATCAAGCTGGCAAGAAACTTCTTTGCTCATATCCCCGACCGTCTCCTGATTGCGGTGGGGAAGATGGTCTACAGGCATCTCGGTTAGCGAACAACTGGCGCAGGCCGCGCGTACCCACGCTGCTCGAGGACGGGGCGACACCATGAACCAGGCAATTCGTGATTACTTTCGCTGTCCCGAGGACGTGGTCGATTTCCAGCTTGCCGGAAAGCTCTCCGCCGACCCTGGCTATTTCCGCTTCGGCCCCGAGACGATTTGCTACGGCGACTCGTCCTCCGGAGTCCGCAGGAAGCAGGTCATGGGTGCCCTTTACGACGCCCTAAACGATGTCACAACCGATGGTGGCACGGTCCACCTCCCGTTCGACCCTGATGAAATCATCGAAACCCTCCGTCGCGAACACTACTGGACCCACCGCCAGCGAGGCCCGACTCGGCTCGGTGAGCGTCCAGCGGTCTGGAACTTGTACTATCATCTGCGTCCGTTCTTATCGGTTTCAGTCAGGAAACATCTTCAGCGGGCACACCTGAGTGATTGGAAGGAGATTCGATTTCCGAAATGGCCTTTAGATCGAACAGTGGAGGATCTCCTCGAGCGGCTGCTGGTCCTATCCATGAAGGCACGAGGGATGCACCGAGTGCCCTTCGTGTGGTTCTGGCCGGACGGCGCGACAAACTGCGCGCTTATGACCCACGATGTCGAAGACCTGGCCGGTCGGGATTTCTGCTCACAGCTCATGGACTTGGATGATTCTGTCGGGATCAAGGCGTCCTTCCAGATCGTACCGGAAGAGCGATATCCAGTCTCCGACACGTTCCTCGAGGAGATTCGTGTTCGCGGCTTCGAGATCAATGTGCACGATCTGAACCATGACGGGAGGCTCTTCGCCGATTACGGACAATTCTTGCGGCGGGCCGAGAGGATTAATGCGTATGGAAGGGAATATGGCGCACTTGGTTTTCGGTCGGGTGCGCTCTATCGAAACCAGGCCTGGTACGGGGCACTCGAGTTTTCCTACGACATGTCCGTGCCCAGCGTAGCGCATCTGGATCCTCAGCGAGGCGGTTGTTGCAGTCAGATGCCGTTCTTCATCGGGAAGATTCTAGAGCTTCCGCTCACGACGATCCAGGATTATTCCCTGTTCCACATCGTGAACGACTACTCGGCCGATTTGTGGAAGCAACAAATCGACGCGATTACAGACAAACACGGCCTGGTCAGCTTTCTCGTTCATCCGGACTATATCGTCGACAAACGAGCAAGAGCGATCTACCAGGTCCTCTTGGAGCGTCTTGCTTGGATGCGCGATGAGCGGAAGACGTGGATTGCCCTTCCTCGCGAGGTAGATCGTTGGTGGCGAGAAAGAAGCAAGTTAGAAGTGGTGTCCGACGGAGGCGGTTGGCGCGTCGAAGGGAAGGGCAAGGAGCGTGCGCGACTGGCGTTTGCGGTCCTGGTGGGCGACAAGCTCGCCTTCACCATTGAGGAGCCGAATTGATCATGGCCCGGCGGCGTCCCGGGAACCATCCTGGAGAGGGTCGGGCGGGAACGCCACGTTCGTTCGGCGGACGGAGGCTTCGTCATGCATGGCGGGGCCTCCCCCTTCTAGCTAATAGAGGGCAGTAAGGACAATCGTGTCATGAAGTTGTTGAAATGGATCGCATTGCTGCTCTTCACCGAATGTTTTCTGTATAAAGGTACTAACTTTGGGCCGACCTTGGACATGGGTTTTACAGTTACTCCGGATCGACTAGTTTTCATACTCATCCTCCTGCTTGCTGTGTGGAGTCTCATGAGGAGAGAACTTCGACTCTCCGGCCTGGGGAAGGTCGAGGGTTACATGCTGCTTTTTACGCTCATCTGTACGGTGTCCAACGCGGTGATGGGGAGAGGCGCAGTCGACTACTATCGTTTGTTTGACTTTCACTATAACCCTCTCATAATTTTCGTTCTGGCCAAAAGTATTCCACATAGCCACAAAAAGCTAGAATCCGTGTCTTTCGCATTCCTTGCTGTGGGAGCCTATCTGGCGATCAACGGTGTGTTCGAACGTTACGGACCCCGCGCGCTTGTGTGGCCACGGTACATACTGGACCCCGAGGTAGGGATTCAATTTGGACGCACCAGGGGATCTTTCGCTGCCTCCGAGCCGTTGGGCGCGGCGCTCGTAGTGACCTTTCTGTTTTATGCTCTCTACTCAGTCCGGGCGGTGAGGGAAAGGAATCCCAAAGGTGCCAATCCTGACTTTTTGTTCCTAAGTAGAATACTAAAGCGTTACTGCCTCTATCTGATGACGATCGTGACTGCCGTGTGCATTTATGCAACCAACCAGCGTGCCGCGTGGGTAGGCTTCGCGCTCTGCCTGGGGGCTTTATCGTTTTCCTCAGTGGTGCCGCTAGCCACCTCAGCCTCTGGGAGCAACATACGCTGTTCTCTAAGAGACAACAAACCGTCAAGGAAAGGTGGATTAATAACCTGACCACTTTGGAGATGGGCAAGGCCAACCCACTCTTCGGCGTCGGCTATGGCAATTTCAAGACCGAGTGGCCGAAGTATTTCCTTGACATTGACCCTGAGGTCTTTGATCTGACAGATGGAAACCACAATACATTTCTGGGTCTTTTCGCCGAGGTCGGTCTCGTCGGGCTCATTCCGTACCTGCTGATTCTCTATCATATGTTCCCAGTTGGACTTCGGGTCTATCGGAAAGGAGAAGGATTCGACCGTGAGTTTGCGCTGATATTTCTTTTAGCTGGGATCAGTTATGTCGTAGGTGCTAATTTCAGTGATTATCGAAATGCACAGCTCTGCAACACGACTCTGTTTCTCCTCTTTGGAACTGTAGCTCGGATTGAGGCGCATATGACATTGCCTACTCATCGATCGGGTGTATCGCACCCGGTTTCAGGTCGCCGCATGCGGCCTGGTTTGACTTCCACTGCCCGGCCGGCTGAAGACCAGCGGATCCCCTGCTCGTAGGCCCAGGCGTCCGTGCGCCGCGAGGAGAACGCCGAGTCATTGTCGACGGTGTTCATCGCCGGGGCCGCCCGCTCGCGGACGAGCGTCGACCACGGTGGAAATAGACGAGCACATATCCCCGTAATTCATG
Organism: Candidatus Rokuibacteriota bacterium; assembly: GCA_003221635.1. Classification (GTDB taxonomy): domain Bacteria; phylum Methylomirabilota; class Methylomirabilia; order Rokubacteriales; family CSP1-6; genus AR31. The sequence continues at coordinate 21,994 of QHSR01000123.1, read as the reverse complement.
AGATGGTTAAGAACCGTATTAGTTCTAATGGGTGCACGCACAGTCGTATTGGAGAGTGACTTGGAGCCTGTGGGGACGAGGTGGGCCGACCTCAAGCCTTTGGTCCGCCCGGAAGAGGGCTGTCTTACTGACCATGACCGTGCCCAGCACGTGGACGACGTCTTTACCGAGCCAGGCACCACCTTGGGCGCCGCGCGGTGGTTTCTGCTCAACAGTCTGTTCGGCGACTTGCGACGACCTTGCAATCGGACGCTCGTGTTTGTCGAGCGATAAGCGCACATGACGAGTGGCATACCAGAGCAGATCGGTCTCCAACGTGGCGGCGTGAACGACGGGCACTCGAACCACGGACTGCGCGTGGTATTGGTCGACCTGCGTACGGACAAGAGGTGGGAAGCGCTCTTGGCGAGTCACCCAGACGCCGTCATCTACCAGCATCCCGGCTGGATTCGTGCGTTGGAGAAAGAATACGGCCGCGAATGCATCGCCCTGGCGTGCGAAGACACGGGTGGTCGGCTTCGGGGCATTCTCCCGTTGATGGCCACGCGCGGATTGCCGTGGGACCTCGGAGGTCGCCGTGCCCGGCGCCGCCTGTCGTCGCTGCCGCGGACACCCGTGGCTGGTCCGCTCTCAACCGATCCGAAGGCCACCGAGGCTTTGATCCGTGCGGCCATCGAGCGCGGCCGCATGGATGCCTCGCTCCAACTCGAACTGAAGCCTCACGGAGAATTGCCGAAGACAACCGATGAGCTCGTCTGCTTACCATGGCGGCAAACCTTCGTCCTGGAACTTCCGGGTGATCCTGAAGAGCTCCGGTTCGGCAATGCGCGCAACCACTCGCGGATCCGCTGGTCAGTCAACAAAGCAACCAGGCTCGGTGTGCAGGTACGGATGGCCGAAGATGAGCAGGACCTGAGAGCCTGGTACCAGCTCTATCTGGACACGATGCGTTCGGTTGTGGTTCCCCCGCGGCCCTACCGTTTCTTCGGAGCCCTATGGCGTGAACTGCACCTCCTCGGCCTGATCCACCTCTTTCTCGCCGAGCAGAAAGTCGCTGGGCAGATCACCTTGCTGGCGGGTTCGATCATCTTGTCTTACGGCCAGACTGCGTTCTATGCCTTCAATGGGTGCCGGAGCGATGCGTTCTCTCTCCGACCGAACGACCTCATTCAGTGGCACGCGATTCATGATGCTTGCAGGCGAGGCTTGCGCCGGTATGACCTGGGAGAGGTGACCGAGGATCATCCGATGCTAGCGGACTTCAAGAGCAAGTGGGGTGCGGAGCCGCGGCGCCTGTACCGTCACCACTATCCAAACACTGCTCGAGATGGTGCCGAGACAAAGAATAACGGGCTCCGGATGTCTGCCGCCCGAGCTCTCTGGCAGCGCCTTCCGCTGCGCGTCACAGAAAAGCTCGGCGACTGGATCTATGCACGGCTCTAGAACAAGGGCAGGACCGATTGATCTGGAGACCAGCCTCGTGCGCGGCAGCCTGGCCTCGTATCTGCCGCGCCGTTTGGCTCTTCTCGGAGGGTCGACCCGATGGTCTGATTGTGCTGAGGCGCTGCGCTATCTGTCGAGACCATCACAGCTAGTCCAGGGAGCCAAGATCAACGAGTACGAAGAGGCCTTCGCCGGCACAGTGGGTGTTAAGTACGCGATTGGTTTCGCCAGTGGACGGGTAGGTCTGTATGGACTTCTGCGCGCCCTTGGAGTCGATGAGGGCGCGGAGGTTCTCCTCTCCGTCCCTAGTCACATTGTGGTGGCCAACGCAATACGCTATACCGGCGCACGACCCGTCTACGTCGATTGCCGCTTAGAGGACTACAACATCGACCTTGCGGAGGCCGAGCGTCGTATCACTCCGCGTTCTCGTGTGCTCCTGTTGCAGCACACGTTCGGCGTCCCCGTGGAGATGGACACTGCGCTTGCTTTTGCACGTCGCCACAATCTCGTGGTGATCGAAGACTGTGTGCATGCGCTTGGCGCTCGGTACGATGGCAGACCGGTGGGAACCTTTGGCCATGCGGCGTTCTTCAGCACCGAGGAGACCAAAACGATCTCTACGGTGATGGGCGGCATGGCAGTGACGAACGACCCACAGCTGGCTTCCCGTATGCGGACCTTTCAGGCTTCCTGTAGTTTGCCTCGCATGTCGCTCTCTGCGCGATATCTGATGAAATTCGTGGTTTATTACATGCTGACCGAGCCCTACGTCCACCGGTTTGCACGCGTCGCCTACGAGCGACTGGGACACCGCAACCCGCTGCCGGTCCCAACGACGTTGGAGGAGCGGCGGGGTCAGCGGCCTCGGGACTATGAACGACGTCTAAGTAACGGTCAGGCGGCTCTCGGCCTCTCTCAGCTCAGAAGCCTACAGACAAACCTCCAGCATCGCGAATTCGTCGCGAACGCCTATGAAGACCGCCTCTCATCGTGCGGACTCCGACTCCCTCGGGCTCCGGCTAAGGCGGAGCCGTCCTTTGTTCGATACCCCGTCTGGGTTGAGGATCGGCCCACCGTGATTCGCGCACTCGCCCCCCACGCCGTGGTGGGCACCTGGTTTACTTCCGTGCTCGAGGAGGCGGAATCGCCTGAGGCCGCGGGGTACGCGCCTGGTTCCTGCCCGCACGCCGAGCAGGCAGCACAGCATTTGATCAATCTACCCACGCATTCCCGGGTCAGCGAGAGAGACGTGAAAATGCTTGCCACAGCACTGACGAGAGCGGTGTCCTCCAAGAGTGCTTCCTTCAAACACCGCTCGTGAAGCACCGGGCTGCCCACACGGCTATTGCGGTCGGCTCGGCAGGGTGCCGCTCTGGTACTGGCCAGCCCTGTCACGTGGCTTCTGAACAAACCGCCAACCGCCGACGGTAGCGCCGAAGCGTCCGCGGAGCATACGGTCCACAAGATTCTCAAGTACGCACTTAGATTTTCATACACCTCGACTTCTGATCGCGCCCGACGTCGGCGAGAGGCCTCGAACGTCCCAGCGTTTCGAAATCGGCACGGGATTTGCCGCATCGATTGCTTTGTATCTTGGTCGTAACTCGATTGGCGGGAGGTTCCACCTCCCCAGGGAGCGGGACATGACCCCGGAAATTTCTCGGCTTATGACTGCCAAGCGATCACTCACTGCGCCAATCCAAGAACACATAGACCGCAGTATTGACGACCTCCTCACGTCGCTCCCAAACCCTGAACAGCTTTCCGCCGACGAACGGCGCGGGATCATCGCTCGCTATACCGCGGTCCTCGAAGGGAATTTCATCTACTGGATGACCGCCGCCTATCTCTCCGTCGCGTCTCCAGAAGCCCAGTCGGTGATTCAAGACAATCTCCGCGAAGAAGTACGCGAGAATCATCCGGGAATGCTGCGCAAGTTCGCTGTCGCCGCTCAGGCCGTTCCGACTGATTCGGATGCGCTTGCGGTCTATCAGAATTTGGAGAGCATCCGCCAGTTCGTAGGACGGCTCTCGGCGATAAAGATCGTGCTCATGATGGCCTTCTTCGAAGGCTTCATTACCCGGTTCATGCCCTATTTCGCGGAGGTCGCCAAAAGGCAGGGCTCGGCAGAGTATGAATACACGGACGTGCACGGTCCCCGCGATGTCGTCCATTCGCATGAACTCTTCGGTGCGCTGCACGCGGAAATGACGCTCTCGCGCGACCCGATGCCGCCGGTGCAGGACCTTCTCGAGGGAGTTGGGCTGCTGCGGACGCTGATCCACAGTATCGTTCAGTCCGGCGTCGTCGAGCGGCGGACACCGTAGTGGTCGGTCTTCACATTGCTTTCGACGATGCGCGCGGGGTTTCCCGTGACGAGCGATCCCGCCGGCACATCTCGTACGACGACGCTTGCCGCCGATACGATGCAATTGTTCCCGATAGTGACCCCCGGCAAAATTATCGAGTGTGCGCCAATGAAACAATTGTCGCCAATACGCACGTCACGATCGCGAGTGTTGACATGGTCGTGCGTCAGAACGGCGACACCGAATGTGACAACTGTGTACTTCCCGATGTGGACGCCTCGCGGATTGGTCTTGTCGAGTCTCGCACTGAACGAGACAATCGTTCCTTGCCCGATATCCATTCGCCAGACCCGAATTAGATAGTGACGGCGGAGCGTCACCACGACGCGCCGCAATGTGTCACGTAGCCGCGTCGCTAGAGGGGCCGCCATAGACGATCGCTGGCGCGCGAGGTCGGGCGCATGGGCGTGAGCGTGAATTCGGTCGCGTCCGGTTCCATGGTGTAGAGTAAATTCTATCAGTGCTTGCCATTCGGTTAAGAATGCATAATTGCGACGTCCGTCCGTGCGAGCTCGGCGGCGAAGCGGAATCCGGACTAGAGCTCGAGGTGGGGATCGAGATAGGAGACCGCTGCGAGGTCGCAAACGCCTCGATGGCTCCAAGGGCATCGCGTCCATGAGCGTGAGCGAGAGGCTCAGAGCTGTCGTCGCCCAGACCTTCAGGATGCCGATCGAACTGGTGGACGACGCCACGAGGCCTGGCGCGGTCGCGGCGTGGGATTCGCTCGGACAAATGGAACTCGTGACAGCGCTGGAGCACGAGTTCTCGACGGAATTTGCCCTCGAGGACATCATGCTGATGAACAGCGTCGGGGAAATCTGTTCTCTCCTTGAGAGGCGGAATGGCGCCCAAGGTTGAGGCGTGAGCGCGGAAACTGAGCCGCTCGTTTGCTCGCTCAGCCGCCTGGCGGCGGTCGACGGGGGGCGCGCTGGACTCCGCGATTCGTCACGCCAGTTTACCCTCGCACGATGCTCGGCGGCGGTCAGCGGTGGAGCCCGCTGGTTGCTCAATCTCGGCCTTCGATCCGGGGATCGGGTCGTGCTCTTCGGCGAGAACTCGATCACGTTCTCCGTCGCCTACTTCGCCATTCACGCCGCCGGCGGTATTGCAGTACCGATCGGCGCCGACGTGTCGGCTGAGAGCGTCCAACAGCTGCTCGAGGACTGTGCGCCATCGCTCGTGCTGGCTGAAAACCCCAGGAATGCGTCAGCGTCGGCCGCGCGGCCGCTCCCGACGCCCGAGCAGTGGGCCGAGTCGGACGCCGCCCTCGAACCGCGTTGTTCCGTCGAAAATCCGGCCGACCTGCTGTTTACGACTGGTACGACGGGGCGCAGAAAGGGGGTGCTGCTGAGCCACGGCAACATCGCGAGCGCGGCGACGAACATCAACGCTTTCGTAGGAACCTCGGCCGACGACATCGAGGTAGTACCGATCCCGCTGAGCCATTCCTTCGGCTTGGGCCGCCTGCGTTGTTGGGCGCGGATCGGTCACAGTTTGGTGCTCGAGCCAGGGCTCCGCAATCCCGCGCTCTTGTACAAGCGGCTCGTCGACACAAAGGCCACGGGTCTTGCGATTGTCCCAGCCGGAGTCGCGCTGCTACGACGACTGGTGGGCGCTCGTTTCGCGGAGGTCGGCACGCATTTGCGCTACCTTGAGCTCGGCAGCGCCGCGGTATCCCCCGAGGATCGCCGCTTCTTGATCGACACGCTACCTACGACTCGCATTTGTCATCACTATGGGCTCACCGAGGCGTCGCGCGCTGCCTTCTGCGAGCTGCATCGGGACTGGGCGAAACCCAACAGCATCGGGCGTCCGGCGCCGAACGTAGAAATCCGGATCGCCGACGAGCAGGGCCGCTCGTTGCCGGCCGCGGAGGTAGGTGAAATCCTCGTGCGCGGCGGCATGGTGATGCAGGGATACTGGCAGCAGGCGGAGCTAACGCGCGGCACGCTTCGCGACGGTTGGCTCCGGAGCGGTGACGAAGGGTGGATGGATGACGATGGCTACCTGTATCTCCGCGGCCGCAAGGGAGACCTCATCAACGTCGGCGGGTTGAAGGTCGCTCCGCACGAAATCGAACGACGGTTATGCGAGATCCCCGGCGTGCGGGAAGCCGCATGCGTCGGAGCGCCCGATCCACGCGGCGTGCTCGGACAGGTGGTCAAAGCGTTCATTGTGGCGGATGCAGAACCCAGCGAGCTCGAAATCGCGGAACGCCTGCGCCGCGTCCTTCCCGAGCACGAGCTTCCGCGCCTATTCGAGCGTGTGGCGGCGCTACCGAAGACGGAGTCTGGCAAGATCAAACGCGCGGAGCTTCGCGCCCGCGAGGTCCGCTGACCAGCGGCCAACCGGCTTAGTCCCGGATCTACCTTAGCGGCTGCACGAACGCTGCGCTCGGCGCGACTCGGCAGCGATCGGTGGCGTAGGCGCATACGTCTCCAGGGGGGTCCGCTGCGACCCGCCGATCTGCTGGAGCTCGGCCGAACGGCCACCGACCATGTAGACGTCGCCAGCGAGGACGGCACTTACCAGAGCGGCGCGCCGTTCCGGGGTGAGGTCCGGGCTCTCGTAGGCCGAGTACTCGAAGGTGCGCGCAGCTTCGATACGCTGGCGATGCGTTTCGAGGTACCGCGCCAGCGTGCTGAAGGGGCGTGCCGGGCGGCCCCCGCAGACCGTGTCAGCCGGCAGGGAACGGGAGACCACGGAATTGGCAGCGATCACGGTCCGCGGGCCGATCTCGACACCGGGCAGGATGATGGTTCGCGCCCCGACGTGGCACGACGGGTGCAGAACGACGGTTCCGACGCGAACAGCGCCTAGCGCTATTTCGGGGCCAGCATCGTGCGCGAGGATCATGCACTCGGGACCGAAGAAGGTGCTGTCGCCAATGCTAATGAGCGCGCAATACTCCTCGTCGACGTACAGATGATCAACAAAGTTGACGTCCCGGCCGATGTGCATCCCGCGATTCCGCAGACTCTGGAGTCGGTGACCGCGCCGGACGGTGTCAAGGCGCCCTTTCAGGCTCGCGAGCAACGCGATCGGGTGTAAATGGGTCGGCATTAGCGGCATGTTATCATGCGCTTACCGGGCAGAGAGCATTCTGGAGGAGTTTGCCTACGATGCGTCGTTTGTTAACGACGATGAGCCTCGATTGGCTTGCGACCGTAGAGAACCGCCTGGCGATGATGCGAGCCCGCCTCAAATGGGCGCGTTGGCAACGCCTCGGCATGCGGATCGGCAGGGACGTAAGGCTACCGCTGTCCACGTCAGTGGATTCTTCCTACTGTTACCTAATTACCATTGGTGACCGCTGCCACTTCGGCCCCCAGTGCCTGATTCTGGCGCACGACGGCCAGATGGATGAGTTCCTCGACGCCGGGCGGGTGGGGCGCGTCGTCATCGGAGACGGCTGCGGGATAGGGGCGCGCTGCGTGATTCTGTGTAACGTCGAGATTGGCGCGGGCAGCATTGTCGAGGCGGGGTCCGTCGTCTCCACCTCCCTGCCAGCGGGTTCCTACTGCGCAGGGTCCCCGGCGCGGGTTGTCTGCTCGGCGGCGGAGTACGCACAGAAGATTGCCCAGGAGGCGTCGGGGCGCCCACGGTACACGACGGAGACGATTGCAGAGAGCCTGCGGCGTCCCGAGACGCGCAAGGCCCTGCGGGAGGAACTGGCAAGGGGCATCATCCTAGTGGACAAGGTCGACAGCGCGGGTATAGCGCCAGGGGACGACCAGGCCTTGAAACCTTGGCCACGAAGTGGGCCTGCGCGATGAAATCTGAGCCCACATTTTCGATTTGAAGGTTGAACGTCGCGGCTCATGATCGCTCAACCCTCGAAAGGCTTGTCTTGTCGAGGTTCGCCCGCAAAGAACTACTAGTCCCCTCCCCGAGGTCCATCCGAAACGCGATTCCTTGGACGGGAACGGGGCCGTCATAGAAACTCGGTCGCCTGTCAGTGATTTGTGGTGCCCTTGACCACCCGTCTTGACCCGGTTGTCACGTCGATGTAACGTGCCAGAAGTGAATTGTAGTCCAATGCACTACGCTGAGGATTGTATGTCAATTACGGAAATTGTTATTTGCGAGATTCAGCAGATTGCCGCCGAAAAAAAAGGGGATCTACCCCCGCTGACAGACGACCTGGTCTTGCTCGAATCGGGGCTCGATTCCCTCGGCATTGCG
>QHSR01000123.1:0-13896 GCA_003221635.1 Candidatus Rokuibacteriota bacterium | reverse complement strand
CAAATCGCGCGACGTCGCTTCGGGATACGCTCGGTAACGCGTCGGATTGTTCGGGCCGCTTTCTGTGGGGTGCCACAGCGAGCGTGTCTTTGCGTGATCTGCTACGCGGTACGAGTCTGGGCGGTCGTCTCCGGGAACTGTCGGGGCGGTCGGTTCTCATCGCAACTCGCGATCCCCTTTCGGCGGCGTTGGCGCTCATCGAGCTGGACGGGGTCGCGGGCCGGCTGATCGTCGGCACGCCTGACTTGTCGTCCGAACATCTTTCAGCGGTGATCGCGAAGGGCGGCGTGGACGCGATTGTGTCCGATTGGGGCCTCCACCAACGACAAGATTGCGACGCGCCGCTGCATGTGCGATGCGGTCCAACCATCACACGGGCGCCACGCGTGCAAGTCGACCCTCAGGCGACCGAATGGGTGCTCCTGACCTCCGGCACGACCGGCGCGCCGAAGATGCTCGTGCACAATTTCGCGAGCTTGACGGCTCCGATCAAGAGCGGCCAGAATCAAGAAACCGACGTCGTCTGGGGTACGTTCTACGACATTCGCCGGTACGGTGGCCTCCAGATCTTGTTGCGCGCGATCCTGGGTCGTGGATCATTCGTGCTCTCCAGCGCTGACGAGTCGGCGGGAAACTATCTCGGTCGGCTCGGCGCGCACGCGGTGACGCACAGAGCCCGGCGGTTCGCGCAATTGCGCCGCGCTACGTTCGCTTGTCGGGAGAGATCGCGGACCAGGCGATCCTGAATGCGCTGCGTTCATGCCACCCGCAGGCCAGTATCGGGCATGCCTATGCTTCGACGGAAGCAGGCGTTGGATTCGAGGTGAACGATGGTCTCGAGGGCTTTCCCGCGAGCACGATCGGCGCGCGCGGCGAAGTGGAAATGAAGATCGAGGACAGTTCGCTCCGGATCCGTTCCGCGCGGGCCGCTGACCGGCATGTCGGTGAGGAAGGTCCGGCGTTCGTCGACGATGAGGGGTTCGTCGACACGGGCGACGTCGTGGAGTTACGGGGTGACCGCTACTACTTCCTTGGTCGTCGGAGCGGAATGATCAATGTTGGCGGACTCAAAATTTATCCGGAGGAGGTCGAGGCGGTTATCAACCGCCACCCCGCGGTACGGATGTCACTCGTTCGGTCACGGAGAAGTCCCATCACGGGTTCTCTGGTCGTGGCCGACGTGGTTCTGAAGGGCGAGCCCGACGGTGCAGACGTCAAGGGCGAAATCTTGGTACTTTGCAACGAGAACCTGGCTGCACACAAGGTTCCTGCGACACTCCGCTTCGTTCCGGCATTGGATGTTGCGGCCGCAGGCAAACTGGCTCGTCATCATGCGTAACGTGATCGTGACGGGTGGAAGCCGCGGGCTGGGGTTGGGTATTGTTCGCCGGCTCACCGCGGGGGGGTACTGCGCGTTCGCCGTGGCGCGGCAAATGAACGATCAGCTGGCGTCGACGATGGAACAGGCCGAACAAACCCGTCCGGGGTCGCTCCACTTCATCGCGTTCGATCTCAGCGACATTCAAGGCATCCCTGATCTGGTCAAGAGGCTGCGCAAGGAATTCGGACCGATCTACGGGCTGGTCAACAATGCAGCGGTGAGTCTGGACGGCGCCTTGGGGTTGATGCACAACTCGCAGATCGAGCGCCTGGTTCGCGTGAATACGCTATCACCGATCGTTCTGACTAAATACGTGGTCCGCCACATGATGGCGGACGGGGGCGGACGCGTCGTGAACGTCTCGTCCATCATCGGCTTCACCGGATACAGCGGTCTTTCGGTTTACGGTGCGACAAAGGCGTCGATGATCGGCTTCACTCGGTCGCTGGCGCGGGAGGTCGGCCGTGCGGGCGTAAACGTGAATTCGGTCGCGCCCGGCTTCATGGACACGGAGATGACTCAGGGGCTCGGCTCCGAGCAGCGGCAGCAGATCGCGCGGCGGAGTGCGCTCCAGCGCCTACCCGACATCGACGATGTGGTGAATGTGGTCGAGTTCCTTCTCGGTGACAAGGCGAAAAGCATCACGGGGAGCGTGATCACCGTCGACGCCGGCAACACGGCGTAGGCTGCCCTGGAGGGCACCGCCGGTCAGAAGCGGAGCTGGCCGGTTTGGATGCGCGCATAGAGCGCGCCGTCGAGTCGAATGAAGGCGTGGCGTTCCGGATCGTTGAAATACACGACGTCGCTGCTCGCCGCCGGATCGTAGCCTTCGTGAACGAGAGATCTGGGTCCGGATGCGCAGGAACACCGGCCGAGCGTAATCGGGGAGGCGGTTGATCAGGTGAGTCCGGAATGCCGCAAGATCCAGTTCAGCGTCGGTGACGAGCGTGACCATACCGGCGCGGCCGTCGGTGCCGGGAATGGCCACGCCGTAAACGTTAGACTGCTTGATACCGGGAAACGCGCAGATCGCCTCCGCCACCTCGGAGGTCGCGACGTTCTCACCCTTCCAGCGGAAGGTGTCGCCAATGCGGTCGACGAAGTAGAAGTAGCCCTGCTCGTCCCGTCGCATCAGGTCGCCGGTGCGAAACCAGGCGTCGCCCGGCGCGAACACGCCGCGGAGGATCTTCTTCTCGGAGGCCTCCTCGCTCGTGTAGCCTTCGAAGCGACTGCCGACGTTCGAGCGGTCCGTGAGAACCGGGCCGATCGCTTCGCCGACCTCGTTCGGCGCGCAGCGAACGCAAAAGCCCTGCTCATTCCGGACCGGCTCGCTGCTGTCGACATCGAATTTCACGAGGGTCGCGGGGACGCGGTGCACGAGGAACGGCGGGATGCGGCCGATGGCTCCGGGCTTGCCTTCGATATTGAAGAGCGAGACGTTGCCTTCGGTCGCGGCGTAGAACTCGAAGATGTGTGGAATCCGGAACCGGTTCTTGAACGCATGCCAGATATCGGGGGTCAGCCCATTTCCGCTGCACATCCTGAGCCGATGCTCCGTTTCAAACGGATGAGACTCGGTGTGCAGCAGGTAGCGGCAAAGCTCGCCGATATATTGGAAGAGCGTGCAATCCCAACGGCGAAGGTCGTTCCAGAACTGGCGTGCGGAAAATCTCTCGCGGATTACCACGGAGCCGCCGCCGACCAGCACGGCGCCGGTCGCGAGTACGCCACCAACGCTGTGATAGAGCGGCAGGCAATTGTACATCCGGTCGCCCGGACGAGTGTCCATCATGCCGGCAAACCAATGGCTCCATTGCATCAGCCGGGCATGACTGACGTTGGCGGCCTTCGGCAGTCCGGTGGTGCCCGAGGTGTAGATGTAGAGAGCCCGATCATCGATCGTCAGCCGGCGGCGCTCGGCGTCGCGCAGCCTTTCGCCTGCGTATCGCTCGATGTCGCGATCAATGCGTGGGAATCCACCATGGCTCGTGCCGTGAACCCAGACCGTCGGCGCACCCGCAAGAGTCGACAACACGCCGGTTAACGGATCGATGAGCTCTGCAGCCACGATGATGTGTTTGGGTGCGACGATATCGATGCAATGCGCGAGCGAGGGACCGATCAAATTGGTATTGAGCAGGGCTACGACACGACCGACGCTGGTGACGCCAAGCCAGAGTGCCATGTAGTCTGGCTGGTTCGGCATGAAGAGACAGACGGCGTCGCCGCTGGCGAGACCCAGGTCGAGCGCCCAGCGGGCATACCGATTCGACCGCTCCGCGAGCGAGCGAAAGGTCAGGCACTCGCGATCGGAGGAAAGGGCCGGCGCCTCGCCAAACTTATCGGCGAGTTCCTCGATCACTGTCGGTAGGATGCGATAGGGGTGATCGGCGATCGGCGCGGTCAGGTGGAGCGCGCGAGCCCACGCGTGGGTCGGAGAAAAATTGCTCATAAATTGTGAGCTACGTGAGGTTCGCAACCTACAATACCATTAATGTGGATGACGGACATGGTGTGTGATCAACTCCGGAACGTCGTGACAAGAGTCGAGGCCGACGTGGCGAGCGGCCCGATCGTCCCGATGGTAACGCCGCAGGAGATTCGGAGCTATCTCGCCTCGCACTATGACTTCGCGAGACCATTGGCGCTGGAGGATGTCTGCGCGGATGTCGAGCGGATGTTGCGCACGTGGCAGGTGCAGGTCACCCATCCGCGCTACTTCGGCCTCTTTAACCCGAGCGTGACGCTCGCGTCGGTCATCGCGGACACGCTGGTCGCGATGTACAACCCGCAGCTTGCGACGTGGCGAACCTCGCCGGCGGCGAACGAGATCGAGCGGCACACACTGGCGTGGCTGTCGGGCAAGTTCGGCTTCCCCGCCGATGCGGTGGCCAGCTTCACGAGCGGCGGAGCGGAGGCGAATCTCTCGGCGGTCATCGTCGCGTTGACCCGCGCGTTCCCGGACTACGGCGAACACGGGCTTCGGCGCCTCACCGCTTCGCCGACGGTGTACCTGACGGACGAGTCTCATCACTCGTTCAATAAGATCGCGCACATGACTGGACTCGGGCGCCGGGCGATCCGCATCGTCGCGACGGACGGCCACCAGAGGATGGATCTCGACGATCTCACCAGACGAATTTCCGAGGATCGTCAGAGTGGATTAGCGCCATTCATGGTGGTCGGCACCGCCGGGACCACGGCGGCGGGCGTGATCGATCCCTTGCCGGATCTTGTTCGGTTCTGTCGTTCGGAAGACTTGTGGTTGCACGTCGATGCGGCGTGGGGCGGGGCCGCCATCATCTCGCCGTCCCTCCGCGGGCGGCTCGCGGGGATCGAGGCCGCCAACTCGATCACTTGCGACGCGCATAAATGGTTCTCGGTGCCGATGGCGGCCGGCATGTTCTTTTGCCGGCATTCTGACGCCGTCGACGAAGCCTTCCGGGCGGAGACATCCTACATGCCGGCGAAGACGGTCGGCCCGGTGCGTGACCCCTACACGACGTCCGTGCAATGGTCGCGGCGGTTTATCGGGTTGAAGCTCTTCCTGGCGCTCGCCCAGCAGGGTGAATCGGGATACGTTCAGATGATCGAGCATCAGGCCCGCATGGGCGACGTGCTGCGGGAGTCGCTGAAGCGCGCGGGATGGCGCATCGTCAACGACACCCCCCTGCCGTTGGTGTGCTTCACCAGGGACGGCCTCGTCACCGCCAAGTTCTTGGCGGCCCTCCACCAGGGTCAGATCGCATGGATGTCTGAAGTTCGGCTCGGCGGCGGCGCCCCTGTGGTGCGGGCGTGCGTCACGAGTTTCCGGACCACCGAGGCGGACATCGAGTGGGTGGTTCGGGAGATGGGCCGGCTCATTTAGTCTTCCAAGCGATCACACCGAGGGGATCAGATGAGAAGTGAGACAATCGCCATTCACGGCGGCTACGACGTCGATCCGTCGACGAAGGCCGTGGCGGTCCCGATCTATCAGACCGTCGCCTATGCATTCGACAGCGCCGACCATGGAGCAGCCCTGTTCAATCTCGAAGTCGAGGGATTTCGATACAGCCGTATCAGCAACCCGACCACGGCGGTGCTGGAGCGGCGCGTCGCCGCGCTCGAAGGCGGAGTGGACGCGCTGTGCGTGAGTTCTGGGCAAGCGGCGCTCAATTACGCGATGCTCAACGTCACCGAGGTGGGGAGCAACATCGTTTCGGTGCCGCAACTCTACGGCACCACCCACACCCTGTTCGCACACGTGCTACCAAGTCAGGGCGTCACTGTCCGATTTGCCGAGTCGGATCAGCCTGATGCTATCGAAAGGTTGATCGATGACAAGACACGGGCGGTCTTTTGCGAGAGCGTCGGCAATCCGGCTGGAAACATTTGCGACATCGAGGCCCTTGCTTGCGTGGCGCACAAACACGGCGTTCCGCTGATCGTCGACAATACGGTCGCAACGCCCATTCTGCTGCGACCGATCGATTACGGCGCGGACGTCGTGGTGCATTCGCTGACGAAGTACATGGGCGGGCACGGCACGACGCTCGGCGGCATCATCGTCGACAGCGGCAAGTTCCTCTGGAAGGAGCACGCGCAACGGTTCCCGATGTTCAGCCGGCCGGACCCCTCGTATCACGATCTGGTCTACGTCGAGCATTTCAAGGAGGCCGCGTACACCGGGCGCTGCCGCAGTGTCTACCAGCGGACGACCGGGTCCGTTCTGGCGCCGCTAAGCGCGTTCCTGTTGCTTCAAGGAATCGAGACGGTTGCACTGCGGGTCGAGCGTCATGTGGAGAACGGCAGACGCGTAGCCGAATTCTTGAGCACGAATCGCCGGGTCGAGTGGGTCAACTACGCGGGATTCCCGGAGAGTCCCTATCACGCGCTCGCCCAGAAATATCTGGGCGGCCGGGCCTGCTCGCTGATGACCTTCGGGGTCAAGGGAGGGTTGGAGGCTGGCAAGAAGTTCTACGACGCGCTCAAGTTGATCAAGCGGCTCGTGAACATGGGGGACGCCAAGTCGTTGGCCTGTCACCCGGCTTCGACGACGCATCGGCAGATGTCAGTTGAAGCACAGCGCAGGGCCGGGGTGAGACCAGAGATGATGCGGCTCAGCGTCGGCATCGAACACGTTGACGACATCATCGGCGACCTCGATCAGGCGCTTGATGCGACGGAAGCAGCGGGGTGAAATAAAATTCCCTCCCACGAGGAGTCTTTCCGGGTGGTCGTCGGGTCAGATTACGTGACAGAACGTTTCACCGGTCTGTAGCTCTGAGCGCACGACGCGGTTCCTAACCCTCGAAGTTTGGCGCGTTCCAAAAATCGACACGAGATGGGCTGGAATTTTGTGTGTAACTCTGTGGGGAGTTCGCGGGCGGGAGATCCACCGCCCAAGGAGCGGCCATGACACCGGTAGGTCGGCAATCTGTCGCTTCCATGATATTGGCGGGAGGACGGCGTCTGTACGGGAAGTCGCGGATCGAATTCCGTGAATCGGACCCGAGATGCATCGACATCGGCCTGATCAACAACATGCCGGACGCGGCGCTGAAAGCGACCGAACGCCAGTTTCGGTCGCTGCTTCGTTCGGCGGCCGACAGCGTCATCGTCCGGCTGACGCTCTATGCATTGCCGGAAGTTCCGCGGACGGAATTTGGCCGACGCCATGTGACCGGCCGCTTCTATTCGCGCATCGATGATCTCTGGGAGAGCCATCTCGACGGCCTCATCATGACCGGGATGGAGCCGCGGGCGGCGAATCTCAAGGACGAGCCATACTGGGGGAGTTTGACAAGAGTGCTGGAGTGGGCTGAACAGAACACCTACTCGACGATCTGTTCCTGCCTGGCGGCTCATGCCGCTCTTCTCTACCTCGATGGTATCGGCCGGCAGTCGCTCGGCGACAAGCGGTTTGGCGTTTTCGAGTGCGCACGTGTTTCAGACCATCAATTGACGGCCGGCGCTCCATCGCGAGTGCCGATGCCGCATTCGAGGTGGAACGAAATCCCGGAGGAGACACTGGCGGCATCCGGGTATCGCGTGCTCACGCGGTCGGAAGACGCGGGCGTCGATACGTTCGTGAAGCAGAGAAGAAGCCTGTTCGTCTTTTTCCAAGGGCATCCGGAATATGAGTCACATAGCCTGCTGCTCGAATATCGCCGAGACGTCGGGCGCTTCCTGAGGGGGGAGAGAGACAGCTACCCGTCAATGCCGCTCGGCTACTTCGATAGGAATATGGTCGATGCATTGATCACTCTGCGAAAGCGGGCGCTGTCGGATCGGCGAGAAGAGCTCTTCGAAGATTTCCCAACCGCGTTGGCGGCAGGAAAGGTGACGAGCCCGTGGCGCTCGACGGCGGTGCAGTTGTATCGCAATTGGCTGTCGTACATCTCCGCCGAGAAGGAACGACGGCTTTCGACGAGGTAGGGAGACGGTTAATCGACAGGGCAGCAGGAAAGCGTGCCGCAACCGGGCGCCATTCGCGGGACGGGGATGCTGCTCGTGATACTGCACGCGAACGCGCAATGGCTTGTTCCACAAGATCCCGTGTGATGTGGCACGGACACTCAAGGTCGATGGGTATCCGATTCTGGCACTGCCGGTGATTCTCGTCGCGTGTCGAGCAAGGGCTCAGATTGGGCCGCGGGGAAAGTCTAGGTGTCCATCCCGACGCGGTCCATCGTACCGGCAACGGTCCAGGCCATTTCTTTGGTTTCGCTTAGCACGGGAAGTGTAACTAATGCGTCGAGTAGAACTATCGGCCCTGACCGGCATTCGGTTTTATGCGGCGCTTGTCGTCTTTCTGTATCACGTTCCGCAACTAATCCCGGGGATGAATGGGTTGAGCGAAGGGTGGCTGGTTTTCAATTCGGGCGACGTGGGCGTTGCGTTCTTCTTTGTACTCAGCGGATTCGTCCTGACTTACAACTACGCGGACGTGTTCGGGGAGGGCCTGTCCGCGGCCAGCTATAAACGGTTTATCTGGGATCGGCTGACGAAGATCTATCCGGTTCACGTGCTGACGCTGCTGATCGTGGTGCCGATCGCGATTTACAGTCCTCAGTTGCCCCTCGATTGGCGGGCTCTCCCCTTTCATCTCGCGCTGTTGCAGTGCTTTTGGCCCTCGCCGGCTCCCGCGTTTTCCGACTATCTGAACAGGCCGTCCTGGAGCATCAGCTGCGAGTGGTTCTTCTACCTGCTCGCCCCCATGGCGATGTTCTTTGCGCTGGGGAACCGCCGTCGTTGGGTGCCGGTGGTTGTGACCGTGGGTTTTGCTTCAGGGCTCGGGTTGTTCCTCTGGCACGGCCAATCCGAGACAGGGCGGCTCTACTTCGTTTCCCGGTTCGCTCCCTCGAGGTTTGTGGAGTTTCTGGCGGGTGTCTTCTTGGCCCGCGTGTTTCTGAGGTCGTCGGGACAAAGACTCGCGGCACTCTCCAGCCCGGCGCAGGCGGCGGGCATTGTGCTGATCATTTCAGGCGCCATGTACGAGCCGTACGCGGCGTGGCCATTGCTGGGCGGCGGGCTGCTTTACACGCCTGGCTCAGTTCTTCTCATTCTTGGCCTGGCCTATGGTCACGGCGTCTTCGCGGCTCACCTGAGTCGGCCCGTGCTCAAGCGGCTGGGGACAGCCAGTTTTTCGCTCTACTTGATCCATCAGCCGCTTATCCGATTCGTGAGAGGCGTCTGCCTGTTCTTCGGTTGGGCAGTTCACTCATGGCCCGTCTTTGGGGCTGTCCTGGTCTTGATGTTTGTGGTCGCTCAGACCGCGGCGTTCCTGATCTGTTATTGGTATGAGATCCCATTGCAGAAACGGTTGAGGAGTGTAGACATGTCCCAGTTTCGGAGACCTTCCAGGGAGCGTTGACGAACCGCGTTCTCGTCTACACGGGAACTATCAGTTATGGGCTCTACGTGCTCCACAAGATCGCGTTCGATGGGTGGCACAGGCGTTCGATGTTCGCCTGTATCCCATCCTGGCACTGCCGGTTCTTCTCGGCGGGTGCTACGACTGCGGCGTTGTTGTGGAACCTGTTCGAACAGCCATTCCTCCCTCAAGTTGAAACGATTCTTCGAATCGAAGCCGGGTGGCTCTTTTCCAACCAGGGTGGCGTTCTCGCCCGCTCGCGAGCAGGCGTTGCTCCCGCCCCCGTTGATGCCGGTCTGCCGACCAGGACCGGCAAACAACGAGGACTCGACGCCCGCGACATCGCCCTCCACTCTTGACCAATCTCCATCAGTTCGAAACTATGCCCAGTTCTCTTAGCACGAAGCTCACATTGAGATCGCGTCTACGGCTCCTTCTTCGCGCATCCGGCATGTGGCTCCTGAGGCTCGGTCTTTCACTCGGCGTGGTCATCCTGCTAGTAGCCTCGGGTCACGCCGGGATCCTCGACGCTTCCTGGACGGCCCCCACCACGAATACCAATGACAGCCTGTTGACCGATCTGGCGTTCTATCTTGTTTACTACGGAACCGCGGACCCTCCTTGTCCCGGACAGTCGTTCTTTGCGGTTGCATCCCCGTTGCTCAGCCCTCCTGCCGGTGAAACTCGGAACTTCCGGCTCACCGGGCTCACCACGGGCACGCGCTACCACGTTGCCATCACCGCGGTGGACACGAGCGGTCAGGAGAGCGCGTGTTCGACCAGTGCAAGTGCCATCGCCCGAATCGACTACGCGGTGACCCCGACGACCGCCGTGGATTTCGGGACAGTCAATATCGGGAACTCCGCGGAGCGCGTCTTCACGGTGTCGAACACGGGCTCCGGCACGGTCTCTGGCACTATGTCAACCTCCGCGCCCTTCAGCGTCCTCTCCGGCAGTCCGTTCAGCCTCGGCCCCGGGGCCAGCCAGGCAGTGACCGTGCGCTTCACGCCTACCACGTCCGCCACCGCGACGGTGAACGTCAACGTCGCCGCGGACGCGGACAGCATCCTCCGGATCGTAAGCGGCAAAGGGACGGACGGAACCGGCAACGGGACAGACACGACGCCGCCCACGGTCGCCATCACGTCGCCCACTACCAATTGGACCTACAGCTCGGTGAATGCATCCCTGACGCTGAGAGGGACGGCATCTGACGACGTGGGGGTGACCCAGGTGACGTGGGCGAACGGTCGGGGCGGCACCGGAGCGGCAACGGGGACGACGAACTGGACGGCCGATGGGATCATCCTCCAGCCGGGCACGAACGTGCTGACAGTGCGCGCCCAGGACGCGGCCGGCAACAGCGCGACGGCCAGCCTGACGGTCATCTTCACGCCGAATTTCGTGCTGGCGGTCTCGCCGACGGGCGCAGGCGCCGGGACGGTGACAAGCACGCCCGACGGCATCGACTGCGGCGCGACGTGCGCGGCTGCGTTTCCACATGACACGCTGGTCGCGCTGTCGGCCACGCCGGCACCAGGGTCCTTGTTCAGTGGCTGGAGCGGAGGCGGCTGCAGCGGGACTGGGACGTGCGTGGTGACGGTCAGTGAGGCGACGACGGTGACGGCGACTTTCACGCCGCAGACCTTCCTGCTCATCGTGGTGCCGATCGGGTCCGGCGCAGGAACGGTGACAAGCGTGCCGGCGGGGATCGACTGCGGCGTGCCGTGCGCGGCGGCGCTGTATGCCTACGACACCGTCGTCACACTGACGGCCACGCCGGCAGTTGGTTCGGTGTTCTCGGGCTGGAGCGGCGGTGGATGCGTCGGCACAGACCCATGCCGGGTGAGGGTCACGGCGATAACGGTGGTGAGGGCGATCTTCGGGGCGTTTCCTCCGACGTTGCCTGTGAACCGCGTCGACACCGCCATGCCAGTCACAGCCACGACCGTTACAGTCTGCCCCTCCGCGTGCGACTTCTCGGATCTGCAGACCGCTCTTGATACCGTGTCGCTCAACACGACAATCGTCCTCACTGCCGGCCTGACCTATGCGGGCCCCTTCACACTGCCTAACAAGCGCACTGGCAGCGGCTGGATCCTGATCCAATCGTCTGCGATGTCCAACCTGCCGGTGCCCGGAAACCGCGTCGGACCTGCGCACGCCCCGGCCATGCCCAGAATCACCGCGAATGGCGTCCCACCGGTCGCTATTCGGACGGCGCCCGGTGCACATCACTATCGTCTCGTCGGACTCGAGGTCTCCGCCGACACCGACGCTCCCGGCGCCCTGCTCCGGCTCGGCGACAGCGGCGAACCCCTGCTTGAGAATCAAGCCCGTCAGATCATCGTCGACCGAAGCTTCGTCCACGGCGATGGCGTCCACAACGTCCGGCGGGGCGTCCAGTTCGACGTGGCCCAGGGCGCGATCGTGGACTCCCCGCTGGGCGTCTACAACAACTATCTCGAGGCCTCGGGGCAAAACATTCTGCTGGGCGGTGCCGATCCGGCGATTCCGAACCTCATCCCCTCCGACATCCACATCCGGGGCAACTACTTGTCGAAGCCGCTTCGGTGGCTGCCGCAGCCCTGGGTCGTCACGAACCTCGTCGACGCGCAGAACGGGCAGCGGGTCCTCATCGAGGAGAACGTGCTCGAGAACAGCTGGGCCGGGTCGCAGATCGGCGACGTCTTCAGCCTCACCTCGGTGAACCACGACGGGACGGCGCCGTGGTCACAGACGGCCGACGTGACGATCCGCTACAATCTGATGCGCAACGCCTCGGGCGCCGTCGCGATCGCCGGCAAAGCTGGCGCCAATCCCGTGACCACTCCGACGGCGCGGGTCGCCGTGCACGACAACCTCATCCTCGGCATGGCGAGCCAGCCCGGCGTGCGGGCGCCATTTCAAGTCGGCGTGCGCGCCACCGATGTCATCATCGATCACAATACCGTGGCGGCATCACCCGGCCTCGGAGCCCCCCTTCTCCTCTATGGCGGTGGCACCGACACGCTGACCCGCTTCGTTTTCACCAACAATATCGGAGCTAAGGGGGCAAACGGCGTCACGAACGTCGGTCCAGGGGGCGGCCAAGGGACGGCGGCACTCGCCAACGCGGCGCCCCGCGCGATCTTCGCGAGCAACGTCATCGCCGGTATCGACCCGAGCCAGTACCCGGTCGGCAACTTCGGCCCCTCGAAAGAGCCTACGGATGACGCAAACGTTGGCTACGTGGATACCGCGGGCGGCGACTTTCGGTTGTCGGCATCGAGCCCGTTCCATAACGCGGCCACCGACCGCACCGACATAGGCGCGGACGTCGGCGGCGTCAATGCCGCGACGAAGCTCGTGATCGCCGGGTCAACCCTCTGGCCGATCGTCGTCATGATCGATGGGTCCGGTTCGGGCGCCGTGTCGAGCAGCCCGACGGGGATCAACTGCCCCCCCACCTGCTCCTCCCGCTTCCCGGCCGGCACGGTGGTGACGCTGACGGCGACGCCGAGCGCAAATTCGGTCTTACTCTGGTGGAGCGACGCCAGGTGCACCGGCACGGGGTCGTGCGTGGTCACGATGACCGCGGAGACGGCCGTCACCGCCGCCTTCGCTCTGACCTACGTCCTCACCGTCTCACGCGCGGGTGCCGGCGAGGGTACTGTGACAAGCAGTCCGGCGGGCATTGCCTGCGGCGGCACCTGCTCGGCCAGCTTCCCGATCGGGACGGCGGTGACGCTCACCGCAACGCCGAACGCGAATTCGGCATTCACCGGCTGGACCGGCGGTGGATGTAACGGGACAGGGGGCTGCACTGTCAATATCTCCGGTGCCACCACGGTGACCCCCACGTTCACGCCGATCTTCGCGCTGACCGTGGCTCGGGCTGGTACTGGAACCGGCACAGTGACGAGTAGCCCGGCGGGCATCGACTGCGGCGCCAGCTGCACGGGCAGCTTCCTGAGTGGCACGGCGGTGACCCTGACCGCGACTCCGGGCCCGAATTCTGTGTTCACCGGCTGGACGAGCGGTCCGTGTACGGGTACCGGGCCCTGCACCGTGAACGTCTCGACCGCGACAGCCGTCACGGCAACGTTCACCCCGACGGTCCTGCTAGCGATATCCCGGGCCGGCCAGGGCGCTGGCACCGTGAGCAGCAGCCCTACTGGCATCAACTGCGGGGCCATCTGCTCCGCCTCCTATGCCAGTGGAACAGCCGTAACTCTGACGGCGACCCCGGGTCCGAACTCAGCCTTTACGGGCTGGAGCGGCGGCGCCTGCACCGGCGTGGGGTCCTGCACGGTCACGCTGACCGCCGCCACGGCTGTCACCGCGACTTTCGCGTTTTCGCCGGTGGTGCCGGCGAAAAGAGGCGACTTCAACGGCGACGGCAAGGCGGATCTGCTGTGGCGGCACGCGCAGAGCGGAGAGGTGCAGGTGTGGCTGATGAACGGGGCGGCGATCACCGCCTCGGGCTCGCCGTTTACGGTGCCGGACCCGAACTGGAAGATCGTCGGCGTGGGGGACTTCGACGGCGACGGCAAGGCGGATCTGTTCTGGAGGCGCGACGGCTCGGGGGACACCTACGTGTGGTTCATGAACGGGCTCGCCATTGCCGGCGCAGCGCCGAGCTTCGCGCTCGCGGACACGAACTGGAAAGTGGAA
>QHSR01000122.1 GCA_003221635.1 Candidatus Rokuibacteriota bacterium | reverse complement strand
GTGGATGATCGAGGATTACATGGGCGCCCGAACCTTCTCCGAGGGCCAGGAGGTCGTGATCCCCAAGCGCGAATGGAATCCGGTTGGCGTGTTCCCGTGGGGCTACCAGCTCGTGCCCGTGCTCGTCTACCACAACATCGGTGCCGAGGATAAGGGCAAGCTGTCTATCGGGGTGCGCCGGTTCGAGGCCCAGATGCGCTCCCTGCATGCGGAGGGATTCCATGCGGTGAGCCTCGTGGACTTTCTGGAGTTCACGGCAGGGCGCCGGCAGCTGCCGCGGAAGTCGGTCCTGCTCACGTTCGACGACGGCTACCGCGGGTTCATCCAGTACGCCCGCCCGATGCTCAAGGACCTTGGGTTCAACGCGACGCTCTTCGTGTACTCGGACTTCATCGGTGCCGGGAACGGCCTGTCGTGGTCGGATCTCCGCGCGTTGATCACCCAGGGGTTCGACGTGCAGGCGCACTCGAAGACGCACGGCAACCTCCGGCGCAAGGAGGAAGAGTCGCAGGGCGCATACGCCAAGCGCGTCGAGGCGGAGCTCGCCTATCCCCTCGAGCTGTTTCGGAAGAATCTGGGGCGCCCCGTCGACACGCTCGCCTACCCCTACGGGGACACGGACGAGGAGGTCCTGCAGCACGTCGTCAAGTACGGCTACGTCGCCGCCTTCACGGTGCGCCGGCAGTCGAACCCCGCGTTCGTATTCCCGCTCAAGATCAGCCGCAGCCAGATCTATTCGGAGATGACGCCCAAGGACTTCACGCGGAACCTCGCCGTCTTCCAGGACGAAGAGGTCGGGACGGCCAGAGCCTCCGACGGAAAGGTCGCCGGGGCCGGCGCGGCACTCGCCCAGCCCGTCTCCACGGTCGCGGCCGCGCCGCCGGGGCCGTGGTCACGGGATCGCATGGTGGCGTTTCACAACGAGCGCTCCGAGCGGCTGGAGCAGCGCGGCCGCCTGCGGCAGGCGCTGGAGGAACGAGCGATCGCGCTCACGATCAACCCCCAGGACCGACGGGCCCAGGACGCCCAGAAGCGCCTGGAGGGACGGATCGCTCAGGAGGTGACCGGACTGGTCCAGGAGGGCCGCGCCCTCCTGGGTCGGGGGCTACTCGGCGAGGCCCAGCAGCGGTTTCTCGTCGCGCTCAGCCTCGACCCCACGAACCGCGGGGCATTCGAGACCCTCCAGAATGACGTGCGCGAGATCATGTCCATCGTGCACACTGTTCGGTCGGGCGACACGTGCCCGTCCCTGGCGGAACTGTATTACGGCGACCGGCTCCGGTGCGAGGTCATTGCCGAGACGAATCGTCTGGCACTGAACGCACCGCTGAAACCGGGACAAAAGCTCAAGATTCCAGAAATCCCGGGCGTGCCGTTCCAGCTGCGCTGATCCGGTACCGGCCGGCGATGGACTTCCGCGGATGGCTGCGATCTGCGATCATCCGACTACGAGAGGGCCTCCAGGGATGATTCAATTGTGTGGCCGCACCGATGTGGGCAGACGACGCCACCGGAACGAGGACAGCATCCTTGTCGGCGACGGCATTCTCGCGGTGTGTGACGGCATGGGCGGCCACCAGGCGGGAGACGTCGCCTCCCGCATCGCGGTCGACACGATCGCGGGCTTCATCAGCGGATCGGGGGCGGATCCGGATCTGACCTGGCCGTATGGATTCGACCCGAGCCTGTCCTTCGATGCCAACCGCATCCGCACCGCGATCAAGCTCGCGAACCGGGCGATCTTCACCCGGGCCGCGGCCGAGGACGAGTACGCGGGCATGGGGACCACGGTGGTCGCCACGCTCGTCGCCGCCGACGACGCGCGGTTCACGTATGGCCACGTCGGGGACAGCCGCATCTATATCCTCCGGGATGGACGCGTTCTCCAGCTGACCCGGGACGATTCCCTGGCCAACAGCGCCTGGGCCGACTCCGAGGAGGCCGGCATCGGGGCGGCGGTCATGAAGAACGTCCTCACCAAGGCCCTCGGCGTACGCGCCGAGGTGGAGTTCGACGTGGCCGCGCACGACCTCCGGGCCGGCGACACCGTGCTGCTCTGCTCCGACGGGCTCACGAACATGCTCGACGATCACGCCATCCTCGAGATCGTCACGCGGTATGACGGGCATCTGCAAAAGACGTGCGACCAGCTGGTGGACGGCGCCAACGCCCGAGGCGGCCGCGACAACATCAGCGCGATCCTGCTTCGGTACGAGTGATGAATCAGCAGATCGGGAAGTATCGGATCCTCGAGCGCATCGGCCGCGGCGGCATGGGCAGCGTCTACAAGGCGCATGACCCGGTGCTCGACCGAATGGTGGCGCTGAAGGTCGTCTCCGCCGAGACCGATCACACCGACGAGCTCCGGGCCCGCTTCTTCCGCGAGGCGCAGGCCTGCGCCAAGCTGAGCCACCCCAACATCGTGACCATTCACGACCTCGGCGAGGCGGACGGGAACCTCTTCATCGTGATGGAGCTCCTCGAGGGCGATGAGCTGCGGCAGGTCATCGCCAAGCGATCGATCGCCAACCTCGAGGACAAGTTCCCCCTCATGATCCAGATCTGTGACGGGCTGGAATTCGCGCACGACAAGGGCATCGTCCACCGAGACGTGAAGCCCGCCAACATCTTCGTGCTCCGCAACGGCCAGGTGAAGATTCTCGACTTCGGGATCGCGCAGATCGCGGCGGCCCAGACCGGGCTCACCCGGGCGGGGCTCATCGTCGGCACGCTCCAATACATGGCGCCGGAGCGGGCGCGTGGCCATGGCAGCCATCACTCGGACATCTTCTCGGTCGGCGCCGTCTTCTACGAGCTCTTGACCAACCGCGCGCCGTTCACGGGTGACGACCCCATCGAAATTCTGGAGAAGCTCCGGTCTCAGGATCCGCCGCGGCTGAGCGAGGTGGAGCCAACCCTGCCACCGGAGCTCGGCGCGATCCTCGAGCGCGCTCTTCAGAAGGATCCGACCCAGCGCTTCGCGACGCTCGGGCACATGCGCGCCGAGCTCGTGCAGCTACGGCGCCGGCTCGCCGAGGACGCCGACCGGGTGCGCCGCGACCTGCAGGCTCGGCTGCGCCGGCTCCACGAGCTCCGGGAGGCGCTCACGACGCGGCTGGGCGGCCCATGGGCTGACGAGACCGTGTTCGTGGTCGACGAGCACGCTCCGCTCGCCGCGCTCGAGCGCATCGACCGGGACACGGCCGCGCGGATCGAGCGCCTGCAAGAGCTCCTGACGCGGGCGGAGGCGCTCCGGCCGGCTCTCGACCGTGGTCTCGAAGCCCTCCGCAATGGGGAGTACGAGCGGGCGGTCTCCGAGCTCGATCATGTCGTCGGCGAGATGCCGGAACACGCCCGCGCGGCCGAGAGCCTGAGAGAGGCGCAACATCACGTCGGCGCGGGCCTCCAGCGCCGCGAGCAACTCGTCGCGCTCATGCGGGAGGCGAAAGCGGCCTACGAAGCGAGAGCGTATGCGCGGTGTCTGGAGGCGCTCGGATGGCTGGCGGAGAACGCGCCGGCGGCCGACGTCCAGGCCGAGGCCGACAGTCTCCGGCGCGCCGCCGAGACCGCGCTGGCACGCGAGCAGGCAGAGGAGGCATCACGCCGCGAAGCGCGCCGCCGCGCGAGCCAATCGGCCTCCGAGATGCTCGACCGGGCCGAGCGCGCCCGGCGGGCCGCCGAGACAGCTGATGCCGCGCGGCATCGGGCCTCCCTGTGGGATTCGGCAGAGAGCAAGCTCGCTGCGGGGCGGTCGGCCCTCGCCGAGGAAGCGTACGCGCAGGGAGAACGGCTCTTCGAGGAGGCCCGGCAACTCTTCGAGCGGGCCACGGCGGAAGCGCAGGAGGCGCAGGTTGCCGCGGCGGCCGCAGCCCGTCACGCCGAGGAGCTGGCGGACGCGGCAAAGGCCTCCCGAGCCATGGCCACTCACCCGACTCCGGTCGACACCTCCGACGAGACGGTGTTCGTGGACGCGTCGACCGTGCTGGTCGAGCGCCCGGCCGCGCCAGTCGCCGCGGCGCCCGCGACCCCTCGGACTCAGGCGCCGGCGGTGTCGGCCGGGGCCAGTGTGTTCAGCGCGCCGACCACGCCCGAGGTCGAGCGCGCTCAGCGGCCTCGGCCGCTCACGGCGCCGAGAGCGTCCAGCCGGCCATGGCCGAGCGCACTATCGCGACGGGATCTCACGCTGTCCATAGCCGGGGGATTGGCAATCGGGCTCATCGCGGTCGTCGTCTGGCTCTCGGTCGGGCGCGACGCGGGGCGCGCCAAGCGGGAGAGCGTGGATCAGCTGCGCGGCACGGTCGTGGCGGCGCGCGACCGAGCGATCAAGGCGGAGGCGGTCGCTCTCTCCTCCGCGGCCCTCCCCAGAGCGGAGGCAGCACAGGCCGAGGGAGAACGCCTGTTGGCCGCAGGCAATCTGGCGGCCGCCACGCAGGCCTACCAGGAGGCGGCCGGGCGGTACGGCGAGGCGGAGCAACAGGCCCAGGTCAAGCGGGAGCAACGGACCGAGGCCGATACGGCGCGCGCGGGCATGGTCGCGGCGAAGCAGCGCGCATCGACGAATGCCGCGGAGTTCCCCCGCGCGGTAGACCTCGAGCGGCAAGGCAACTCGGCGTACACGCAACTCGCCTTCGCGGACGCGACCACGAGCTTTCGCGCCGCTGGCGAGCTCTTTGCGAAGGCGCTCCCGCCGCCCGTGGCTCCGCCGCCGGTTGCCCCGCCGGCGCCACCGACCCCGCCAGCGCCAGCGGCCCCGCCGGCTCAGGCAAACGCGCGCGCCGAAATCCGGGCGCTGCTGGACAATTACGCCCGCGCCGTGGAAACCAAAGACGTCGAGCTGCTCCGCCGCGTCCGTCCCGGCCTGACCGACGACGAGCTCCGCCGCGTGCGGGCCTCCAACGAGATCAAGCGGAGCCACAAGGTCGACCTGAGAGTCTACGAGATCACTATCACCGGAGACGTGGCCGAGGCGCATGGGCGCAGGGAGGACGTCGTCATCCTGAGCAGCGGCCAGCGTCTCCAGACCGAGACCAGGTTCGCCTACTCGCTGCAGCACGGCTCGCGCGGATGGGTGATCAACGAGGTTCGCGAGTCTGCCGACCGGCCCGCGGACACGCGGCCACCAGCAACCCGCGCCCCGCGACGCCCCGACGCGGTTTCTCGATGATGCGCTTGATCGGCCCGTGGGTCGGCGGTAGGCTCCTCGGTGCACCAACCATGCGGTCCCTTCGGCCGCACTCCCGGGAGGGCTGGCATGCGATGGTCTAGGTCTCTGCTGCCACTCGCCTGCAGCCTCGTGCTCGCCGTGGGCTGCAGCAGCGGTCCGCCGCTCCTGCGGGGTGCGATCAATGCCGACGGGGGCGTCAACCCCGACCGCGGGGGTCGTGCGTCACCCATCGTGGTGCGCGTGTACGAGCTCAAGTCGGTCGCGGCGTTCAACAGCGCGGACTTCTTCTCGCTCTTCGACAAGGAGCAAGAGACGCTCGGTGGCGAGCTGGTCGGGCGCGAAGAGTTCCAGCTGCAGCCCGCCGAGACTCGACAGTATCGCCGACAGCTTCAGCCGGACACGAAGTTCTTCGGCGTGGTCGCGGCGTTCCGCGACCTCGAGCAGTCGCGCTGGCGGCAGGCGGTGCCGGTGCCGGCGAAGGGAAGCGCCACGCTCACACTCGGCATCCAGGCACGAACCATCACGCTGGCCGTGAAGTGAGCCGACGGTGAGCTGGGACAACCGAATCATCTGGTCCGAGGGGACCTTCCTCCAGCCCCAGCACTTCCAGCAACACGACCGCCACCTCGAAGCGCAGATCGAGCAGCGGACTCGGGCCTTGGGCCCGCACTCCTGGGGCTTCCTGGAGCTCGCGGTCGACGAATCCCTGCTCGAGCTCGGCAAGCTGGCCGTGCGGAGCGCGCGGGGGGTGCTCCCGGACGGCACGCCGTTCGATTGCCCGGCCCGCGATCCACTCCCGCCGCCGCTGGACGTCCCGGCGACGCTGCGGGACGCCCTCGTGATTCTGTCCCTCCCCGTGCGGCGGCCCGGTGTCGACGAGGCCGACCTGGGCGGCGCCGGCGCCGATACCCTGGCGCGCTACGTCGCCGGCGAGCTGGAGGTCAAGGACAGCAACGCGTCGTTCGATCGGACAGCGCTGATCCAGATCGGCCGGCTGCGCCTGCAGCTCTTGAAGGAGGCGGACGTCACGGCGGCATATACCGGCCTCGGGGTCGCCCGTGTCGTCGAGCGCCGAGCCGACAACCGCGTCGTGCTCGACACCAATGGCTACGTGCCGCCGATGCTGGACGTCGGCGGCGCTCCTTCGTTGGCCAGTCTCCTGCGCGACGTTCACGGGCTTCTGCACCAGCGCGGCGACGCGCTCGCGACGCGAATGTCTCAGCCCGGGCCCGGAGGCGTCGGCGAGATCGCCGAATTTCTGTGGCTGGAAGTCATGAATCGCTTCGAACCGCTCTTCGCGCACCTCGCGGCGACCGTCCCGCTGCACCCGGAGCGCCTGTACGCGGCGTGCCTCATGCTCGCGGGCGAGCTCTCCACGTTCACGCGCGACACGCGCCGCCCCATTGCGTATCCCGTCTATCGCCATGACGACCTGGCCGGCTCCTTCGGGCCAGTGATCGCCGACATCCGACGCTCGCTGTCGATGGTGCTGGAGCGCAACGCCATTTCCATCGAGCTGCAGGAGCGCGCCTACGGGCTGCGCGTCGCCGCCATTCCGGACAGCGACCTGATCAAAACCGCGCGGTTCGTGCTCGCCGCCAAGGCGCAGCTCCAGCCCGAGCGGCTTCAGGCCAGTCTGCCGACACTCATCAAGATCGGTCCGGTCGAGCGCATCAGGGATCTGGTCAATCTCAATCTCCCGGGCATCGCGCTGCGCAGCCTGCCCGTCGCGCCGCGGCAGATCCCCTATCATGCGGGATTCCTCTACTTCGAGCTGGATCGAGGCGCCGACCTCTGGAAAGTGACCGAGCAGTCCAGGGCGCTCGCGATGCATATCGCGGGCGAGTTCCCCGGACTCGAGCTCGAGTTCTGGGCGGTGCGCGGTGCCTGACGATCCGTTCGCGGACCTGGGTCTCGACCGCACAGTCATCATGCCCGTGCCGGGAGGGCGCCCCGCGCCGGGGCGACCGGCACCGGCCGAGCAACGCCAGACGCCCGCGGAGCAGGCGGAAGGGTCCGACGTCGCCTCCGTCAGCAGCGGACTCAACCCGCTCGTCGCCGCGGCGAACCGCCTGCTGAACGTCCTGCCGCAGCTGAGGTCGTCGGTGCAGCATCCGAACCCGACGGCGTTGCGGGACAGCCTCGCCCAGGGCGTCCGACAGTTCGAGGCGCAGGCGAGGACGGCCGGCGTCCCGACGGAGAAGATCGTCGCCGCCCGCTACGCCCTCTGCACCCTGATCGACGAGACCGCCACCAGCACGCCCCTGGGCGCCTCGGGCGCATGGGCGCACCAGGGTCTGCTGGCCCTGTTCCACGGCGAGACCGGCGGCGGAGAGAAGTTCTTCCAGCTCCTGGCCAGACTCGCCGAGAACCCTCAGGCCAACGTGGATCTGCTCGAGCTCATGTACGTCTGCCTCGAGTTCGGCTTCGAGGGGCGATATCGGATCGTCGAGGGCGGTCAGCGTCAGCTCGAGGCGATCCGCCAGCGGCTCCTCATGATCATCCGAAAGCAGCGCGGGGAATACGAGCGTGACCTCTCTCCGAACTGGCAGGGCGTCGCGGGTGTCGCTCAACGGCGGCTCGGCTGGTTGCCACTCTGGGTCATCGGGGCGGTCACGGCCCTGGCACTGCTCGGCATCTACGTCGGCTTCGACTGGAGCCTGGGCCGGGCCTCCGACAAGCTCGCAGCGGACATCGCCGGCCTGCGCGTCGCTGCGCCCGTGGCCCCCCGGGCAGCCGCAGCGCCGCGGCTGGCGACATTCCTCGCCGATGAGATCCGGCGCGGGCTCGTCAAGGTCGACGATCACCTCGACCGGAGCGTGGTGACCATTCTGGGTGACGGGCTGTTCAAGCCCGGCGAGGCCACGGTCAGCGCCGACGACCAGTGGCTTCTCACCCGCATCGCGGACGCCCTCAGGAGTGTGCCCGGTCAGATCGACGTGATCGGTCACTCGGACAATGTTCCGATTCGCACGCTGCGTTTTCCGTCGAACTGGGAGCTCTCCAGGGCGCGTGCGGAGTCGGTCGCGCGGCTCCTGGCAGCGGGCGTGGGCCCCGGGCGCATACGCGCCGACGGCCGGGGGGACGCCGAGCCGGTCGAGGCGAACGACACGCCCCAGGGCCGAGCCCGGAACCGCCGCGTGGAGATCACGCTCTACGTACCAGCGGGCGACAAGGCGGCCGGCACGTCTCCGCGGACGCCATGAAGCTCGTTGGCGCGATCCTCAAGCTGATCTTCAGCTACTGGGTGCTGCTGGCCGTCGGACTGCTGGCGCTGGCCCTGCTCGTCTGGTGGGGCGGCCCCACCATCTCGATCAGCAACTTCCGCCCGTTCGAATCGGAGACGGTTCGCTGGATCCAGATCGCAATCATCGTGCTGAGTCCCGCCGCGCGGGCGGGCTGGCGGTTCGTCAAGGCCAAGCGCGCCAACGCGGCGCTGACGGACGGCCTTCTTCGAGGACCGGCCTCGGCGCAGACGCGGCCCGACGTGGGGGCGGAGGAGGCGGCACAGCTCCGGCAGCGCTTCGAGGAGGCGCTCGGGCTCCTGAAAAAGCTTCGCTTCGGCGCCGAGCGTCCCTCGCTGTGGGCCCGGATTCGCGCGCTCGGCTCGCAGCAACAACTCTACAATCTGCCCTGGTACGCCTTCATCGGCGCCCCGGGCGCCGGCAAGACGACCGCACTGATCAACTCCGGGCTGCGCTTCCCGCTCGCGGATCGGCTCGGCCGTGAGGCCGTGCGCGGCGTCGGCGGCACCCGCAACTGCGACTGGTGGTTTACCGACGAGGCCGTATTCCTCGACACCGCGGGGCGGTACACCACCCAGCAGAGCGATCGTGACGTCGACGCGGCGGCCTGGAAGAGCTTCCTCCAGCTTCTCAAGAAATCCCGTCCCCGCCGCCCCATCAACGGCGTGCTGGTCACGGTCAGCGTCGGTGATCTTCTGCAGCAGTCGCCGGCGGAGCGTGAGACGCACGCCCAGGCGCTTCGCTCCCGAGTGCAGGAGCTCTACCAGGAGCTCGGCGTGCGCATTCCGGTCTACGTGCTGGTGACGAAGGGCGATCTGCTCGCCGGCTTCAGTGAGTTCTTCGCGACGCTCGGTAAGGAGGAGCGCGCGCAGGCGTGGGGCTTCTCGCTCCCCTACGGCAAGAAAGGGCTCGACCCCGCGGCGATGTCGGCCGAGCTTCAGCGCCTGGAGAAGCGCCTGTACGATCGCCTGCCCGAGCGTCTCGAGGACGAGCGGGACCCGGCGCGGCGCGCGTTGCTCTACGGCTTCCCCCAGCAGTTCGCCCTGCTGCGA
>QHSR01000316.1:2736-5084 GCA_003221635.1 Candidatus Rokuibacteriota bacterium | reverse complement strand
GTCGACGGCCAGCCCGTGCGGTGACATGAACTGGCCCGGCTCGAGCCCGGCGGGACGCTGGCCCAGCCGCGCCAGCATCTCGCCCTTGTGACTGTAGATGCTGACCCGCGGCCCGATGTTGGGCATGTCGTAGTTCACGCCCATGCCGCCGCCGATCTCGCCGACGTAGAAGCGGCCGTGAGGCCCGGGCTCCATGAACAGGCCCGAGGGGCGGTGCATGTTGTTCCACTGGGCCTCGAACTTGCCGTTGCCGTCGAACACCTGGACGCGATGGTTCTCGCGGTCGGCGACGTAGACCCAGCCGTCGGCGTCGCAGCAGATGTTGTGCGGAATGTTGAACTGGCCTGGATCGGTGCCGGGCTCGCCCCACGAGCGGAGCAGCGTGCCGTTCGGCGCAAACTTGTGGACGCGCGAGTTGCCATACCCGTCGGAGACGTAGAGATCGCCCTGCGGCGACAGCGCCGTGTGCGTGCAGCGGTGAAACGGCTCGCCGCTCATGTAGGGCTTCGGCGTGCCGGGGATGCCGAGGGTCAGCAGCACCTTGCCGTCGAGCGTGCAGTGCCTGACCGTGTGGTCGCCGTCGTCGGTCAGCCAGATCGTGTCGTCCGGCGCCATGTGGACGCCGTGCGCGCGGCGAAACACCCCTTCGCCCCAGGCGCGCAGGAACTTGCCCTCGCGGTCGAACACGACCATCGGGTGCGCGCCCCGATTGAACGCGTACACCCGGTCCTGCTTGTCGACCCCGACCGCGGCGACGTCGGCGTTGAATTCGCGCCCCGGCGGCAGCTTCGCCCACTGATCGACGACCTCGTAACGATATGCGCCCGTGCCCAGGGTGATTGGCATCACACGTTCCCTCCCTTTCGCGCGGATCAACCTCCTTGGAGGTAGTCCGCGAAATACTCCTCGGTCGTGACCCGGCGGCTCGTCAGGCCCAGCCGGAAGGCCTCGCCGGAGAACGCCTCGATCTGCGCTCGGTTGCGCTCGAGTCCGTACGGGTGGAAGTCCTCACCCATCACAGCCACCGTGTCCTCGAGCTCGGCTTCGAGCCACGGCGTGGCGTACGGAAACCCCTTCTGTGCGGCCGTGAAGCAATCGTTGGCGGCGCCGAACGCCTCGGTGAGGCTCCTGGCGATCCACCGGTTTGCCTCCCAGGCTTCGCGCCGGATGATGATCAGGTGCTGCGGAGGAAACGCGCCGGTCTTGAGGAAGTACTCGTACTCGATGTGGCGAAAGTCCGGGAACAGGCGGACGATCGGGCCCGTTTTGGGATGGTACGCCTGCGGGCGCGGCGGGCTGTAGATGGCCTCCAGCTCCCCGGCGATCAGCATGTCCGACAGCGATCGGCCTTTCGCGGGCGCGTTCGCGCCGGGGGGCAACGTCTGGCTCACCGGTGGGGACCAGGGCGTGTCGATGTCCCCGATCCACCACTGGATGGCGTCCGGGTCCAGACCGACGAAGCGCAGAAAGTGACGGTACCAGATGGAGCCGCTCGCGGTGTAGCTGTACATGCCGATGCGGCGGCCGGCCAGGTCCGCGGGCTTCCGGATCGAGCCGCCGCGGCGGACGTACAGGTCGCGGGCGGTGAAGTTCCGCAGCGGAAACACGGGCAGGCCGACGTAGCGGCGATCGCCCTTGTCGATGCGGTAGAGGTATTGCGCCATCGACCACTCGCCGCCCTGCACGCCTGGGTCCTGCGCGGCGCGACGGAGCATCTCGAGCGCGATCCCCTCCGGCTTCACCTCGCCGGTCGCGAGGGGCATGACACGCGCGTAGTCGGCGCACGTGAGCGAGATCCGGAGCCCGGCCATCGTCAGCCCTTCCGCGCCTCGAAGATCGCCCGCGGATTGCGCACAAGCATCTGCTCGATCTGGTCCTCGCTGACGCCCGCCTTGCGGAGCGCGGGGAGGATGTCGTCCGGGATGTGATTGTAGTGCCAGAGCGGCCGGGTCCGGCGCTTGGCGTCCTCGGAGACCATGTCGGTCCAGCAGTTGGCGTCGTGCGAGAGGACCATCTTGCCGGCGTAGCCTTCCGCACAGAGACGGGCGAGCACCTCGACCCGCTTCGCCGTGGGCAGGAAATTCTCGAGGCCGAAGCGGTCCATCCCGATCGTGCTCCCCCGCTCCATCAGCCCGCGCAGATAGCCCAGGTCCTCGCTGTCGCCGCTGTGGCCGATGATGACGCGGCTCAGATCGACGCTCTCCTGGGCGAAGATCGCCTGCTGCGCTTCGCCGGACCGGCCCGCGGCCCAGGTGTGGGTCGAGATCGGCGCCCCGGTCGCCTTCTGGGCCCGCGCGGACGCTCGCAGGATGTTCTCGATCAGGGGCGTCACGCCGGCGGTGTCGGTG
>QHSR01000316.1:0-2717 GCA_003221635.1 Candidatus Rokuibacteriota bacterium | reverse complement strand
GGATGAACAGCTCGGCCACCGCATCGACCCCGTGCGCGCTGAAGTACCGCTGCGGCATCCACCAGACCCCGGTGGCCACGATCACGTGCACGCGAGAGCGGCGGGCCACGCCGACGATCAGGTCGATGTCCCGGCCCAGATCGACGGTGGTCAGGTCGACGATCGCGCGGATGCCCCGGCCGTACAGATCGGTCATCTTCCGCTCGGCGATCGCGAGAATGGCGTCTCGGTCCCAGAGGTGGGGCCAGTTCTCCTGCACGCCGGGGGAGCGCGTGACGATGTGCTCGTGCATCAGCGTTGGGCCGAGGTCGGTCGTGGCCACCGGACCGAGCGCTGTTTCCACGGTTGTCATGCCGACCTCCGGCTCCGAGGGATCACCGCGAGCAGACCTCGATCACGGGCTCGTTCCCGCGCAGCGTGGCCAGCACAACCGATTGAATGGCCGGCTCGCACCGGAGGAGACGCTCGGCCGTCTCGCGCGCCGGCTTCCGGTCCGGAAGGCTCTCCACTTTGTTGATCAGGGCAACGACGCGAGCGCCGGCCGGCACGTTCTTGCGTCCGCCGTCGGGGTGGGCCAGGACGCGCGCCACGATCTCGGGCGTGATCGGCGTCCCCGGCGGAGCGCCGCTCAGCGCGCTGACGAGCTCGGGACGGTGGACGTGCTCGGCATCCAGCGTCTTGCCGAACACGTCGGCGCCGACCACGGGGACGACCAGTGTCGTCTCCGCGGGAATCAGGGGCTCGTGCGCTGCCGGAGCCTTGAAGGGGCGCATGCGAGAGCCATCGGCCTCGTTCAGGATGCACACCCCGGGACACCACGCGCGCAAGGACCGGAAGAGCTCCGGGGAGATGCCGCCGGCCCTCCCGGTCTCGGCGCTCGGGGCGCCGATGACGAGGACGTGGCGGTGAGCGGACAGCGCGGCCGAGACGCTCTCCCGCGTCGCATCGGCAGCGGAGACGTGCGCGGGCGCCAGCGCGATCTGCGCGGCGAAGATGTGGGTGGTCGTGGTCGTGATCGCGCGCTCGCCTCGTTCCACCATCTCGCGCGCCAGGCGAAACATGGCCGTGGTCTTCCCGCCTCCTCCGACGAACGCGACGACCTCGTCGACCCTCACGTCCAGGGCATCCGCGAGCTTCAACCCTGAACTCCGCTGAGTCGTCTTCAGCCTCGGGCGCCGGCCGCGGCACGCTCGAGCAGCTCCTTCGTGCCGGCCTGGATCCAGGGGAAGAAGCTGGTCATCACCACGCGCACGCCCATCCGCGTATACCGCTCGACGTTGCCGGCGTTGACGAGCGTACCGGCCACGCGGCCGGACTGGGCGATCTTCTTGATCGCGCCGTCGACCGTCTGCTGGACGTCCGAATGTCCCATGTTGCCGATGTGGCCCATCGAGGTCGCCAGATCGTTCGGCGCCACGAAAAAGACGTCGATGGGGTCGACCTTGAGGATCTCGTCGAGCTTGTTGACCGCGGCGATGTCCTCGATCAGGACGATCAGCAGGCTCTGGTCGTTGGCGGTCTTCAAATAGTCGCCCACGCCGAAGCCCTGGCGGCTCGTATACATGCCGCGCTTGCCGAGCGGCGCGAACTTGCCGGCCTCGACGACCGCCTCGGCCTCCGCGCGCGTGTTGACGTGCGGCACCACGATCCCCTGGGCACCGCGATCGAGGGTGCGATAGATCGTGGCGTAGTCGTTGTCCATCACGCGCACGATCGACGTCTTGCCCCAGAGGTCGCAGGCCCGCGTCAGGTTGCCGAGATCGGCGTAGTCGACGCCGCCGTGCTCACCCTCGAGCCAGATGCCGTCGACGTCGAGGGTGCCGAGCTGATCGATCAGGTCTGGGTCGTTGGTGCCGGACACGATGGTCGCGACCTGCCCGGCGGCGAGCTTCTGCTTGATGCGATTCGGTCGGATGTTCACAGCGCCTCCCTCCGGTGAGGTCGTCCCCACCGCCGCGCGGATTCTAGCATCGCCGCGCCACGCCGGGGCCGCCGATCCACGGGCTTCCGCTCGGCGCCGACCAGGTCGGGTGCGACGTGCTGAGCCGGATTTTGCCCCGCGTGCTACGTTCTGCCTTTAAGGGAGGGCTGACATGAACCGAATCGGTCTGTCGATCCTGGCATCGTTGGTGCTGCTCCTGCTCGGCGGATCGTCCGGCGGTCAGGCGCAGCAGGGCCAGATATCCTTCTTCGTCACCAGCGTCGGCTCCGGGAAGGGCGGCGATCTCGGCGGTCTCGCCGGTGCGGACCGGCACTGCCTCTTGCTCGCGGCGACCGCGGACGCCGGAAGCAAGACCTGGCACGCCTATCTGAGCACGCAGGGCGCCGGCGCGGTCAACGCGCGCGACCGGATCGGTAGCGGCCCCTGGCAGAACGCCAAGGGCATCATCGTGGCCAAGGACGTGGCCGAGCTGCACGGCACGAACAACATCGACAAGCAGACGGCGCTGACCGAGAAGGGTGAGACCGTCAACGGCCGGGGCGACACTCCCAACATGCACGACATCCTGACCGGATCGCAGCCCGACGGCACCGCGTTCGCGGCCGGTGAGGATCGCACCTGCGGCAACTGGACCAAGAGCGGCCAGGGCGCCGCGATGGTCGGGCATCACGACCGGCAAGGCCTGCGCGACGACGACGCGTCGAAGTCCTGGAACTCGTCGCATCCCTCGCGAGGGCCGGACGGCGGCTGCAGCCAGAACGATCTCAAGAGCACC
>QHSR01000121.1 GCA_003221635.1 Candidatus Rokuibacteriota bacterium | reverse complement strand
GTACCGCCCCCTGCGATAGGGCGCCACGCTGCCGGTGAAGTGAAACAGGAGGCTATTGAGGGTGACGTAGGCGAAACGGAGAAGCGTCCGGGGCTTCCGAGGATCGACGGTGTTCCACCCGACGGATATCGGATGCAGCACCGCCCAGAAGAAGCCGCCGGGCTTCAGGACCCGTCGAATCTCCCGGAGGCTCCGCCTGAAATCGGTGTACGGGAGCGACACTCGCGCGATCACGACATCGAACCCGCCATCGCGGAAGGGAAGGCGTTCGGCCGCCGCACAGACGAACGAAACTCGCTTCGTCAGGGTTCGGCCAAGCCGCAGAGCATCGAGGGCGACATCGACGCCGAACGCGCGCCGATCGCCGTAGCAGGTGATCAACGTCTGCCCGGCGCCGCAGCCGATGTCGAGCACGCGGCGGTCGGGGGGAAAGGGCGGCGGGTTGACGTGCCGGGGATCGGTCGGATCCCGAGCGATCGCGAACTCCATCAGGTGGTAGCCGTCGGTCACCCGGTTTCCAGTTTTCAAATTACAGTCCAAGAGGTCTACGACACCCTCCGCTCCACCGCCAGCAAGAGGCGGCTATCGATGAGTCGAAAAGACAAGGCACCAGCAATGAATAGACACATACCAAGAGCCGTGGGCATGGCAACACCAAGGAATTTAGCCACTGAGTATGAAACTGTTGTCAGCGTAGCCAACTTCGCTCCGACAGCAAATCCTCCCCCCCCCATCGCGCAGGTGGCAGCGAGCCGAAATGGGAAGTCCCGCATCTCACTCCATCCGACGGGGCCAAATCTGGCTTGCAACTTCACGATCATATAGACAGCATTGCTGAGCGAAGCCAGAGATACCGCGATCGGAAGGCCCAGCACTCCAAGCCAACCGACGAGGAGGAGCGCAAATACGGCGTGTGCGACGGTAAAGATTACGGTGCTTATGAGTGGCGTTCGCAGGTCCATGTTGGCGTTGAACAGCGTCTGGGTGACGCTCACGATCCGGCCCAGAAGGATGTCCGGGACCATGAATCGGATGAGAACGCCGGTTAAGACTGCATCGGCCCTTGAGAATTCACCTCTTTCGAAGAGCAGCACCACCAGAGGTTCCGCCGTGAGCATCAGCCAAATGCAGACTGGCAAGCCAACGACAGTCAACAGGCGAATGCTTTCCAGGAGCGTTTTTCGCTGAGCGCCTAAATCGTTCGCCGCGGCATGCTTCGCCATCAGAGGGAAGGTCACCTGGACAACGCTGCCTAAAAGAACGCCTGCGACGGCTTGAACAATCCGCGACGCATACCGCATCACTGTGACGTTCCCACTACCTAGAAACGATCCCAGAACATTCTGTAGGATCACTCCGCTTTCGCCCAACACGTGTCCAGCCAGTGGATCGCGGAATGACCTAAGAATCTCTCGGAGCTTAGGATCAGACGGCTTGAGGACCCAATGGTACCGGAAGTTATGTGTGGAAAGCGCCGAAGCTAGAACGACAACCTGAACGAAAGCGCCAACAAGCATGCCGGCGGCGACCGCTTCGATCCCAAAATGGCCGCGGCAGAGCACAACCACAATGATGGTCAAGGTGTTGCTCAGCAGCTTCCCGGACGAGGCGACGAGGTAACGGTGTTGGGCGTAGAGCACCGACTGCAGAATTGAGGCGAGTCCCTGACATAAGACGATCGCAAAGATAAGTCGGCTCAGCCACACCGCAACTGCAATCGTCTTTGGGTCCAATCCTGGGATCTGGAGAGGCACGATTATCGGAGAGAGAGCCACCCCCAATGACCCGATGCCTACCAAGACACAAAAGGTCGTCGTGAGGAGGTTTCTCAGTAGGTCCCATGCAGCGGCGTGGTCATGGTGACGGAAGTATTCGCTGAATACCGGGATCAAGACCTTTGGACACTGAGCTGAGAAGACATTCGTTATGAGTAGTGGTACGGTGAGAGCCGTGAAAAACGCATCGGTCTGAGAGCCGACTCCGAACGCACTGAGTATCAGGGCGTCCATGAGCAGCCCGCTGACGACTCCTAGTCCACCCAGTGTAGCGGTGGTGCTGGCATTTTTGAAAATGTAATTCCAGGTAGAGCTCTTCGGCAAAGGATCCATCAAGCTGCCTCCGCGCGCCGAGTTCCAAGCCCCGGTGAAGGGGACACACGCTGAGCGCTATGCCCATGGCTCGGTGGCGTCCCGAATCGTGTGAAAACGGACACAGCGCATTCTTCCGGCTGATGAATCACGAAGCCAGCAGCTCCGCATGAGCCCGAGCGGCTCGCGCGAGGCGAACTGACTCGCCATCGAGAGGGCCGTCCACGAGGAACGGCGTGCCGCACCGGGCGCGCGGTCGTATGAGCGCAGAAGCGATCATTGTTACGTGCATGGCCGAAGGCAACACGCGCCGGATTCGAGGCGCGCTCCAACCGGCGCCGACGGAGGCGTCGCACTCGAGGAGCACGGTGTCGCGTCTGGCGGCCACGCTGACGGACGCCCTGGCGGCGTGGCGGACACGCTCGCTCGCGGACCTCGACGTGATCTATGTCTACCTCGTTGGGTTCGCCCCGCGCGTGTGCAGTGCCCGACAAGGTGGTCAGCGTGCCGATGCTGGGCGTCGTGGGCGTCCTCACTGCAGTCTGAGGTTTGTGGGAGCCGAGGGGACCAGCGCCGCGGGCGTCCCAAATTCAAACGCGCCGATGTCAGGGGCAGACCCGGAGTACGGCCACGCCGAATCAAGAGTGTTGAAGTTTGGAAGAATGACGCCCTTATCAAGGGCGGGACTTGTCCCACCAATTCGTAATGCGGTATCGATAAAGAGTGGGGCGACGTTGAGTCCATGCGGCTCCTGCCCCGTGCCAATCCGGAAGGCGGCAAACGTGCTGTAGTTTGTCGTCCCGTTCCATTGATAGGCGTAGTCAGCGCCCGTCGTCACCACACCGAGGTTGTAGTCGAAGATCGAGGTTGATGCCGACCCCTGGCCGATCATCGATCCCGAACTCACTGCGATATTGTTCAGCACGACAAACGGACCGTTGCCGCTCATCACGTAGTTATCCCAGCGCGGATTCGCCAGGGATGAGTCGACAGAGTTGTGAAATATATACATCGGCGCGCCGGGAATTATCTTATATGCCGTCGTCCCGTGCGGATTCGTCGTGGTGACGCGGCAGCTGTTGCGGAAGATATACAGCGGACCGTAGGGGACCGTCGGCGCGTTGGTGTTCGCGGCGATGCAGCTATCCGCCTTGTTCGCGATAATGGTGTTCCCCCATAAGCGCGTATTGACATTAGAGCCTTTCGATTCGATGCCATCATCGACGAAATCGCTGACGGTGTTGCCGGTGACATCGACATTCACGCCTTGCGTGTCATCATCGCCGGAGATCGCATCGCGGAAGGCATCGGTGACGGTATTGTCCTTGACGACTAGTGTCGTGACGTTAGTCCAGCCGATCCCGGTGCCGGGACCGTCCCAGGGCGCGCCGCCTGAAACACACGCAGGATTATTGAGCGCGGGCGAGTGGATGGTATTCCGAAGCACGTAGATATTGTTCGTGTTGTTGCCCACGAGAATGCCGGTATCTCCGTAGTGCGTCACTCTTGGATCATTGGCGCACAGCGCTGACACGTTCTGCAGCGTGTTGTCCTGGATGAAGAGGTGATGGCGGCCACTGGTGATGCCAATCCCGTGGAAATCGGATGCGCTCAGGGTGACCTTTTGGAGGATGATGAAGTTCGCATCCACCGTGATGTTCTGGCCCACGCCGGCCCCGGAGACGACGCTCTCCCCGCCCGCCGCGCCCTCGATGGTGATCCACGCCCCGGCGTTCCCCGAGCGGCTGATCGTGAAGGCGTTGTAGGTCCCCGGATTGAGATGAATGGTCTGCCCCGGATTCACGCTGCTCAAAGCCGATGCGAGCGAGGGATTATCGCTTACCGTGATGGTGCTTCCGCCGGTCGGCGGCGTGTAGGACAAGGTCGTCACGGTCGCGACCCCTGGTTGAGCGCCCGAGACACCATCGGCGTCAGCCCAGGTTACCTGCACCTCGTATGCGGTGTTGGCTGTCACGCCAACGATGCTGCCTCGCGCCTCAAAAGCATAGGGATTCGCCACGCCACCGATGGTCGCACGGCGATCAATCATGGGTGGGTAGGCATCGTGCCACACAACCTCTCCACTCTTCCTGAACTTAATCGTCGCCGTGGCATTCGCATTGGAATCCCCGGAAAAATGAGCGCGAACACTTATTGCCTCAAACGTCGACGAGAGGTCCACACTGCCTGGAGTTAACGACTGGGCTTCTGCGACTGCTGGCCCTTTGAAATACATGAGTGCGATGAACAGCACAACAACTCGCATGCCGCACAGGATTCTGCGTGGCTTCATGGATTGACTCTATATTCCTCTCGGCTTTCTTTCGGGGCGGCGAGGTGCCAGCAAAGCGGGTGTCCAGTGGTCTGCGGACGGGCGGCCGTCAGAGCGTTATCCGGCTGACCCGGTGCTTTCGTCCTCAACTCGTGGGGTACGTATTCGTGACAAAGAGCAGCCTCACTCTTCTGCACTACGACGCGGTGAACGTTGGCAAACCTCGGCGTCCCCGCGCATTTGCCACCGCCAGCTTGTAAAGGTCTACCGTCTCTTCAACCATCCTCGCGGTCGAAAACTTGCGTCGTAGCCTCGCTTCGCCTGCCTCACCCATCTGTCTTGCGGTTTCCGGGTTATCGAGCAGGTATTCGACCTTCGCAGCCAGAGCGTCAGGATTCTGCGGTGGCACGAGAAAGCCAGTCTGCCCATCAACGACTAACTCCCGCGTGCCGCCTCCATCCGTTGCGACCACCGGCTTTCTCAATGCCATGTACTCCATGATGCTGTTGGAGATTCCCTCTGTGAATGTCGAAAGCACACCAACGTCAAAGGTTTTCACCATCTCCTCGATGTTCTTCCGTTCTCCGAGGAACTGAATCGCCGCGACACCGGCCGCCATCTCTTTGCATGCCGGCAGGGTCTCCCCATCCCCTATGGCCACGAAAACAACATCACGCCTTCTCGTGCTTAGCGTGCGCGCCATCTGTATGAACGTAGGATAGTCCTTGAACCGGTTGAACTCCGCGACCATACCAACGGTCTTCCTTCCGCCGTCTCCTCCGCGTCGCCGTGGAGCCTCATTCGTCGTGAAGCGTTCGACCCTGGCGAAGTCAAAGCCGTTATAGATAACAACGTTCCTGGCCTCTGCTTCCGCGAAGCCTCGGCTCCGAAGGCCTGCATACGAGTTGGCCACCCTGTAATCGGACATCCTGGCGAGCAGTTTCTCCACCCGCCAGCGGAAATCGCCGCGGGGAAAGGCGTTTCTGATTGACCCATTGATCAATGGAATGCCCATGAATCTTGCGAGAGGCAGCGTATAGAACGACGACATCAGGCCGTTTGTGTGGATCAGGTGTGGCCGATACTGCCTGAGAGTTTGGTAGAGCCGATAAAACAAACCCACGTCCCAGCGCACGCGCCGCGTTCTGAAGTCCACGGAAATGCCCGGACCGGTGAGTTGGTCCAAGTAGAAATCATGGGTGGCAAGGCAGACGACACGGCATTCGATCTCTGATTTGCCGGTAAGTCCCTTGATCAGCTCTACGGCCTGCCTTTCCTTCCCGCCCACTCCCAGCGCGTCTATGCAGATCAACGTTCGCAAGCGGTCTCCCGAAGCTGGCGTGGCAACTCGCTTGTCACAAAGACTGCTTGGCGCTCCGCCGGTAGGTCTCATATCCCGCCATCAGGTTCCGCTGAAGATGCCGTGGCCGTGGATGGAGAGTCCCGGAACAATCGCCAGGCGTTGTGTTTGGAATCAGAACACAATGTGCAGCGATTTGGCGGTGGTTGGCATGTTGATTAGGAGTTGCCCGGCCGCCGTTTGGGCCGATCCGATCTCCAAATCTCGGGACGCGCCTCCGTTCGTCACCGTAATCATTCGGGGACGGGGGAGGGGCGGAAAGACCAGGCTCAGTTCCGTGTGGCCATATTTTTCACTCGCAAATGAACCCCGCCAGACGACGGTCATCTCACCGTTCATCCGTCGTACTTCTGGCCTCAACCGGTGCCTCGCTTCGCAATAGCTGGCGATTTCGCCCATCGGTGCCACCCACACTAGCCCTTCTTTTCGCTGGCTATCGATATACCGCATAATCTGCAGAAGTTCGGTCTCGGCAACGGAGAGAAGATCAGAAGGGTGGAACCAAAGGTGAAAGGCCGCACGGCGCGCCACAGCCTTTGCCATGAATATTTTGACCTTGTCTAGATAATCATAGTGCTTCGGTGTCCGGAGATTCATGCTCTCGTAGAACTTGTATACTCCAGAGGGCATTCGCTCCGGGTAGGCAAGCCTGATCCGTCGGTCTCGGTGCCGGACAGCAGTGATCGACGCTTCGCCGAGCAGGTCATGAAACTGATGTCCCATTCGGTTGAACGGATACACCAATGATTTTGGACTGACACCAAATCGTTGCATCGCAATGGCGCTCTCTTCGAGTTCTCGGCGCACCAGGATCGGGTCTGAGCAGGCGGGCGAGAAATCTATATGGCTGAACGAGTGGGTTCCGATTTCATGATGGACAGGGCTTTCCAGGATTTTTTGGATAAGGTCCGGGGCATACCAGAGAGGGTCCTGCTTGTAGTTGGTGCAGGGATCATGCATGTACCAGTCGCCCGTCCACAACCCGTTGTGGGGAGGACGTGGCATTTCTGGGTGCGCGAGTCCGTGAGAGGACCTGGTGCAGCTTTCAAGGAAGAGATGACCGACGGTGGCCCAGGTTATAGGGAAGGCGCAGCGCTCGAACATCTGCAGAAGATGGGGGATGTTCTCCCTTTCTCGCTGTCCTCTGTCTCGGGCGACCTCCTTCGGATGGTGTCGAAAAGCCCAACTCAATTCGAAATCCGCTGAGACACTTGCTGCAGCTCGGGCATTGTTCTTAAAGGGCGCGATTTCGATAGAATCAAACACACGGGGTTGCGGCTTCGGACCCGCTTTCAAATTCCCTTTACAGGCAAAGATGGCCTTTAATAAGGCTCTGCTCCGGACTTTCATTTTCGTCAATGGCCCGCGCGGGGAGGTTCTGACAGACGCGTTATGATGAGCGTCCCGCCGAGGCCCTCTGAACTCGCGAAGGATCCTCGTACGCGCTCATGAGCAGCCGCTTCGGGATGTTCTGATGCCCACGCACGTGCGTGCGGCGTTGGCGATGAATCGCTCACCGACTTCGCCACGGGCTGATAGAGAGTCGCACCCATCACCGGCGCCGCGTCCCCTCCCAGGGTCGGTGTAAGCGCCTTTGTACCCCTCTCGTTTTGAACGTGCAGAGCACATCGTTATATACACCAATGACCTTCTCGATCGTACTCGCCTGGTCGTACTTCGCCATTGCCGCCCGCCCTTCGAACCCGCCGCTTCGCGATATGTTAAGAGCCTCCCGAAGACCGTGGGCGAGAGCGCCAACTTCTCGTGTACAGATCTGCGTTCCCACAACCCCTCTCATGATCTCGCCGACATCACCAACGTTCGTGGCGACCACGGGGAGGTTACACGCCAGCGCCTCTTTGACCGAGGTCGGGGAGCCTTCGCTATCTGAGCAGAGGATCATGGCGTCGGCCGCGCTGTAATACCATGGCATCTCGCTGTTCGCCACACTGAATGCCGTAACGAGTTCCGCGTCGACGCCATCCTTCGTCACTCGCTCGACAGCGGCTTTCGCGAGATCGTACCGCTTCACAGCGCGCGCCGGGTCGAACGGGAATAGAATCAGATACTTGTCTTTCGGCAATCCCAGTCGGACCCGTGCATCGTCACGCTTGTAGGGCCTGAATACGTTCAGGTCGACGCCACATGGAATCACGAGGCCCGGAATCCGTTTCCGCATCTCTTCTGACACGACGATGACTGCGTCGACAAAATGCGAGATGACGCGGCTGCAAAAGCTCTGAAGCAGCCCGCTTTCCAGCACATCACTGCCGTGTAGCGTGACAACAAGCGGAGCCTTAAACCGAAAGCATGCGGGAACCGCCGACTGACCGTAATGCGCGTGCACGACATCGTAAGCCACCCGGCTCGTCTTCCATAGAACCTCGAGAGCGCCTTTCAGATAATTCAGCTTGGACCGGAAGCCCCGAATATTCACGACGTCAACGACGTGACCAAACTGGCGCAACTGCTCCGCTTGTTGCCAGACAAACGCCCCGTACCCTGGTCTCTCAGGACTGGGATACATGTTCGTAACAAACAGAATTCTCATGACGCCGCTCGCGCCTTCACCGCCAGCGCATCACATCCATTGG
Source organism: Candidatus Rokuibacteriota bacterium (assembly GCA_003221635.1). Lineage (GTDB taxonomy): Bacteria > Methylomirabilota > Methylomirabilia > Rokubacteriales > CSP1-6 > AR31. Next base: position 43,420 of record QHSR01000121.1, on the reverse strand, counting down.
CTCTCACAATGTTCAACCCGTTTCGGCCCGGCCTCGCCTACGAAGGCCCGCATCTGAGTTGGCTACTCTGTCATCGGATCGCCAGGCGCTTACTGGACAGCCGCGACGCCCTCCTCGCCATCACCCCAAAATTTCCCCACAGCAGAGCGGCAGAGAAGGGCGCGCGCCAGTTTAGCCCGTGGAGCGAACGGAGGCGAACTCGGCAACGGCTTCTACGACTCGGCGCTGATCCTCGGCACGCAAGCCGGGGAACATCGGCAGCGACAGGAGCTGGTCCGCGGCGTCTTCGGACACCGGAAAGTCCCCTCGCTTCCAACCCAGTTCGGCGTAGGCGGCCTGGAGATGGACCGGAATGGGATAGTGAATGCCTGTCCCGATGCCGGCTTCGGTCAAGTACTTCTGCAGCTCGTCCCGGTTCGCTGTGTGAATGACGTAGAGGTGATACACCGGCTTCGACCAGGCCGGCTGATACGGAATCGTGACGCTCCCGGCCATTGGCGCGAACAGTTCATCGTAGCGTTTGGCGCTCCAGCTGCGTTGTTCGTTCCAGTGGGTCAGATGTTGGAGCTTGATCCGCAGAATGCCCGCTTGAATCGCGTCGAGCCGGCCATTATAACCTTCGACCGCATGATGATACTTCCTCGACTGGCCGTGGTCCCGCAGCATTCGGACTTCACGTGCCAGCGCCTCGTCGTTCGTGGTCACCGCACCAGCCTCGCCGCAGGCCCCCAGGTTCTTACCCGGGTAGAAGCTGAACGCGGCGGCCTGCCCCATCGAGCCCGCCTTGCGCCAACGATGCTCCTTCATCGAGAAATACTCCGCTCCGTGCGCCTGGCAGGCGTCCTCGATGACGCTGAGGTTGTACCGACTCGCGAGATCGAGGATCGGATCCATGTCCGCCGTTTGCCCGTACAAATGTACAGGAACGACCGCCGTCACCGGGCCCCCCGTGCGCCGACTCCGCGGACGGTTCATCCCCACATCGCGTGTGCATTCGGCTTCCAGGTAGAAACGCAGCTTCTCCGGATCCATGGTGTAGGTATGCTCGTCGACGTCGACGAAGTCGAACCGCGCGCCAACCTGGGAGATCGCTTCCGTCGTCGCGATGAATGTGTTCGGAACGGTCACCACTGTGTCCCCTGGCTTCACGCCGGCCGCGATCAGAGCGAACCGCAAAGCGTCCGTACCGCTCGCGACGCCGACACAATGCGCCGCGTCGCAAAACGCGGCGAACTCCCGCTCGAACCCCTCAACCATCGGGCCGCCCACGAATCCAGCCGTGTCCAGGGCGGCTCGAAACACCGACACCAATTCCGCTTCGAGCTCCCGATGCGGAGTTACCAGGTCGAGGAAGGGAATCCCCCCGTTGGCGTTCATCGTTCAAGGCCCGCGCCGGGGGCGATCGTCCGCAACAGGCGTGCCGAATTGCCTGCCACGATCGCGTTGGCCGGCACGTCGCGAGTCACGACGCTGCCGGCTCCGATCAGAGCATTCTCGCCGATCGTGATGTTCGCAAGGATGGTGGCGCCGGAGCCGATCGAAGCGCCCGTCCGCACCAGCGTCGGCTCGACTTTCCAGTCCTTCTCGGTCTGCAGCGCACCGTTCGCAGCTGTGGCGCGCGGGTAGGAGTCGTTGATGAAGGTGACGCCGTGGCCGACGAAGACGTTGTCCTGGATGGTCACGCCTTCGCAAATGAACGTGTGGCTGGAGATCTTGCAGTTCTTGCCGATGTTCGCGTTCTTCTGAATTTCGACAAAGGCACCGATCTTGGTGTTGTCGCCTATTTCGCAGCCATAGAGGTTGATGAACCGCGACAGCTGGACGCCTTCGCCCAGCTTCACATCGGGCGCAACGCAGAGATACTCGCTCATAGCTCGATCGCCCTGCCTCTCTCTCTCAGCGACCGGTCGGCGGCTTCCAGCAGCCTCACGACCCGCGAACCGGCCACGCCGTCGTTTACAGGAGTCTCGTTTCTCCCGACACAGTCGACGAAATAGTTGAGCTCGACCTTGAGCGCTTCGGTCTGCTCGACCCGGGGCGCCCACATATCACCCGAGCGATAGCTGACCAGCAACTCATAGATCTCACGCCCGTTGTTCATCTGGACGCCCTTGTCGTAAATTTTGATTTTCTCGTCGGCCTCCAGATCGTTCCAGACCAACATCTTCTTCTCGCCTCCGATCAGCGTCGTCCTGATCTTGACCGGCGAGAGCCAGTTGACGTTGACGTGCGCGATTGTGTTGCGAGGAAAATAGATCGTAATGAAGGCGACATCCACGTGCCCGTTTAAGTGGGCCTCGCCCGTCGCCACCACGGCTTCCGGCTTGTCCTGGATGAGAAAGTCCATGATCGACAGATCGTGCGGCGCCAGATCCCAGATGACACTGACGTCGTGCTGGAAGAGGCCCAGGTTCACCCTCGTGGAATCGTAGTAATAGAGGTCGCCGAGCACGCCCTCGTCGATGAGTTGACGCATCTTCCTCACGGCACCGGTGAACAGGAAGGTGTGGTCCACCATGATTTTGAGACTCTTCCGCTCGGCCAGCTCGATCAGTTCCTCCGCCTGTTGGGTAGTGGCGGTAAAGGGCTTCTCGATGAAGACGTGTTTCCCGTTCTGAAGCGCGGCCTTGGCCAGCTCAAAGTGCGTGCAAACGGGAGTCACTACGGCAACGGCGTCGATATGTGCGGACGTCAGCAGCTCGACTGGGTCCGTAGTGACGGCCTGGTCCGGATAAGCCTGCTTCAGCCGCTTGAGTGCGGCTGAACTCCTATCGCAAACCATCGCGACCTGACAGCCGTCGAGGCTACGCAAGTTCCGAACGATGTTCGGTCCCCAATAACCGTACCCGAGGACGCCTATGCGAATCATGGAGCTGGTGGGCCTACCTGACGCAATCGTGCGCAGACGTCTCAGTACGCGCCATCACCGAAAAAAACCGCTCGCGGCGTCTGCAGAAGGATCTTGACGTCCAGCCAGAGCGACCACGCCCGCGCATATTCCAGATCGAGCCGGACCATATCGTCGAACCGGAGCCTGCTTCGTCCGTTGACCTGCCAGAGGCCGGTGAGCCCGGGCTTCACCTCCAGCAATCGGCGGCGGTGCCAGATGTCGTAGGATTCGACCTCGTAGGGGATCGGCGGCCGCGGCCCGACCAGCGACATCTCCCCCCTCAAGACATTGAGAAGTTGTGGAAACTCGTCGAGGCTGGTTTTTCGCAGGAACCGTCCGACGCGCGTGACCCGCGGATCCTTGGTGATCTTGTAGACGGCGTTGCCGTTTGGCTCTGATTTGCCGGAATCGACGGTCCCCGTGATGAAGCGCTTGACGTACTCCATGTGGATCTGTGAATCGTTCGCGTAATACATGGAGCGAAACTTCAAGAAGGTGAAGGGGATTCCATGCTGGCCGATGCGCTTCTGGTGGAACAGGATCGGTCCGGGCGATGAGAGCTTGATCGCCGCTGCGATCGTCAGAAAGATCGGTGAGAGGACGACCAGCGCCATCGCGCTGCCCAGAACGTCGATCGATCGCTTGATCACACGCGACGCCCTTGTCGCCTCGTCGCGCTTCGCGAGATCGGGATACAGCCTGGCCCTCGCCGGAAATCCGCTGTCGTGATCCTCCCGGTCCTCCGGGAAGCAGTGAAACGAGATCTGAATACGACTCAGCTCTTCAGTCTTCAGATTGGACCGTAGCGCGGCGGTGACCTTGTCGTGCAGGGTGGTAAGGATGGATTTCTTTTCGGCTGGCCCGAGCTCCGAAAAGATGACGCCGAGAAGTGAGGCGTCTTTGTACCAGCCGGCGACGTCCGTCGCGCGGATTCCCGAGAAGAGGGCGGAGACCGTTTTGTCGAGGACATTGTTGCCGCGGGCGTCGAGGGCCAGCTCACCCGGATCGAGCAGCATCAGTACAAAAAGCCTTCGAGAACGTTCCGCCCGCTTACGCTCCAGGCAGAGCGCTTGGAGGAACATCGGCTCGGGCAGGAGCGAACGCTTCGGCGCAGAGAAACCCATGGTTATCTCGGGCAGATCGAGGGCAGCAAAACAGGTGCCATCACGAAAATTGCCTTTCTCATTGTGGAAGCTTCGAGAGCTCGGACAGTTGGCGCTAGGGTAGAGAGTGCGGCGTCACCGGCACGTGGTAGAGGGCGGCCCAGATGATGAAACCGGTTGACCGATTTGTTGAATTATTTTGCGCAGTCAGAGCCGCACCAGACGGCCACGCGTGGCCACGGCTTCTGGAATGCTGTGGCGCGTGTCCACGATCAAGCGCCCGTGGCGGGCGACAGCGCCATAGTCGAACTCGGGGTGGTCAGTGAGAATCAGCACGCAATGAGCCGCGCGCAACTCCTTTTCGGTGGGCTCCACGGCCTTGAGCTGGGTCCCGTTGGCCAGGAAGGCCGGCACGTGGGGGTCGGCGTAGGCGACGTGGGCACCTCTGCTGCTGAGGGCATCGATGATCTCGTAAGCGGGCGACTCGCGGGTGTCGCCGATGCCTCGCTTGTAAGCCACGCCCAGCACGAGTATCCGACTACCCTTGACGGCCCGACCAACCTCGTTGAGGGCTTCGCTGACGAGGCGAAACACCTGGGCGGGCATCGCTCGGTTGATCTCGTCGGCCAGGGAGATGAACCGCGGTTCATAGCCATTGAGACGCATCTTCCAGGAGAGATAAAGAGGGTCCACTGGGATGCAGTGCCCTCCGATACCCGGTCCGGGGTAGAAAGGCATGAAGCCGAAGGGCTTCGTCGCCGCCGCATCGATGACTTCCCGGCTATTGACGCCAAGGTAGCGGCACATGACGGCGAACTCGTTGGCCAGCGCGATGTTTACGTTTCGGAAGACGTTCTCGTAAAGCTTCGCCAGCTCGTGCGAGGCGGCTGCAGGTGAGCGTGACGCCGCCGACGATCTTTGGAATATCCTTGACCTTGAAGGTGGGGTTCCCCGGATCGATACGCTCCGGGGAGAATGCCAGGAAGAAATCGTCGCCGATTCTGGCTCCGTGCTCTTGGAAGAGCGGCAGGAGCAGTTCCTCGGTGGTTCCGGGATAGGTGGTGCTCTCCAGGATGATCAGGTGCCCTGGGCGGACGCGAGCGGCGGCTTCCTTGGAGGCGGCGACCACGTAGGAGATGTCCGGGTCCTTGGACTTCCTCAGTGGTGTGGGGACGCAGATGATGACGGCGTCACTCTCCGCCAGGACCGCAGGCTCTGTGACCGCGCGATAGCGGCCAGCACGCATGAGGGCTTGAAGCTCATCGCTCGGCACGTCGGGAACGTGGGAACGTCCGCTCGCAAGGGCCGCCACCCGGTCGACGTCAGTGTCGAGCCCGGTGACAGGGAAGCCCGCTTTCGCGAATTCGACGGCCAGCGGGAGGCCTACATACCCTTGGTGATCCATCTGAGGCTGCCTCCTAGTCATTCCACCGTCACGCTTTTGGCGAGGTTTCGCGGCTGGTCCACGTCGCATCCTCGGAGCACTCCTACGTAGTACGCCAGGAGCTGGAGAGCCTCTGCGATCAGGACCGGCTGGAGCCACTCTAGGCTCGGGGGCACGGGGATGACGAGATCAGCCTTGGCCGCGATCGCCTCGTCGCCCTCCGTCGCCACGGCGATGACGACCCCGTCGCGCGCCTTCACCTCTTCGACGTTGCTGGTCATCTTTTCATACGTGGATCCCCTCGGGACGATCGCGACGACCGGCATGCGCTGGTCGATGAGAGCGATGGGGCCATGCTTCATCTCGCCAGCCGGATACCCTTCGGCGTGGATATACGAGATCTCCTTGAGCTTGAGGGCCCCCTCGAGCGCCAGGGGGTAGTGGAGGCCGCGGCCCAGATAAAGGAAGTGGTCGCGTTCGACGAAGCGCTCGGCGATCCCGCGGATGGTGTCGCGCTGCTGGAGCACGACCGACATGAGGTCGGGCAGCTCCCAGAGCCCCTTGGCGACTTGGCGCACGAGCGCAGGATCGACGAGGCTCCTCGCGAGGCCCAGCTTGAGCCCGAGTAACGTGACCGCCGCGAGCTGCGCCGTGAAGGCCTTCGTCGAAGCGACGCCGATTTCGATGCCGGCGCGGGTGTAGACCACACCGTCGGCTTCCCGCGCCAACGAACTGCCGACCACATTGCAGATCGCAACCGCTCGAGAGCCCTGATCGCGGGCCTCGCGCAAGGCCGCCAGCGTGTCCGCGGTCTCTCCCGATTGGGAGATCGCGACCGTGAGCACGCGGCTGTCGAGAACCGGTCGGCGATAGCGGAACTCCGAGGCAATGTCCACCTCGACCGGTAGCCGGGCGAAGGCTTCGACCAGGTATTTCCCGACCAGCGCGGCATGCCACGAGCTGCCGCACGCCACGAAGCACAGCCGGTTGAGCCCGGCCAACTCTCGATCCTTCAGTCCCAGCTCGGGGATCTGAATCTCGGGCCCCTCCAGGTCCACCCGTTCGCGTACCGTGTTTCGCACGGCCTCGGGCTGCTCGAAGATCTCCTTGAGCATGAAGTGCGGATACCCGGACTTTTCTGCCGCCTCGCCGTCCCACAGGACGGTGCTCGGCTGTCGCCGAATCGGCAGCCCGTCGAGCGTGCGCAAGGTGACACTGTCGGGAGTCAGCACCGCCAGCTCACCCTCCTCGAGGACCAGGATCTCCCGCGTGTGCCCCAGCAAGGCCGGAATGTCCGACGCGAGGAACGTCTCCCCGCGACCGAACCCGATGACGAGCGGGGAGCTCCCACGTCGAATGGCAATCAGCGTGTTCGGAGCGGTGCTGGCGACGCAGGCGACGGCATAGGCGCCCCGGAGGTCTCGCGCGGCGCGCAGGACGGCCGCCTCCAGCCCGTTCGTCTGGTAACGCTCGATCAGATGGGCGATAACTTCGGTGTCGGTCTGGGAACGAAACCGATGGCCTTCTGCGGCCAGCGCTTTTCGAAGCTCCCGATAGTTGTCGATGATCCCGTTGTGGACAATGGCGAGCTGGCCTTGGCAATCGAGGTGCGGATGCGCATTGGCATCCGACGGCCGGCCATGGGTGGCCCACCGCGTGTGCCCGACACCGAGGGTTCCCGGAGGTCGGTCCGAGGCGAGCAAGGCTTCGAGATCCGCGATCTTGCCGGTCGCCTTCCGGACGTCGAGAGACATCCCGGAGACCGTGGCAATCCCCGCGGAGTCGTAGCCCCGGTACTCCAGCCGACGAAGGCCGGGCAGGATGAAGGAGACCGCGTCCCCATGACCAACGTACCCAACGATTCCACACATCGCCGGTCGGCCCTTTACGCGGCTTCCAGGACGGTGCAATCCAGGTGGACGGCAACGCTGCGTTGCAGGAGGTTAACCGAGACAACCAGAAGGCCCTTCTTGGGATTCACTCGGACGACGATCCCCTCCATGTCGGCTAGCGGCCCATCGGTGATGCGAACCCGCTGCCCTTCGCGGAGATACGGGTAGGGGAGGATCGGGAGACCCGAGTGGAGGAGCTTTTGAATCGCCTCGATTTCCGAATTGGGCACGATGTCGAGTCGGTCCCAGCGCTCGCCGAGCACGCGGACCAGCCCACGCGCCCTGTAGACCTCGAGATAGCTCGTCTTGTCCATCGCGTGGCGAAGGAAGAGGTAGCCCCGGAACATCGGAACGCGTCCGAGACGGCGGACTCCGCCACGCTTGGACCATGTCTCGAGTGTAGGGAGGAACGGATCGAAGCCCTTCGCGGCGAGCTGATCATAGACGAGTTGCTCGCAATTGCTATGCGTCCAGAGGACGTGCCATTGATGGAGTGCGGATTCAGCAGCGGATTCAGCAGCGATTTCTAACAAGGCTTCGCCCCCTTTGGTCCCCATCCCTCTTAGGGGTGCGAGACCAATTCTTGAGCACACTTTCTGCCGCGCGGGCATGAATCCGACCGCGCCGCCGCCTCGGGTCACTAACAGCTCGCGTGACCTGGCGTTAGTCGTCTGAGGTGGTTCGTCTCCCGTGCGTCGTGCTGCTGAAAAGACGGCTCTGCCAGCTGCCTCGGTTTTTATCGGGGCGTCGCCGCGAGGCATACGAGTGGCCGCGCGAGCGTCGGCGGTCGTCGCCATTGAAAACCAGTCCCAGAACTTTGGCCGGCTCCGTGACGCTCAGCGCTTCTTCGAGGAGCTCACGGGGCGTTCTGTGAGCCGATACCACGACGAGAAAACCGTCCACCCATCGAGCGATGATCCGACAATCGGGGACCGGTACGAGTGGCGGGGTGTCGAGAACGATGTAATCATATCGCCTGCGCGCCTCCGCCAGTAGCTCTCCGACCCGGGGCGATTTCAGCACCTCGTAAGGCGCGGACGGCAGGCGACCCGCGGTCAACACTGACAGGTTGAGGTGCGGGTGCGCGTGCGCCACGGCATCAAGCGTGAGATTCGGATCCAGGATCGCTTCCACGAGCCCGGGACCTGTATCAGTGTCGAGCCCGAGCTGCCGGGCCAGGGCCGCCTCGCGTAGATCGAAGTCGATGAGCAGAACACGCGCGTCCGGCGCCTGGGCCAGAGCGCCCGCGAGGTTGATCGCGGTTGTGGTCTTGCCGTCAGCGACAGTCGGGCTCGAGACCGCGAGAGTGGAGAGATCGGTCGATTTGTGGAGCTGCTCGATCAGATAGCGAAGCGCCCGGTACTGCTCGGCTTCGAACGAGGTCGGCGCGAGCAGACTCACGAGATGTTCGTCGACACTGTTGAAGACTTCGCTCCGGGGTTCGAGAGAGGCGGGCAGGGCACGCGAGGGGACCGCCTCAGTGGTGGCGGGCCGTGGCTCGCTCACCAGCTCTGCCAGCGGCGCCTGATCGCGGAGGGCCTGCTCGTGCTCTGCCTGCTCGAGTGCCTTGAAGAACGTGCTCATGGAACCAGGAGGTAGCGCACCGACCGCACGAAGCCAAGCACGGTCGTGTCGAATTTCATCGCCAGAGCTGCAGCGGCGGTCGCGAGCGCCACCCCGAGGGTGCCGAGGCCCCATCGGAGGCGGGTCGGCGCCTTCGCGCCACGAGGCTTCTCGAACCTGCGTTTTGATGGGATGCCTTCCTCCAGATACCCGACCGCCTGGTTGACGATCTGCCGGTCGATCCGGCGTTTTTGGTCGGCGTAGCCGAAGAGCAAGCAGTGATCGCTGACGATGTTGATGAGCCGCGGAATACCACCTGAATACTCCGCGATCCGGTCTACCGCCGGATCTGTAAACAGACCCAGGTCCCGTGAGCCCGCAATGCGCAGCCGGGTTCGGAGGTACCCGCGGACTTCGGGAAGGGTCAGGGGTGAAATCCGACAGCGCAGCCCGACCCGCTGCTTGAGCTGCCGTAGCTCCGGGAGCTGGAGCTTGGCCTGGAGTTCCGGCTGCCCGACCAGCAGGATCTGCAGAAGCTTGTTCTTCGGAGTCTCGAAGTTTGAGAGCAGCCGGACCTGTTCCAATGTCGCGGCGTCCAGGTTCTGAGCTTCGTCGAGGATAAGAATGGTGTTCTGGCCTGCCCGCTCGCGCTCGATGAGGAAGTTGTTCAGCCCGATGAGCCGTTGGGCCCGCGATTCTCCCGTTTTGGGGACCCCGAGGTCCTGGAGCGCGTATTCCAGGATTCCGTTGAAGGACAGGGCGGAATTGAACACGAAGGCCACCTCGGTCTGTCCATCGAGCCGCTGCAGCAGTGCGTGTAGCAGCGTGGTCTTCCCCGTACCGACGTTTCCGGTCAGGACGATGAAGCCCTTCCGCTCCTGGACGCCGTACTGGAGCTGAGCGAGCGCCTCCCGGTGGCCCGGAGTCATGTAAAGAAACCTGGGGTCCGGGGTCGGGTTGAAGGGCTTCTCCTTGAATCCGTAGAAGGTCAGATACACGCGATCCTCCTCAGGATGCGCTCCGCCCCAGGAACGCGACCAGACGCTCGTTTCCGTGGGCGACGAAGTACCCGCTGCCGACGATCACTACGAGGCCGACGACCGCAGCGCCGGCGGCCAGCCGCATGCGCCAGAGCTTCCGACGGCGATCGGTGGCAGTCACGATCCGCGGGATGCTGACCAGGACCGGCACGGCACTGAATGCGCGGAGGTCGTCGACCCCGTGGAAGGATGTGTCGACGTGCTCGGCGAGCATCACGGCGCCGACGGCCAGGCCGAGCGAACCTACGAGGGCGATGATGAACAATTTGACGCGAGTTGGCGCCGCGGGCTTCGGGTCCGGGATCGCCGGGTCTAGCACCCGGAACTGTTCACCTTTCTGGCGCTGCTCCAGGCTCTCGGCGAGTTGGGCCTCCTCATAGCGCTTGAGCAGGGACTGATAGAGCGCGCCCGTGCTCTCGTAGTCGCGGGCCAACTCCCTCAGTTCCTGTTCGCGTTGGGGCACGTGCTCGACCCTGGCTTGATAGCTGGCGATACTCTCGCGGAGGCGCCGCTCCTCGCCCTTGAAGACCTTGATGTCCGCCTCCGCCTCGCCCAGGGCCTCTTTCAGCCGGAGCGCATATGGCGTGGGATGCGAGGCCGCCGGTCTCTCGTCCTTCTTGGGCCCGCTTTGTGGCTCACGGGACTTGGCGGCGGCAACCTCGCGCTCAAGCGCGGCAATCTCCGCTTTCATCGCAACAACATCCGGGTATTTCTCGTTGAATTGAGTCCGGAGCTTTGCCAGCTCCTGGTTCAAGCGAGCCAGGCGGACCTCCGCAGTGTCGGCTACGGCGGCCGGCGCCCCTGGCGCGACCGGCGCGAGGGGCGTGGCGGAGAGGAGGGTTTCCGCTTCGGCAAGCTGACCCAAGAGCGCTTGTCGCCGTTCGGTGGCTCGCATTTGATTGTCAGCGTTCATATGAAGCTGTGTGTGCAGCCGTTCGAGGCTCGCGAGATTGGTCTCCATCTGTTGGGGTAGCTCGCCTAGGTAGCGCCGCTTGAACGCGCCCACCTTGTGCTCCAGATCGTCGAGCCGTTTCTTCGTTTCCGTGAGCTGCACCTTAAGGAACTCCGCGGTGCCGATCGTCAGGCGCTCGCGGACCTTCATGTTCTCCTCGATGTAGAAGGACACCAGGGTGTTCGTGACGAGGGAGACTGTGTCGGGATTGCTCCCCTGGTAGCTGATCGTGAAGGACACCGTGGCCTGGCGCTGGCCCCGCACGTCGACGCCCTTCAGCTCTAGCTTGATGTCCTCGCGCATGCGCACGATGACGTCTTCGAGAGGGATCCGCTTCCGTAGGGACGGATAGAGGCCGAAGCGGTCGATCAGCGCCAACAGCCGCGAGCGGCTCAGGATTTCCTGTGAGATCGTCTGAAGGCGGGTCTCGAGGGTGCTGGTCACGGTCGTCTGCACGAAGCTCTCAGGGACCTGCTGGCGCTCTACGAGCACTGTGGCCGTGGATCGATAGACGTTCGGCAAAAAGATGATGAGGCTCGCGGCGCCCGATATGGGCACGGCGAACGCAAGGATCGCGAGCCACTTGCGCCGACTCCAGATGGCCAGCAGACCGTGTAGGCCAGACGCGTTCGGTGTCTCTTCCGCCATCGTTTGGTCGCTCCCAGACCTTCTCGACCCTCTTACGGCACCAGGACGATGTCGCCGTTCCGGAGGTAGAAGTTCTCCTGTTCTCCGGCGACTTTGTTGTAGTTGAAGGGAATCCGTTTCATCGTCGTCCCCTCGGGGTGAAGGATGACGATCTTCGAACGCGTCGCGAACTGCGTGAAGCCACCGGCCAGAGCGAGGGCGTCGAGCACCGTCGTCCAGCTCTTGAGCTCGAAGCGACCCGGGCGAGTGACTTCGCCGATGACCGAGACCTTGAAGCTCCTGACCTCCGACACGATCACGGAAACTTCCGGGCTCGGAATGTAGTCCGCGAGCTTCTTCGTCACGATCTCGCGGAGCTCGAGAGCGGTGAGGCCGGCGGCCTGCAGGTCGTTCAGGAGAGCGAGCGAGATCTTGCCGTCCGGCCTGACGGTCACCGTCCGACTCATCGCCTCGTTCTTCCACACGGAGATTTGCAGTACGTCTTCCGGGCCGATGCGGTACGCTTCCGGCGCTGCGCTGCGATTGGTGTCCCCCCCCGCGGCAGCCGGTGCCTGAGCGTCGGCGGCTTCGGCGATCAAAGCTGAGACGAGGAGCAGGCCGCCGACGAGCGAGCAGGCTGTGACCCGATTCATTGCCGTAAGCCTCATAAGGCTGAGCGGGCCGACGACCGCTCGGCCTCGAGCCCGGCCTCCTTGATCTTGTAGAGCAGAGCGCGGTAGCTGATCCTCAACGCCCTCGCGGCTCGCACTCGATTCCAGCTGGTGCGCTCGAGCATTCTGGTGATCGCTTCGCGCTCGGCCGCCCGCGACGCTCGCCGCCCGATCTCCTTGAGGGACGGCTCTGGAGGGGGCGGGGAGGACGAGGAGAGTCGTTCACCACCTGCTACGGCGTCGGGCAGCGGGACCCGGGTCAGGAAGGGGTCATCGAGCACGATCATCCGCTTGACCAGATTCTCCAGTTCCCGAACGTTCCCGGGGAAAGGGTGGCGCGTGAGACGCTCCATCACCGTTGGCGCAATAGCAAATCCGTCGCGCCGATAGAGCTTGGCGTACCGCTCGACGAAGTAGTTCGCCAGGATCGGGATTTCGGCGGCGCGCTCGCGAAGAGGCGGGACGAACACGTTGACCACGTTGAGGCGGTAGTAGAGATCTTCGCGGAACCGACCTTCTGCCACCGCCCGCTCCAGATCCTGGTTGGTCGCCGCGAGCACACGGACGTCTACGCTCAGGGTCGCCTTGGCACCGATGCGTGAGAACTCGCCGTCCTGCAGCACGTGGAGGAGCTTGGCCTGGAGTGCGGGGTGCAGGTCACCGATCTCGTCGAGGAAGATGGTGCCGCGATGGGCCGCCTCGAACTTGCCGATCTTGAGCTTGTGGGCGCCCGTGAAAGCGCCCCGCTCGTACCCGAACAGCTCGCTCTCCAGGAGCTCCCGCGGCATAGCCGCGCAGTTAACCTTGACGAACGGCCCGGCGCGCCGCGAGGAGAAATGGTGGATCGCGCGCGCGATGAGTTCCTTGCCGGTGCCGGTTTCGCCTGTGACGAGCACGGTGACGTCGACCCGGGCCGCCTCACGGAGGATCAGGTGCGCGTCCAGCATCTTGGGGCTGCGCCAGAGGTCGATCTCGCGCAGGAGTCGTCCACCAGTCTGCTCTGGCCCGAGCGCTTCCGAGGGCGCACGTACGACAGTGTCGATGGCGTGCTGGAGCTCGCCGAGATTCACCGGCTTCGAGAGCACCGCTTCGACCGCGAGCTCCGCAGCGTCCAGGCTATGGACGAGTCGGTCGGCGATCACGAGGATGGGGCCGGAATTCCGGCCCCGAGCCTTCAGGTGCCGAATCAGCTCCCCGGGATCGGTGCCGTTTCCGTTAAGATCGACCAGGGTGAAGCTGAAGCTGCTGTCTACGAGCGCCTCGAGTGCGGCACCCGCGGACGCGACGGCGACGCACTGGTATCCGCGGCGCCGGAGAAAGCCGAGGATCCCAGGCCGGGTTGCGGCGTCGACTTCGACTACGAGCACTCTTGGCTCAGTCATTGTGCGGCGAGTGGGGAAAAGGCAAACGCCGTACCAGAACTTCTGCCTGAGCGACACGAAGCCGATATTACGGATCTTTCACAGAAATCTTTGTCCGAGATTCATGCAATGCGGTGCAGAACCCTTGTAGCGGGGTGGGTAGTTTGGGACCCACTGTGAAGTTATTTACACTTCCGAAAACCATTGAAGTTTGTGAGGGTTCTGCTCGAAGTCAGCGAAGGTGTGTGCATCGCGTTGCGTAGTACATCGAAAACTCGATGTACATGATCGTCGGCTCCCAACGCGGCCCAGGATGCGATGCGTCATCAGCGCTCTACGAGAGACCGTTGAGATGCGCGGCGACCCGGCGGACGATCGATGAGCGCAGCTCAGCGAAGGTCCTCTCATGGAGAGGAAGATCAGCCGCTGGAGCTAGTTTCTGGGCGTCGCCACTGGGGTGTTCGCGATCGGATTTTGTTCGGCGTCGCCCCGAAGGGTTTGACCTCCACTGCCCACACTATTACCTACCTATCTAGGTCGAAGGTCTAGGTCGAAGGGCCGGTGACGACGAGGCGGCGAACGGCTTCCTCGAGCTCTCGAAGATTGCCCGGCCATGAGTGCGCGATGAACGTGGTGATCACGTCGGGGCAGAGCTCGACTCCCCGCCGATACCGACAGTTGAGTTGCTCGAGAAAGAAGGACACGAAAGCGGGAATCTCGTCCCGTCGCTGCCTCAGCGGAGGGATACTGATTTCGATCGCACCGAGGCGGAGGAACTCCTGGCAGAGGCCGTCAGATCCGAGCGCTGCGCGCTCCACGGTCGATGCGATGACACGCACATCGACTCGGGTGATTTCGCCGGTGCCGGTTCGCGGAACCTCCCCCATCCGCAGCACCTGAAGCAGCCTGGGGACTAGGGCTCGCGGCAAGGTCTCGAGCCTATCCAGGTAGATCGTGCCGTGGTTCGCGAACTCGAAGCTCCCGATCCGCCGCCGGACCCCCAAAGGTGACGTTCCCCTCTCGAGGCCGAACAAGTCGGCCTCGCAGCGGTCAGCGGCCTCCAGGACGCAGTTGACCTTGATGAAGGGGTAGAGGTTGCGCGCCGAGGCAGCGTGAATAAGCCGAGCCAGGGTGTCCTTACCGACCCCGGCTTCGCCACGGATCAGCAGGGGCACCCGCGGGTCAGCAGTGGCTCCCTTCCCCACGAGGTCCTGGAGCAGAACGGTTCTCAGGACGGCCGGACCACCTTTGGTCGCTGCCCCCACTGCGAGCATCTTCCTGCCTCTCCAGCGCAGGTGACGCGCCCGACCGTAGACTCTTCGATGAGATGGCCGGGAGGGTAGGCGATCCCTAAGACCGCGTCAACAAGTTTTTTCTGAGGCTCAAACGTGATTCCGCCGCGCCAAGTACGGCGACCACGCGGTGATCCGTCGTCCCCAGCCGTGTCCATATAGCGAATTGCCCTGAAAGCGCGCCAGATGGTGCGATTTCCGGAATGTGGACAACTGTGGAAATGTGGATAATTATTGCGCTCCTCGCCACGAGCTGAATAGACGGCGGGCACGCCAAGCCCCGTATAATGGCGTCTGTGCTGGCATCGCTCGGCCGAGTTGGGGTGAACGGCGGTCGGATCGTCGGGATTGTCCTCTGCGTGCTGGCGTCCCACGCATGGGGTCAGGAACCTCCGCCCGGCGGAGCCCAAGCCCAACCACCCATTGCTGCGTACCCGCTCGAACTGTTAGGGCTCCTGGCACCGCCCGCTCAACGCGGACCGCTGACGGTGACCCCGTCGATCGCCGTATCCGAGGAGTACAACGACAATATCTTCGCCAACAACCGGAATCGCCACTGGGATTTCATCACGAGCTTCACCCCGGCCACCACACTAGTCGTTAACCGCCCCTCATACCAGCTGAGCGCCGGCTATTCCTTCGCCGCCGATCTGTATGCGCGAGAGGACCGACTCAGCAACGCGTTCGCTCGTCAGAACTTCGTCGCCAACGGTCTGTACCGGGTGGCGCCTGGACTGACGTTGACGGCGGCCGATTCATTTGCGTTCGACCGCAACGCAAACCGTCTGGCCTCGCAGAGCTTTTCCACCGGGCGGCAGGAATTGTGGACCAACACCTTCACCCCCGGCCTGATGTGGCAGATGACGCCTCGGAACTCCTTGAGTGTCAGTGCGACCTATAGCGTGCTTCGTTTCGAGGGGGCGGGGGGAGGGAGCAACTCCGACACCTACGGGCTCCTGAGCAGTCTCAGCCATGCCGTCACGCCCCGCCTCACGGGCCTGCTCGGCTATGGCTTCACGTACCTGAATATTCAGGGGCAGGGGACCTCGACGACCCATACCCCCACGCTGGGTCTTAGCTACCAGCTGACGCAGACGCTCACCGGCACCGTCGCTGGTGGCCCCGCCATCACCGAATCCGATGGCGACACGACAGTGTCGCCCGCTGGAAGCGCGAGTCTAGTGCAAACACTGCCATTCGGGTCGGCTGGCATACACTACGAGCGGAGCGTGAGTGCGGCGGGCGGATTCGGCGGAGCGACCAACACTCAGACCGCCTCGGGCACGCTCACGCTTTCCGGTTTGCAACGAGGCCTGCTCATCGTGTTCAACCCCATATATAGTGTCGCGGAGTCCGTGAGTTCACGGCAGACGCAATCGATCGACGTCAGGACGTTCACGCTAAATCTCGCAGCGACGTATCAAATTGCTCGCTTCGCGAGCGTCTTCGGCGGGTACACGTTTTTCCAGCAGCGCACGGGGCGATCGTCGACGACGCAGCTCGACATCGATCAGAACCGGATCAGATTCGGCCTGCAGTTCGGGTATCCCATCAACTTCGACTGACGACATCCGACTCTTGGCCTTCTCAGAGGCCCGCGTCCCGTTCAGGATCCCAGGCCTGAGCAATGCCCCACAAAGCCTGTGCAACCCGTTACAGAAATGTTGCAGCTGCGTGGCTCGCCCTTCACGCAAGTGTTTGCTCCAATAGACCTCCTCATCTGGCTCGAGACTTGCTCACGGATTGTGCGCTGGCAGGGACGTGAACTTTCCGAAAATCGTCGCGATAACGTGGTGTTGGCTGCGTTCTGGGGCTCCCGGGGGGGCTGGATAGGGGGACAGGCCGAACTCGGCTCGCGCGAATTGAGAAGGTAACCCCTCGTGCCGCCAGGTTCCGCAGAGCGCGGGGCCACTCAGCGTAGGCGCAACCGGTAATGGGACCCTTTGCAAGGGGCTGCTATGAAGCTTTGGCGTTGCGTCTTCTCTGCGGTGAAACATTAAGCAACCAAACTCGGAGAATGGCAATGTACACGCCGATTGTGATCGCCGCCGCCACCACCGCCGACCTTGAGCCCGCCGCGGTGACACCCGACTGGGTTCTCAACGGCATGCCTGAGACGCGGAGCAAGAAACTGGCGAGAAGCCATGACCGTACCTCGCACGTTATGGTCTGGGATTGCACTGCCGGCCACTTCAACTGGTATTACGACAAGGACGAGACTCTTGTCGTCATTTCTGGCGAGGCCTTCATCACGAATGAGAAAGGCGAAGAACGCCAACTCGGCCCAGGCGACGTCGTATTCTTCCCCGCCGGGACCTCCAGCACATGGCGTGTTCCTCGCTATATTAAAAAGGTCGCAATCCTCCGGCATACGATGCCGCGGCCGCTGGGATTCGGCGTGCTCGCCTGGAACTTGCTCCGCCGGATCGTGGGGCTGATGCGTGGCTTGCCGTTGATGCTGGCCTCTCTTCTCAGTCCAGCCGGCATCTAACTTTTCTCGAGGATGGCGTCCACATGAACCGACCGAGGGCGAGGCTTCGCCCCGGCGACCTTGTGGAAATTAGGGCTGCCGACGAAATCCTCCAGACGCTGGACGTCGACGGAACGCTGGACTAGCAACCCCGCCTTCCCCACGACCGGCGGAGGCACGTCCGCCAGCGCCAAATCGGTGACGAATCGGGCGAGGCGTCTCGCGGCAGAGATGGTCACGTCGGCCCACCTCCCCGGATCGCCTGGAGCACGGCGAGGACCGCGTCGTGGATGCGCCCGTTGCTCGCCACGATGGCGGGGGCATCGATGTCCAGCACAGCGCCTACGAAGTTCGTGACCCGGCCGCCCGCCTCCTCGACGAGGAGGCTGCCGGCGGCGACGTCCCAGGGCCCCAGACGCAGCTCCCAGTAGCCGTCGAGCCGACCGGTGGCGAGCCACGCCAGGTAGAGCACCGCGGAGCCCATCCGCCGGACCGCACGGGCCCGCACGCTGAACGCGGCGTACTCCGTGAGGTTGTTGTCCTTCGTCTCGCGGATGTTGTACGGGAACCCGGTGGCCAGCAGGCTCTCGTCGAGCGTCGCCGTGGTCGAGACGGTCAGCGGCCGGTCGTTGACCGTCGCGCCGCGCCCGCGCTCGGCCACGAACAGCTCGTCGAGGTTCGGGTCGAAGACCACACCGAGCTCGACGCGCTTGGCGGTCTCGAGCCCGATCGACACGGCGAAGGTCGGGAGACCGTGCGCGTAGTTGGTCGTGCCATCCAGGGGGTCGATGATCCAGCGGCGCCCGGACCGTCCCGCGATGGCGCCGCGCTCCTCGCCGAGCACCGCGTCGTCGGGAAACGCGGCGGCCAGGCGCCCGACGATGAGCTCTTCGGCGCGAGCGTCCATCTCGGTGACGAGGTTCGTCGGGCTGCCCTTGTAGGCGATGCGGCGCGATCCCGGGAGCTCGCTCTTGAGGAGATGCCCGGCGGCGCGCGCGGCGTCGATGGCCACGCGTCGTTCGAGCGATGCCATGCTTGTTCGCAATGTATCATACGTCTTGTGCACATCGTGGTCATGGGCTCGGGTGGTGTCGGCGGCTACTTCGGCGCGAAGCTCCTGCGCGGGGGGGCTCAGGTGACGATGGTCGCTCGGGGCCCCCACCTCGACGCGATCCGCCGCTTCGGCCTCGCGATCCGCTCCGCGGTCGAGGGCGATTCGGTCGTGCGCCCGGCGGCGGTCGAGCGTCTCGAGGGCGTCGCGCGGGCGGACGTCGTCCTCTTCTGCGTCAAGTCGTTCGACACCGAGGACGCGGCCGCGCGGCTCTGGTCGATCCTGGGTCCGGACACGCCGGTGCTCTCGCTCCAGAACGGCGTGGACAACGAAGACAAAATCGACGAAAAGCTCGGCGCCGGGCGCGCGATGGGAGGCGTCGCGCAGGTCTTCGCGGCGATCGAGGCGCCGGGCGTCATCCGGCACAACGCGCTCGGGCGCATCGTCTTCGGCGAGCTCGACGGCAGGATGACCGAGCGCGCCGAGCGGCTGCGCGACGCGTTCGAGCTCGCCGAGATTCCAGTCGAGCTGTCCAAGGACGTTCGCCGAGCCCTTTGGGAGAAATACCTCCTGATCTGCGCCGTGGGCGGGACGACCGCCGTCACGCGTGAGACACTCGGCGTCGTCCGCGAGACGCCCCCGACCTGGCGCCTGTTCTGCGCGATCGTCGAGGAGGTCACCGCCGTCGCCCGCGCCGCCGGCGTGACCCTGCCGGACGACACGGTCGACCGGACCCTGAAGTTGGCCGAGTCCATTCCGCCCGGGAGCCGTGCCTCGCTCGCCCAGGACCTGCTGCAGGGCAGACGACTCGAGCTCGAAGCTCTGCACGGGTATGCCGCACGCCTCGGCGAGCGCCTCGGGGTGCCGACGCCTACCGTCTTCGCCGTCTACGCGGCCCTCCTGCCGCACGCGGCGGGGAGGCGCGGCTGACCTCTCCCGCTCGGGCCACCTGGCGTTACCTCTGGCCCTACAGAGCGCGCTACGGCATCGGCATCGCTTGCCTCGGGACCGCGACGCTCGCGTCGCTCACGATTCCCTGGACGGTAAAGCGGGCGATCGACGCCCTGCAGACGGATCCGGCCTCGGCACCGGTCGGACACGTCGTCACGCTCATCGCGTTGTTCGCCATCGTCAATGGCGTCGCGAGGCTCGGCTCCCGCTTCGCGATCACCGGCGGGTGCCAGAGAATCGAGTCGGACATCCGGGGCGATCTCTACGCGGCTCTGCAGACCTTTCCGCCGAGGTTCTACGCGGCCCACTCGACGGGCGATCTGATGGCCCGCGCCACCAGCGACATCACGGCGGTGCGGTCACTCGTCGGCTTCGGCACGATCAGTCTCGTCTCCACGACCTTCGCCTTCATCGGGGTGCTCGGCGCGATGCTGGCGGTCGATCCGTGGCTGACGCTGTGGGCGCTGGCGCCCTATCCCGTCCTCGTGATCCTGGCCCGGCGCTTCAACCTGAAGGTCAACGAACGGACGCAGGCGGCCCAGGACCAGCTCAGCGTCCTGTCGGAGCGAGTCCAGGAATATCTGGGCGGCATGGCCGTGGTGCGCGCGTACACCCTCGAGCCCCGCGCGCGCGCCGACTTCGGTCGGGCCAACGCCGAATACTTGCGCCTGAGCCTCGCCCTCGCGCGGACCGAGGCCGGATTCTCGCCCCTGATGGGGCTGATCGCCGGCATCGGAACCCTCGTCGTGCTCTGGGCGGGCGGGCGAGCCGTTGTGGACGGCCGGCTGAGCCTCGGTGCGCTCGTCGCGTTCAACGGCTATCTCGCGTACCTCACCGGGCCGACGATCGCGCTCGGCTGGACGCTCTCGATCATGCGCCGTGGCCTGACCTCGATGACCCGGATCCAGGAGATCGTTGTAGCGGGGTCGCTGAGGCCGGCGCTGACCGAGGGTGGCCTGAGCCAGGCACGGCCCGGCGCCGTTGTAGCGGGGTCGCTGAGGCCGGCGCTGACCGAGGGTGGCCTGAGCCAGACGCGGCCCGGCGCTGTTGTAGCGGGGTCGCCTGACACCGGCGCGACCCGGCTCCGACGCGCTTGTGCTGCCCGCCGCGCCGAGTCTTCGTTTCTCCCACCTCACGTTCGCGTACGGGGATCGGGCACCGGCGCTCCGTGACGTAACCTTCGAGGTGGGACCCGGTGAGAAGGTGGCCGTGGTCGGTCCGACCGGCAGCGGCAAGTCCACGCTCGGGCTCCTGCTGGCGCGGCTCTGGGAGCCGCCGGTCGGCACGGTCTTCATCGACGGGCGCGACGTGACGGAGATTCCACTGGCCTCCCTTCGCGTCGGGCTCGGATACGTGCCACAGGAGGGATTCCTCTTCTCACGGTCGATCGCCGAGAACATCACCCTCGGGCGCGACGACGTCGTCGCCGCCCGGGTGCGCGCCGCCGCCGACGTCGCCGGCGTCGCGGACGAGGTCGAGCGGTTCCCGGCGGGCTTCGACGCCGTCGTCGGGGAGCGCGGCCTCACGCTCTCCGGTGGACAGCGTCAACGGGTGACCCTGGCGCGGGCGCTCGCCGGCGCGGCGCCGATCCTCGTTCTCGACGACGCCTTCGC
The DNA here is from genome assembly GCA_003221635.1 of Candidatus Rokuibacteriota bacterium. Lineage (GTDB taxonomy): Bacteria > Methylomirabilota > Methylomirabilia > Rokubacteriales > CSP1-6 > AR31. The sequence goes on along the minus strand of QHSR01000121.1, from coordinate 22,560 downwards.
CTCCGTCGACGCGGCGAAGGAGGAAGAGATCTCGACCAACCTGCGTCGTGTGGTGTCCGGACGCACGGTCCTGCTCATCACTCACCGTCTGCGCGCCGCCTGCACGGCCGACCGGATCGTCGTGCTGGACGCGGGACGGGTCGTCGAGACGGGTGGTCACGAGGAGCTCCTGAGACGGGGAGGGCTCTACGCCCGCCTCTGGCGGATCCAACAGCTCGAGGAGGAGATCGCACGTGCCTGAGTCGGCTTACGATCCCGAGGCCGACGAGCGTCTCGGCCGCGCCTTCGACCGACGCCTGGCCGGGCGCCTCGTGCAGGCGGCGCGTCCGCATCGCGGCCTCATCGGCGGCTCGATGCTCCTCTTCCCGGTGATCGCCCTCGCCGAGCTCGCCCAGCCGTGGCTGCTCAAGGTCGCCATCGACGACCACATCTTGCGGTCGGACTGGCTCGGCCTGACCCGGGTTGCGGGGCTCTATGTCGCGGTGCTAGTGGTCCTGTACGCGCTGCGAACGGTCGAAGCCTACCTGATGCACCTCACGGGCCAGCGCGTGATCCACGACCTCCGCGAGGCGATCTTCGACCACCTGCTGCGCCTGGAGGCGAGGTTCTTCGACCGGAACCCGGTGGGGCGCCTCATGACGCGGGTGCTTCACGACGTGGAGTCCGTGAGCGAGGCGTTCACCTCAGGCCTCTTCGCCGTCGTGGCCGACGTGATCACGCTCATCGGGGTCGTCGCCGTCATGCTCTGGATCGACTGGCGACTGGCGCTCGTGACCTTCTCCATCGTGCCGATCCTCCTGCTGGTCGCCGTCTACTTCCGCCTGAACGCTCGCGACGCCTATCGCGAGGTCCGCCGGCGTCTGGCGCGCCTCAACGCCTTCCTGCAGGAGTCGCTCCAGGGCATGGCGGTCGTCCAGCTCTTCGTGCGCGAGCGCCACGAGCGCGAGCGGTTCGGGCGTCTCAACACCGACTATCGCCGGGCGCTCTTCGGCTCGACCATCTGGGAGGCCTCGCTGTACGCGTCGGTGGAGGCGCTGGGCTCGATCGCGCTCGCGCTCCTGATCTGGTACGGGAGCGAGCGGATCGTGGCCGAGTCGCTGACCTTCGGGGCCTTGGTCGCGTTCATCCAGTACACCAACCGTTTCTTCCTGCCGATCCGCGACCTCGGGGCGAAGTACACGGTGATGCAGTGGGCGATGGCGTCCTCGGAGCGGATCTTCGGCCTGCTCGACCGCACGCCGGAGATCGTGTCGCCCCCCACGCTGCGCCCGCGGCCCACGCGCCCGAGCCCGTCGGCGCTCGAGTTCGCCTCGGTGTGGTTCGCGTACGACGGTGACGAGTGGGTGCTCCGCGACTGCTCGTTCAGTGTCGCGCCGGGCGAGCGGGTCGCGATCGTCGGGACGACCGGGGAGGGCAAGACGACCTGCGCCCGCCTGCTGAACCGCTCCTACGACGTCCGGCAGGGTCGGGTCCTCGTGGACGGCGTCGACGTCCGCGAGTGGGAGCTGGCGCGCCTGCGCCGTCACGTCGGCATCATCTTCCAGGACAGCGTCCTGTTCGCGGGCACGGTCGAGGAGAACCTGCGCCTCGGCGCCGACGGCGCGGTGGCGCCCGCGGAGCTGACGCGCGCCCTCGAGACCGCGCGCGCCGGCTTCGTCGCCGATCTGCCGAAGGGGCTCGGCGAGCTTCTGGGCGAGCGGGGTGCGAACGTCTCGCACGGTCAGCGCCAGCTTCTGGCCATCGCCCGGGCCCTCGTGTACAATCCGGCCGTTCTCGTCCTGGACGAAGCGATGTCGAGCGTCGATCCTGAATCCGAAGCGCTCATCCGGCAGGCGATGGCGGGACTCCTCGCGGGCCGCACGAGCATCACGATCGCCCATCGGCTCTCGACCGTGCGCGCCGCCGACCGGATCCTCGTGCTGCACCGCGGACGCGTGCACGAGGAAGGAACCCACGCCGATCTCGTGCGGCGCGGCGGTCTCTACGCGAGGCTCAACGAGCTGCAGACGGGCGCCGCCCCGGCGTGAGCTTTCGCGCGGCCGTGCTCGAGCTGGTGACGCGGATCCCCCGGGGTCGGGTCGCCACCTACGGCCAGCTCGCGGCGCTCTTGGGACGTCCGCGGTCGGCGCGCGCGGTGGGGCAGGCGCTCCACGTCGCGAACGGCGCCGTGCCGTGGCACCGTGTCGTCAATGCTCGGGGCGGCATCAGCCGCCGGTCCCGAATGGCGAGCATGATGACGCAACGGATCCGGCTCGAGCAGGAGGGCGTGATCTTTCGTCGTGGCCGTGTCGTCCTGGGTCGCTTCCAGTGGCACGGGAGCGGGGCGCCGCGCGGGAGAGGACGTGCCAGCTTCGAGTCGCGCCGAGACGAAGGGGATCGGCGCGCGCGATGGTGAACTTACTCTGTAACGCCGGTACGTTGGGAGGCCAGGGATGAGACTCGACGGCAGGGTCGCGGTGATCACCGGGGCCGGATCGGGCATCGGCGCCGCCTCGGCGCTGGCGATGGCGAGAGAAGGCGCGCGCGTCGTGGTGGTGGACGTCAACGAGGCCGGCGCCAAGGCAACGGTCGAGCAGATCGAGAGGGTGGGCGGCCAGGCGCTCGCTGTGCGCGCCGATGTCACGCGGGCCGCCGACAATCAGATGATCGTCGAGAAGGCGCTCGCCGCGTGGGGGCGCCTGGACATCTTCTTCGCCAACGCGGGCGTCCCCCAGGCGCCGGAAGACGTGGAGCAGGTGGACGAGGCCATTTTCGATCGCATCATGGCGGTGAACGTCAAGGGCGTCTGGCTCGGCGCCAAGTACGCGCTGCCGGTGATGAAGAAACAGCGCCGGGGCGTGTTCCTGATCACCGCGTCGACCGCCGCGATCAGGCCCCGGCCGGGGGTGCAAGCCTACGCGGCGTCGAAGGGGGCCGTGGTGACGCTGACGAAGAGCCTGGCGCTCGAGGCCGCCAGCCACGGCGTCCGCGTCGTCTCCATTGCGCCGGTGGCGACCGAGACGCCGATGCTCCCCACGTTCATGGGCAAGCGGGTGGTGGACGAGGAGGGGCGCGCTCGCTACGTGGCCACCGTGCCGCTCGGGCGCCTCAACCAGCCGGAGGACCTGGCTCGCACCGCCGTGTTCCTGGCTTCGGACGACGCGGCGATGATCACCGGCACGTGCGTGGAAGTGGACGGCGGCCGATGTATCTGACGCAGCGTCCAGTCCGCGAAATCATGTCGATGCTCGCTCGGTGGCAGGCCCGTGGGCGTGTGCGGTAGGGGTCGACGGACCACGCGGCACGCGCTCGCTGCCCGGCGGCGGCTGGGCTCCATCCGGGCGCGCGGAATCCGTCGCCGCATTGATGAGAACGGGTCCTTTCGACCCCTACCGCACACGCCCACGGGCCTGCCACCGAGTGAGCCGCAACGTGATTTCTCGGATGGAAGGCTCGTAGGTTGAGGGCTCGCGCATGAAAGTCATTCCGCTGGCCGCCGAGTCGCTCGCGCGGTTCGGGTTGCCGCCGACAGAAGCGGAGTGGGAAGCGCTCCGGCGCGCCAACGATCGGATCTCGGCGTACGCGGCGCGGTCCAGTTTCGTCTTCGTGAGCCACTACCACGAGGATCATTTTCGGTCGGATCCCGCGTCCTACGCCGGACGGCGCGTGCTCGCGAAGGACCCGCGGCGCATGATCGGCGGACGGCAGGCCGGGCGCGCCGACGCCCTCTGGAAAGCACTGGAAGGCCAGGCGCGGGTCGAGAGCGCGGACGGTCTCCAGCGCCGCGAGATGGATCTGGAGCTCTACGTGTCGCCGCCGCTGCCGCACGGAGTCGACGGCACGCCCTTCGGTTCGGTCGTCGGCCTGACGATCGTCGATCCCGCCGAACGCGAGCGCTTCGTCTTCGCCTCGGACCTCCAGGGGCCGGCGTCCCCGGTCGCCGCCGCGTACCTCGTGCAGCAGCGGCCGACGCTCCTCTATCTCTCCGGGCCAGTGTCCTACCTCGAGCGGGAGGTCGGGCGCGACGCGATCGAGCGCGCCATCGATCATCATCACGCGCTCCGCGACGCGAGGTTCGCGGAGCGGTTCGCGCGTCTCTGGGAGACGGGTCGCGTCGTCACCGCAGCCGCCTTTCTCGGCCTCCCCGACGCGCCTCTGGAAAGCCGCCGCAACAGCGCGTGGGCGGCCACGAGGAAGCCGCCGGCGCGGGCGGGGGAGCCGCGTGTTACGATGCCTGGCCGCACGGCGCGCAAATTCGCCAAAGGGGGATTCAGGGAGTGAGCGAGGACAAGACCCTCAGCGTGGGCGACCCCGCGCCCGACTTCACGCTCAGGACGATCGGGCTCAAAGAGGTCGGCCTCAAGGAGTTTCGCGGGAAGACCGTGGTCATTCTCTTCTACCCGCTCGACTGGACGCCGGGCTGAAGCACGTGCATGCCCGCCTTCGACAAGCGCGTCAGCGACTTTCAGGCGGCGAATACCCAGGTGCTGGGTATCAGCACTGACAGCCCGTTCAGCCACGACAACTGGGCCAAATCGGTCGGCATCAGCAATTACCCGCTGCTCTCGGACGTCCACCGCACCGTCGCGAAGGAGTACGGCGTCTACTGGCCCGAGTGGAACGCCAACAGCCGGGCCACGTTCATCGTGGACCAGAGGGGAACGATCCGCTTCATCGAGCGGTACGGCAAGGGAGAGCTGCCACAGCCCGACAAGATCCTTGCCGAGGTCAAGAAGCTCGGCTAGGCGACGTCGGCCTGCCGATGATAGCGCGCGCGGCGTGGCCGACTACATCCTCGAGTCGCGCGTGTGGCTGGCCCGGGCGCGTGCCGAGGTGTTCGCGTTCTTCGCCGAGTCCTCGAATCTCGTCCTGCTCACCCCGGCGTCGTTCCGTCTCCGTGTCGTCGCCGGGCCGCGCGCGCTCTCGACCGGCGCGGTGGTCGATCTCCGGATGTCCTGGCTCGGGGTGCCGGTGAGGTGGCGCGCGTTCATCCGCGAGTGGGATCCGCCCTATCGCTACGTCGATGTCCAGGTACGGGGGCCGTACGCCCGCTGGGAGCATCGCCATCGCTTCCTGGAGGAGCAGGGCGGGACGTGGGTGGAGGACCGGGTGACCTACCGGCTACCGCTGGGCCCACTCGGGCGCGCGGCGCACGCGCTGCTGGTGCACAGGCAGATCGCGGCGATGTGGAGCTTTCGGACTCGGCGGCTCGGCGAGCTGGTCGGGCCGGTCAGCTCGCCGGCAGGGTGACGCCGAGCTTCTCGAGCCGCGGCCGGACCCGGTCGGTGAGAAGACCGAGGCGCGCCAGGTTCGCCACCATCGACCCGTGCATGTCCCGCTTGAAATACTTGCGGAACGGCGCGTAATCGTTGGACGCCGCCGTCTCGCGGCGGTAGCGCTTGACCTCGTCGATCTCACGCGCACTGAACCCCGCGTCCTGGTAGGCCTCGAGCGGAAAGAATCCCGTCAGCGTCTTCTCGAGGGCGAAGCACGTGTAGTCCTCGAGCTCGCGGCGCTCGGCCGCCGACGCCTCGCTCACGACCCGGGGGAGCGCGAGCATGCCGAACCCCATGTGACGCGACTCGTCCACCAGAATGCGCTTGCAGATCGCTTCCAGCACGGGGTCGCGGGCGCTCTCACTCATCATCTTGAACAGCGCGACCGCGAAGGTCTCCGCCACCAGCTGCAGGGCGATCGTTTTCAGATACCAGCGGCTCTCCGACAGGATCGAGTCGAAGATATCGCGCTCGTTCGCCGGCATCGGGTACGTCAGGCCGTCGAGGCGATCGGTCAGGTAGCGGCTCAGGACCTCGTTGTGCCGGGCCTCGTCCACCACCTGCGTGGCCTGGAAGAACTTGGCGTCGGCCCCTTGCACGATGTCCACCATCTGGCTGCACGCGAGGAGCGCGCCCTGCTCGCCATGCATGAGCACCGAGAGGCGCCAGGCGGCGATGCGGCGGTTCAGCGTGACCCGGTCGGCTTCCGGGAGACGCTCCCAGAGCGGACTGCCGTAGATGTCGATCAACTCGTCGGCGATCACGCGTCCGTCGGAGGAGGGCGGGGCCGACCAGGAGATGTCCCGCGAGGCGTTCCACTGGTCCCGCTTGGCGTTCTCGTAGAGCCGCCGCATGTCGGCCTCGGAGACGCCGTACTCCAGAGTGAATGTGGTCGTGAACGCCGACGGGATCGCCAGGGGTTTCATCGGGACCAGAATAGCAGAGTGGTACCTTGGCTGCCATGACGCTGCGGGGCGACGAGATCGGGGCCCACATGTCCATCGCGGGCGGTCTCCACCAGGCCCTCGAGCGCGGCCGCGCGGTCGGCTGCGGCGCCGTGCAGATCTTCTTGAAAAACCAGCGCCGGTGGGCGGCCAAGCCCCTCGAGGCCGAAGAGATCCGGCTGTTTCGCGCGGCCCGGCGGCACACCGGCATCCGGCGTGTGTTTGCCCATTCGAGCTATCTCATCAACCTTGCGAGCCCGCATCCCTCGGCGTGGGCGCAGGCGGTGACCGCGTTCACCGACGAGCTGGAGCGCGCGGAGGCGCTCGGTCTCTCGTGCGTGGTCATCCACCCAGGCTCTCATATGGGCGCCGGGCTCGAGGCCGGGCTCCGCCGGGTCATCGCGGCGCTCGACGAAACGCTCGCGCGTACCAGTGGCTATCGCATCAAAGTCGCGCTCGAGAACACCGCGGGCGGCGGCAACTCGGTCGGCCGGACGTTCGCCGAGCTGGCGACACTGATCGACGGCGCGGCCCGACCCGAGCGGATCGGCGTCTGCGTCGACACGTGCCACCTGTTCGCCGCGGGGTACGACGTCCGCACCGAGGCCGGCTTCGGTCGGGCGATGACGGAGTGCGAATCCGCGGTGGGCCGCCGTCGGGTGCTGGCGTTTCACCTCAACGACGCCAGGGCACCCCTCGGCTCGGGACTCGACCGTCACGAACACATCGGCCGCGGCTTCCTCGGCCTCGCCCCGTTCCGGTTCCTCTTGAACGACCGCCGCTTCGCGCGCGTACCGAAAGTTTTGGAGACGCCCAAGAAGCCCGAGCCCACCGCCGATCTTCGCAATCTCGCCATTCTCCGGCGATTGCGGCTGCGGCGCCGGCCCGGTCGGTAGGGCGGGGTGGCGTGGGCGGTAGGGGGCGACGGACCACGCGGCACGCGCCCGCTGCCCCGCGATGGCTGGGCTCCATCCGGGCGCGCGGAATCCGTCGACGCATTGACGGGAACGGGTCCTTTCGCCCCCTACCGCCCACGGCCACCCCGCCCTACCGACCGAGCTCGCTTGACACGCAGTCGTAGCGCCGTTGACGGGGCTTAGCGGGCGGTCGTGACGCCAACTTTCCGGCAGAGGGTGGCGACCGGGCAGTGGGAGCAGTGCGGAGAGATCGGCGTGCAGATGTTCTGGCCGAAGGAGACGAGCAGGTCGTTGTAGCCGATCCAGTGGCGGCGCGGCAGCTTCGCCCTGAGCGCCATCTCGGTGTCCTCGGGATGTCTGGTCTTCACGTAGCCCAGCCGGTTCGAGATGCGGTGCACGTGGGTGTCCACGCAGATCCCGGGCTTGCCATAGCCCATGGTGACAACCAGGTTGGCCGTCTTCCGTCCCACGCCGTTCAGCACGAGGAGCTCGTCGATCGTGTCGGGCACACGGCCCTGGAAGCGCGCGAGCAGGTCACGGCAGATCCCGAGGATGACCCGCGCCTTCGTCCGGTAGAACCCGACGGGGTAGATGAGGCGCTCGATCTGACGGGGGGTAAGCCTCAGCATGGTCTCCGGCGCCGCGGCCGCGGCGAACAGGCGGTCGGAGGCGGGACCGGTGGTCGTGTCCTGCGTGCGAAGCGACAGGATGCAGGCGATCAGGACGCGGAACGGGTCGCGATCGCGCTCCGCGACGACGGCGAGCGCGGTCGGGTTCCAGCTGGACGCGCTCCGCCGGAGCCGGCGAATCACGGCACCGATCGCTACTTTCTGTCTCTGATCGACTCGAGGAGCTGTCGTGCGCGTGGGACGTCCTTCACGGCCCAGTCCGCGATGATCATGGGCGTGGTCTCGTTGATGACCCGCTGGAGCTCCCGCCGCGCGTCGGCGTACCGGGATTCGGCGATAAAGAGGCGCGCGAGGCCGAGCCGGGCTCCGGTGAACCGAGGGTCGAGCTCGAGCGCCTTCTTGAAGTGCCCCTCGGCCTTGACGCGGTCGCCGCCGGCGAATCCCGGCACCTCCAGGAAGAGGTTGCCGGCGAGCACGTGCGCCCAGACCGAGCGCGGGTTGAGCTCGAGCAGGATGTCCATCTCCTGGCGAACCGTCGGCAAGAGAAAGAGCGAGCGGAGGATCCCCTTCGTCTCGCCCCACCGTCCCGTGTTGAGCGCGTACCAGAGATGGGCATCGTGGCTCCTGGGCGCCAGCTCGACCGCGCGCTTTCCCAGCTCGCGGCCCCGGTCGTAGGCTGCGAGCTTGTCGTCGATGGTGGTCGCTCGAACGTCGCCAATCAGGAGCTGGACATACGAGAGCATCACGATCGTCTCGACCTGTGGGTCCTTCGCGCGTGCGCTCTCGAGGAGATCCCGCGCGCGATCGAGCCTCGCCCTGTCCTCGTGATAGCGGGCGACGAGGGCCCGCGCCGCCTCTACCGCCGTCTCGGCGCGCGCAGAGGACGCGACGACGAGGACGGTTGCCACGGCGATCGCGACGCGGGCTCGCACCGTGCGAACTCTACCGCCCGGTACGGGGCCCGTCAATCTTGACTCCTCCGCGAGCCTCGGCGATCCTCCTCGGCGTGATCTGCGTCGGCGTGCAAACCTGGGGGACCGACGTCGTCGCGCTCCGACGCTACTGGCAAATCGCCGACGACCTCGGCTTCGCGCGCATCACGTACGGAGACGGGCTCTGGGGGCTGCCCCTGCTCGCGGCGCGTCGATGAGACTCCTCAGGGCGCTCGCCGTCGTCTGCATCGCCGCCTGGCTCGGGATCATGGCGTTTTTCTCGTTCGAGGTGGCGCCTGTCGTCTTCAAGACGATCGACCGCGCGATCGCCGGCCAGGCCGTGACGGCTGTGCTCCCCCGCTATTACCAGTGGGGGCTGACGCTGAGCGCGATCGCCCTCACCGCCTCGGCGATCCAGGCGATCTCCGGGGAGCGAGGACGCCTTCGGCCGCTGCTCGGCACGGCGCTCTGCGGGCTCATGGTGACGATGCTGGCCTTGGCGTCGACGGTCCTCATGCCGCGGGCCGAGACGGCCCGTCGCACGCGCGACGACGCCGTCTTCGCCCGGGCCCACCGCGCTTCCGTCCAGGTCAACCTCGTGACGCTCGGCGCCGGCGCCGCGTTCCTGGTCCTGGACAGCCTCAGCGGGCGGCGGAGACGTGGCCGATGAGCTGCAGGAGCGCTCGCACGCGATCGGCCACCGCCGATGGCGGCTCCTGAGCGATCGCCTCGCACGCAGCGAGGAGAAGCCAGGCGAACGTCCCCGCGTCGACGTCGACGCGGCCCCGGGCTCCCTTCATCGTCCGCTCAACGACCTCCTGGAGCCCCAGCCGCACCTGCTCGCGCGCCCACGCCAGCGCAAGGGTGGCGTTCTTGTCGGTGCGACTCGGCACCCAGGCGCGAAAAACGTCGCGGGGCAGCGGCGCCGTCGGCCCATACGCGGCGGCGAGCGTCTGGAGAGCCGCGGAGAGCGCCTGGCTCCCGCCACCATCACGCGCGAGCTCGGCGATCTTCTGCGCGAGCGCGAGCAGGCCCAACTCGGCTGGAGTCGGACTGGGGACACGGACCTTTTTGGCGACGCGGGCCGTTGGAGCGAGCCGGACCTTCCTCGGAACGCGGACCTTCTTGAGCCGCCGAGACGCCCGGACGGGCTTGCGCTGTGGTCGGCGCGCACGAGCACGACTCATCGTCATAGACCATAGCAAACGACCAGGAGCCCGCCGAACTTTAGGGGCAGGCTGGGGAACTCATCACAGCAGGCTGGCTGCGTTCTGCGCTACGCCCGAACGCAGACCCCGACGAAGCTCGCCCACCGAGCAGGCCGGGGAGGGCCGGGGGGTGCTGGGGGGACCCTGCGGGAACCTGTCGTAGTTCTCAGGTTCCCACAGGGTCCCCCCAGCACCCCCCGGCCCTCCCCGGCCTACTCGTATCGCAGAGCTTCGATCGGGTCGAGGCGCGACGCTTTGCGAGCCGGATAGAACCCGAAGAAGATCCCGATGCCGGCCGCGAAGCCGAAGGCGATCACGATCGATTCGGGGGCGACGAGCGTACGCCACTCGGCGAAGTAGCTGATTGCCCGCGAGCCCCCCAGACCGAGGGCGATGCCGATGATCCCGCCGATGAGCGACAGGGTGACCGCCTCGATCAGGAACTGGAGCAGGATGTGGCGCCGCCGGGCTCCCACCGCCATGCGGAGGCCGATCTCGCGCGTCCGCTCCGTCACCGACACGAGCATGATGTTCATGATCCCGATGCCCCCGACCAGGAGCGAGACCGACGCGATGGCGGCGAGGAGATAGGTCATCACCTTCGACGACTCCTCCTGAGTCTGCAGAACCTCGGAGAGGTTCCGGAGCCAGAAATCGTCGTCCTGGAACGGCTGCAGGCGATGACGCTGGCGCAGGAGCGCGCGGATCTGGTTCTCGGCCTCGGCCATGTCCTCGTCGGCCCGGACCTTGACCGAAATCGACCCGACGGCGCGCGGGTTGGCCTGGCTCACGCCGAGGACCTTCTTCTTGGCCGTCGAGATCGGGATCAGGATCACGTCGTCCTGATCCTGGCCCCAGGAGTTCTGGCCCTTGCGCGACAGGACACCGACGACGGTGAACGGCACCTTCTTGATCCGGATGATCTGGCCGAGTGGCTCGGACTCCCCGAACAGGTTCAGGACCGTGGTCTGGCCCAGAAGTGCGATCTTGGTGGCGCCCTCGACGTCCTCGGGGTTGATCGCACGACCGTCCGTCACCGGCCATTCCCGCGCCTCGAAGTAGTCCGGCGTGACGCCCTGGATGGCGGTGGCCCAGTTGAGGTTGCCGTACACGACCTGCGCGGTGCCCCGCACCGACGGCGCCGACGCCTGGACGAGCGGGACCTCGCGCGCGATCGCGGCCGAGTCGTCCTCGCTGATCGTGAGCTGGCTCCCGGTGCCGAGGCGAATCCCGCTGGCGGTGACGCTACCCGAGAGGACGATGATCAGGTTCGACCCGAGGCTCTGGATCTGCTCCGCGACGCGCGCCTGGGCGCCGGCGCCGACGCCGACCATCGCGATGACCGCCGCCACGCCGATGATGATGCCGAGCATGGTGAGCGCGCTCCGGAGCTTGTTGACCCGGAGCGCCCGGCCGGCGATGCGGACGCTCTGCCACAGGCTCACGCGGCGTCCTCCTCCTCCGCCGGCAGCTCCGCGAGCGTGGCGGCCGCGTCGCGCGGTTCGGCCGCGCGCTCGTCGTTCTTGAGACGGCCATCGCGGAAGGTGAGGCTCCGGCTCGCGTAGGCGGCGATATCGAGCTCGTGGGTGACGAGGACGATCGTGAGCCCTTCGCGGTTGAGGCGCTGCAAGAGCGCCAGCACCTCCACGCTCGTCCGCGTGTCGAGGTTGCCGGTGGGCTCGTCGGCCAGGATGACCGCCGGGTCGTTGACGAGCGCTCGCGCGATGGCGACGCGCTGCTGCTGGCCGCCCGAGAGCTGGCTCGGATGGTGCGCCTCGCGATCGGCGAGCCCGACCGCGCCGAGCCGCGCGCGGGCCCGGGCGCGGCGGTCGCGCGCGGGGTGGCCCGCATAGAGCAAGGGAAGCTCGACGTTTTCGAGCGCGGTCGTCCGGGGCAGCAGGTTGAACTGCTGGAAGACGAACCCGATTCTGCCGTTTCTGATCCGAGCGAGCTTCCCCGCTGGTCGGGGTGTCGAGGCAGCCCAGGAGGTTCATGAAGGTGGACTTGCCCGAGCCCGAGGGACCCATGACTGCGACGAACTCGCCGCGCTCGATGGTGACCGACACTCCGCGAAGGGCGTGGACCGTGTGCGGCCCGAGGTGATAATCCTTCGTCAGGCCGTCGGTCACGATGATCGGTGCCGCCACGATCAGAGCCTGAGGCGCGGCGTGCCCTGCTGCGGGGCTTGAGGACCGCCGCCGCTCCGGCCGCCGCCGAGGAGCCCGACGATCACCTCCTGGCTCTCGTTGATCTCGCCGCGGAGCACCTCGGTGGAGGTTCCGTCGCTGAGCCCAAGAGTCAGCGCGACCGACGCCGGCTTGCCATCCGGCCCGACCACCCACACGCGCCCCTGGATGCCGGCCCGGCCCTCGCCGCCCGACGCGGCGGCCATCTCGTCGTAGCGCGCCTTCTGGGCGTCGGTGAGGATCTCGCGGACCTTGACGCGCGACGTCTCACGGACTTTCTGGGCGCGCGCGCGACGGTCGGCCTCGGGGAGTCCCTGGAGGGCCCGCAGCTGCTCGCGGCTGTCCTGCAGGATCGGCTCGAGCTTCGTTTGCTGATCCTCAGTGAGCTTCAGCTCTTTCACCAGGCGATCGCGTATCTGCTCGACCGAGGGCTGCACACCACCCGCCGCGCCACGGCCCGCCGCGCCGCCGCTCGGCTCGCCGCTGCTCGCCGGCGAGTTGGGCGCTGCCGCCTCGACGCCCGCCGGCCGGAACCGGAGCGCGGCGTTCGGAACCTTCAGGACGCTCGGCTTCTCCGCGGTCACGAGCTTGACGTTCGCCGTCATTCCCGGGACGAGCTTTCCCGTCGGATTCGCCACCGCGACGACCACCGTGTAGGTGACGACGTTCTGGACGATCTGAGCCGCCTTCCGGATCTGCGTGACAGTCCCGACGAACGTTTCCCCGGGAAACGCGTCGACCGTGAAGCCGGCGCGGTCGTCGAGCTTGATGCGGCCGATGTCCGCCTCGTCCACGCTCGTCTCGACCTGCATCCGCGTGAGGTCCTGGGCGATGGTGAAGAGCACCGGAGCCTGAAGGCTCGCGGCGACGGTCTGGCCGACGTCCACCTGGCGGGAGACGACGACGCCGTCCACGGGGGCCAGGATCGTCGTGTGGTCGAGATCGACCTGGGCCTGCTTGAGCGCGGCATCCTTCTGCTTCACCTGCGCACGCGCGGACTCGGCGGTGGCCTGGGCCACGCGGAGCTGGGCGAGCGCCGACTGGATACCCGACGTGAGCGCCTGCTCTCGCGCCCGGGTGGAGTCGAGCTGGGCCACCGCAGCGTCGTAGGTGGCCTGCGACGTGTCGAGATCGCTCTTGGCGATGAGCTGGCGACCGAACAGCTCCGCCTTCCGGTCGAAGTCACGCTTGGCGTCCACGGACTGCACCAGGGCCTTGGCGGTGAACGCCTTGGCTTCCACGAGCCCCGCGCGGGCGTTGTCGACGTCGGCCCGGGCGCGCTCGACCTGCGCGTCCTGGTTCAGGACGTTCGCCCGGGAGGAGTCCAGATCCGCCTTCGCCTGGTTGACCCTGGCCTCGAAGATGTCCGGGTCGATCCGGGCGATGACCTGGTTCTTCTTGACGATCGAGTTGAAGTCGACCATGAGGTCCTTGACCATCCCGGAGACCTGGCTCCCGACCTGGACGACGACCACGGCGTTCAGGTTGCCGGTCGCCGAGACCGCAGCGGTGAGGGGACCTCGCTCGACACGCGCCACCCGGTACTTTGGGGCATTGCCGCGGCTCTGGGTGTAGAGGTAGGCGAAGACGCCCCCACCCACCAGGACCGCCACGATGACCACCGACACGATGCGTCTCATCACTCGTTTAGACGACGCCACCTTGCGGGTTGTTTCTCGGGCCTCAGCGACGGCCGACGGCACGATCCAGCCGTGCCAGGGCGATCCGATAGTCCGCCAGGGCCTGGCTCTCGGTGTTCTGGGCCTGGGTGAGGGCGAGCTGAGCGTCCGTCAGCTCGAGGATGGTGCCGACGCCGGCGTCGAACCGCCCCTGGGCCAGCCGAAAGTTCTCCTGGGCGGAGACCACCAGGGTCTGGGCCGCCTGGATCCGCTCCTGGGCTTCCTCGACGGCGATCTCGGCCTGCTCGACATTCTGCACGATGTCGAGCTCGGTGGACTTCACGCGCGCCTTTGCGCCCTCCAGGTTGGCCTTCGCCTCCTGGTACCTCGCGATTCGCCCGCCACCGTCGAAAAGCGACCAGTTCAACGACAGGCCCAGCGTCCAGGCCTCGTTGAGCTGGCTCTGGGTGCCCCCGTAGGTTCCGGTGCCCGAGACATCGGGGAAGAAGTTCCGAAAGGTCTGCCGCTCCGTGGCCTCGGCGGCGGCGGCGCGGAGCTTGGCCTGGCGGTACTCGGGTCGCTGCCGGAGCGAATCGCTTCGAAGCGCCTGCCGGTCGAGCGTGATGGGCTGGTAGACGAGGTTGTCGACGATCTGGGTCGGCGTGTCCACGTTGATCGCCATCGCGATGTTGAGCGCGACGATGGCGGTACGCAGGGCGTTCTTCGCCCTGATGAGGTCGAGCTTGGCGTTCGCCACGTCGACCTCGGCCCGCGCGACGTCAGACTTGGGCCGCGTGCCCACCTCGAAGAAGCCTTTCGCCGAGCGCAAGTTCAATTCGGCCCGCTCTTGCGCCTGCTCCTGCACGCGAATGAGGCGCTGGCTGAAGAGCGTGTTCGTGTACGCCTCCTTCACCGTCAGCGAGATCAGCTGACGCTGCAGCTCGACATCCTCGACCGCCACCTCGGCGAGCTTTCGCGCCGCTTCCGTCGCCGCGAGGGTCTTGCCGAAGTCGAAGAGGACCTGAGAGAGCAGCACCTGGGCCAGGAGGGTGTCGCCCATCTGCCGGTTCTGCACGGTCGAGATGCTTGCGCCCGCCGAGTTGGTCCGCTGAGCTGCGGGAGGAGCGGCGCCAGGGCCTGATTCACCCGGTAGCGCGCCGCGGCATAGTCGGCCAGCGTCGCCTGGATCCGCGGCTGGCCCTCGAGCGCGATGGCGATGCAATCCTCGAGGTTCAGGGTCCGACCCGAAGCTTCAAGCGACGGCGGAGGTGGCGGCGTCTGCGCGCGCGCGGTGTCGAGAAAATGGAAGGTAGCAACCAGCGCGAGCAGCACGATCACCTGAGAGGGCGCCATAGCGGAACAGAGAATACCACGCAGCGTGTGAGGGCCCTCGTGTGAGGGTCCTGAAGAGCTTGCGGGCGCGGGCGGTGGACAAATGGTGGATGGGCGGTGGATACCTTTTTTCTTGACGAACGCTAGATTCAGCGTGGTAGATTCGCCCTCACCACAAGATATAGTAAGAGCCGAAGGTCTTCGGCCAGTGCCAGGAGGAGGCGTGGAATGTTGTCTGAGATCCGCCCAGCGAAAGTCGGTAAGTGGACCGAGCCTGCCTTGCGGGTCCTCCGTGAACGCTATCTCCTGCGGCAGGGTGGCGAGGTTGTCGAGACCCCGGAGGAGATGTGCTGGCGGGTGGCGCTGACGATCGCGTCGGGCGAGGCGCGGTACGGGCGGAGCGAGGCCGCGGTCAGGGAGGTCGCGGCGGCGTTCTACGACATCATGATCGAGGGCGACTTCCTCCCGAACTCGCCGACCCTCATGAATGCCGGGAAGGACAACGGCCTGCAGTACTCGGCGTGCTACGTGCTGCCCGTGGGCGACTCGATGGAGGAGATCTTCGACTCGGTCAAGGCGGCGGCGATCATCCACAAGTCCGGCGGCGGCACGGGCTTCGCGTTCTCACGGCTGCGCCCCAAGGACGACATCGTGGCCTCGACGGGCGGGCGCGCCTCGGGACCCGTCTCCTTCCTGCGCGTGTTCAACAGCGCGACCGAGGCGGTGAAGCAGGGCGGAACCCGGCGCGGCGCCAACATGGGGATCCTCAGGGTCGATCACCCGGACATCCTCGAGTTCATCGACTGCAAGCTCGACGGGGGCATCACGAACTTCAACATCTCCGTAGCGGCCACGGATCGGTTCATGGACGCGCTCGCCTCGGGCGGCGAGTACGACCTGATCAACCCGCACACCGGCGCGGTGACGGCCCGCCTGTCGGCCAAGGAGGTTTTCGACCGGATGGTCCGCGCGGCATGGCGGACGGGCGACCCGGGCATGGTCTTCATCGACCGGATCAACGCGAGCCCCGCCAACCCGACGCCGGACATCGGTGTGGTGGAGGCGACCAATCCGTGTGGCGAGCAGCCCCTCTTGCCCAACGAGGCGTGTAATCTCGGCTCGCTCAACGTCTCGAAGTTCGCGCGGCGAAGCGACCAGGGCGAGTGGTCGGTCGACTGGGACGAGATGGAGCGGGTGGTGCGCCTCGCGGTTCGATTCCTCGACGACGTCATCGAGATGAACCCGTACCCGCTCCCACAGATCGACGCCACCGTCAAAGCCAACCGCCGCATCGGGCTGGGCATCATGGGGTGGGCCGACCTGCTCTTCATGATGGGCATCCCGTACGACAGCCAGGAAGCGATCGACCTCGGCGACCAGCTGATGGCCTTCATCAAGGAGAAATCCCACGATCAGTCGGCGAAGCTCGCCGAGGAGCGCGGCCCCTTCCCGCACTGGGACCATTCGATCTATAAGAATCAGCGGCCGATGCGCAATTCGACCGTCACGACGATTGCGCCCACCGGCACGATCTCGATGATCGCTGGGTGCTCCTCCGGTGTCGAGCCGATCTTCGCGCTGGCGTTCGAGCACCGCGTGAAGCAGCCTGACGGCGAGCGCGTCCTGACGTTCGTGAACGAGACGTTCGAGCGCATCGCCAAGGATCAGGGATTCTACTCGGACGCGCTCATGCAGGAGATCGTCAAGCATGGATCGCTCCACGGGATCCGCGGCCTCCCGGAGCGTGCGTCCGAGGTCTTCAAGACCTCCCACGAGATCGGCTTCGAATGGCACGTACGGCATCAGGCCGCTTTCCAGCGCTCGACCGACAACGGAGTCTCGAAGACGATCAACCTGCCGAACAACGCGACCGAGGAGGACGTGGCGCGCGCCTATCGCCTCGCGTGGGAGCTCGGCTGCCTCGGCATCACCGTCTTCCGCGACGGGTGCAAAGGCGAGCAGGTGCTGAACGTGGGGGTCTCGAAGAAGAGCAAGAGCGCCGCCCCTGCGATGGCGGGCCAGGCCGTCATCAAGCCCCGCCCGCGTAGCCTGAAGGGGTCGACCTACCGCACTCAGACCCCGATCGGGACGGCGTGGATCACCATCACCGAAACCGAGGAGCACGAGCCTTTTGAGGTCTTCGTCCAGGTTGGCAAGGGCGGCTCCGATACGATGGCGGTCGCCGAGGCGCTCGGGCGACTGATTTCCTTAATCCTGAGGCTGCCTTCACCGCTGTCAGCTCAGCGTCGCCTCGAGGAGGTCATCAGCCAGCTTTCCCGAATCGGCGGGGGACAACCGACAGGCTTTGGACCCACAAAGATCCTCTCATTGCCGGACGCGCTGTCGCGGACGCTGGCCGAGCACATCGGTGATGTGAAGCCCGGGCCCGAAGCTCCCAGAGTTGCCGTCGACGCGCGAAAGCAGATCGGCGACCTCTGCAAGGAGTGCGGGCAAGCGACCTTCATCTACGAAGAGGGTTGCAAGAAGTGCCTGTCCTGCGGCTTCAACGAATGCTGAGCCGGGCCCATTGATTTGACCGCAATAGGGGACCAGTCGCTGGTCCCCTATTGCTCCCACGATGACGATCGGGGCAATCCCCGGGTGCTAGAATGCCCGCGTGTTTTCGGGTGGGACATATCGTGACGTCAGACGCTGGCTATGGAATTTCCTGACCTCCCATGCGAAGCGGGTCGACCCGCGTGTTGAAGTCGTCCTCGAGGACGACGACAAGCGGCAAGGGAAGTCATACAGCGTGCGGCTGAGGTTCGGTCAACACCTCGGCCCGGCCATCGAATTCGATTTCCGCGAAGTCGCCAACAACCGCGGTCGCCTCGCCTGGTGCACCAGCGTGGCCGAGAGGACAAAGAGCCTGGCCCGCGAGCTGGTCGCCAGCCAGGGGGTAGCCGACGCCCGGCCCCACTAGGACCCGCCCGCGCTGGATCCGGGCCGGGGACCTGAACGGCTTCCTCGGCCTCGCCCTCGACAATGTCACGCAGCTCGTCATCCTCTCGTCGCTCCTGATCGGTGTCTTCAAGTTCCCGGCCGCCCTCACGGGTGAAGCCGCGCTCGGCTATCAGACGCTTCTCGTCCTCGGAAACAGATTCGTCCTGACCGCGGCCCTGTGGGGATGGGCGCTCGCGGCGATCATCAACCACCGAGTGGTGCTCGCCGGGCTGCTCTTGGCGGTCGCGAGCCTCGCCGCGCTCTTCGGCGTGATCCACTCGTCCCTGGCGAGCGGCGCGCTCTGCTGGCCGTGGGCCGCGCCGTCGGCGATGCCGGCGCGCCTCGCCGGCGCCTACGGCGGCCTGGCCGCGCTCTGCTGGCTCGCCTCGACGCGCGCGCGTCGAATATCTGCTTGACCTCGTTCGTCCCAGGAGTGTTAAATGGTTTTCGTTTTGTGAACACCATCACGATCATTCGTGTCGTACGAGTTTCACGAGAGGAGGCGCCATGAGCGCGTTCGGGAAGTCGCTGAGCATCGCCGTCGCCGCGATCACGCTCCTCGTCTGGACCGGCGCGGCGGTGGTCTCCGCCCAGGGACCGTGGGTGGCGCCGGCCGACGCCAAGGCGTCGAAGAATCCGGTGAAGGGTGTCGGCAACGCGAAGAAGCTGGTCGAGACCAACTGCGTATCCTGTCACGGACCCATGGGGAAGGGCGACGGCCCGGCCGCTGCCGCGCTACCTCCGCCGAAGCCCGCGAACTGGACGTCCGCGGCGGTTCAGAACCAAACCGACGGTGAGATTTTCTGGAAGATCTCGAACGGCCGCGGCGCCATGCCTCCTTGGAAGCACCTCTCGGAGCAGGAGCGCTGGGAGATCGTGAACTACATCAGAAGCCTGAAGGGAAAGTAGCCGGCACGGCTTCGCGGTTCACCCGCCCCGCCGGGAGTCCCGGCGGGTGTTTTCGCTCCCCGCCATGCGCCTCTCCACGATCGATGTCGGCAGCAATACGGTTCGGCTCCTCGTCGCCGACGTGCTCGATGGGGCGACGTGGCGGGTCGTCGACCAGGACCAAACGATCACCCGGCTCGGCGAGGGCCTCGCCCGCTCGGGAGCGCTGGGTGAGACGCCGATGGCTCGGACGCTCGCTGTCGTCCGCGGTTACGTCGAGCGCGGCGTCCGGCTCGGCGCGCGAGACATCCGCATCGTCGCGACCAGTGCCGTGCGCGAGGCGTCCAACGGCCGCGCCTTCGCGGCGGCCGTCGAGCAGGCGACCGGTCGGAGGGTCGACGTCGTGAGCGGCGAGGCTGAGGCCCGTCTCACGCTTCGCGGGGTACGCCACGGTCTCGGCGCGCTGGCGGGTCCGGTTCTCGTGTTCGATATCGGCGGCGGCAGCACGGAGTACGTGCTGGCCGAGGACGACGTGATCCGATCGATGGCGAGCCTGCGGCTCGGCGTCGTCCCGCTCGCGGAGCGGTTCCCGTTTCCAGGCCCGGTGGCCGAGCCACGCTATCGCGAGCTCTATGACGAGGTGCGCGCCCGCC
Organism: Candidatus Rokuibacteriota bacterium; assembly: GCA_003221635.1. GTDB lineage: Bacteria > Methylomirabilota > Methylomirabilia > Rokubacteriales > CSP1-6 > AR31. Next base: position 3,054 of record QHSR01000121.1, on the reverse strand, counting down.
TCGAGCACGAGCTGCCCGAACCGATCCGTACCGCCCGCGTCGCCCACCTCGTGGGCACGGCCGGCACGGTGACGACACTCGCGGCGCTCGACCTCGGCCTCCACCGCTACGATCCGGAGCGCGTGCAGGGGCACCGGCTGGACCGCCCGATCATCGCGCGACTCGCCGCCCGGCTGGGCGCGCACACGGTCGCAGAGCGCGCGGCGCTCCCGTGCCTCGAGCCGGGCCGCGCTGACCTCATCATCCCCGGCATCGCGATCGTGATGGCGACCCTGGACCAGATCGGGGTCGAGACGCTACGGGTCAGCGAATTCGGGCTGCGCGAGGGCGTCCTGATGGACGCGATCGAGGGACGCCGAGCACCGTGATTTGACACTCCGGAAGCCGCCGACTAGACTAATGCGTTAAGTATGGATGAAATTGCGGTTTTGGTGCTCAACTACACCTTTGAGCCGCTGCATTTCACCAACGCTCGCCGCGCGATCACGTTGCTCCTGGCCGGCAAGGCGGAGGCCGTCGAAGCCTCCCCGCGCGTGGTGCGGTCGCCCTCGGTGACGTTCGCTCTCCCGGCGGTGATCCGGCTGGCCATGTACATCCGCAAGCCGTTCCTCGACCGCGTGGCCTTCAACAAGAAGAACATCCTGAGACGGGACGGCTACAGCTGCCAGTACTGTAACCGCCGCGGCGAGCGCCTGACCGTCGACCACGTCGTGCCGCGCTCGCGGGGGGGCGAGACGACCTGGGTGAACGTGGTCGCGGCCTGTCTGCGTTGCAATCTGCGCAAGGGCAACCGGCTGCCCGACGAGGTCGGGATGCGCCTCATCCGCGAGCCGGTGCATCCGAAGTTCGTGTTCTCGACGCACATGCTACGACACCCTCACGCGCATTCGCTCCTCGACTCGTGGCGAAAGTATCTGCTGGCCGTCCCGACGCCCTCCTGACGTAGCTCGACACCGTGTTCCGGTTGTCCTCCGAGTATTCGCCGCGTGGCGACCAGCCGCAGGCGATCGCCGCCCTCACGGATTTCGTCCGCGCGGGCCGCCGTCACATGGTGTTGCGCGGGGTGACGGGCTCGGGCAAGACCTACTCGATCGCCAACGTCGTGGCGAACGTGGACCGGCCCACCCTCGTCATCTCGCCGAACAAGACGCTGGCCGCCCAGCTGTTCAGCGAGTTCCGGGCCTTCTTTCCGGCGAACGCGGTCGAATACTTCGTCTCGTACTACGACTATTACCAGCCCGAGGCCTACATCCCGCAGTCGGACACATACATCGAGAAGGACGCGCTCATCAACGACGAGATCGACCGGATGCGCCACTCGGCAACCAAGTCCCTCCTGGAGCGGCGTGACGTCATCGTCGTCGCCTCGGTGTCGTGTATCTACGGCATCGGCGAGCCCGACACCTACCAGGGGTTGCACCTCGAGCTCCGCCAGGGCGACCGGATCGACCGGGACGAGATCATCCGGCGGCTCATCGCGGTCCAGTACGAGCGGAACGACTACGACTTTCACCGCGGCACGTTCCGTGTGCGGGGGGACGTGGTCGAAGTCTTCCCGGCGAACGAGGAATCGATCGCGCTCCGGATCGAGCTCTTCGGCGACGTCGTCGACGCGGCCTCGCGGATCGATCCGCTCCGGGGCGCGGTGCTCGAGCGCGTCGACCGGGTCCACATCTACCCGGCGAGTCACTACGTGACCGAGGCGAGCCAGCTCGCGCGCGCGTTCGAGACCATCCAGGAGGAGCTCGCGGAACGACTCGCGTTCCTCCGCCAGCGCAACCGCCTGCTCGAGGCGCAGCGGCTCGAGCAGCGGACCCTCTTCGACATCGAGATGCTGCGCGAGCTCGGGTATTGCCACGGGATCGAGAACTACTCCCGACACCTGACCGGCCACCGGCCGGGGGAAGCGCCGCCCACGCTGATCGACTACCTGCCGAAAGACGCGCTCGTGGTCATCGACGAGAGCCACGTCGCGGTGCCGCAGGTCCGCGGTATGTACTACGGGGACCGGTCGCGCAAGGAAGCGCTCGTCGAATACGGGTTCCGGCTGCCCTCGGCGTTCGACAACCGACCGCTGACGTTCGACGAGTTCACGCGGCTGACGGGCCAGACGATCTACGTCTCCGCGACGCCCGGCCTCTACGAGCTCGACCTCGCAGGTGACACCCTCGCCGAGCAGGTGATCCGCCCGACCGGGCTCATGGATCCGCGGATCACCGTGCGGCCCGCCAAGGACCAGGTCGACGACCTGCTCGGCGAGCTCCGGGCGCGGGCCGAGCGCGACGAGCGCGTGCTGGTGACGACGCTGACCAAGCGTATGGCCGAAGACCTCACCGAGTACTACCAGCAGCTGGGGCTCCGCGTCCGCTACCTGCACTCCGACATCGACACGCTCGACCGGGTCGCCATCATCCGCGACCTCCGGCTCGGGAAGTTCGACGGCCTCATCGGGATCAACCTCCTGCGCGAGGGGCTCGATATCCCGGAAGTGTCGCTGGTAGCGATCCTCGATGCCGACAAGGAGGGCTACCTGCGCTCGGCGACCTCGCTCATCCAGACGGCGGGACGGGCGGCACGTAACGTCAACGGGGAGGTCATCATGTACGCCGACCACATCACGGACTCGATGGCGGCCACGATCCGCGAGACGGAGCGTCGGCGGGAGCTGCAGCGCGCCTACAACGACGCACACGGGATCACGCCGGAATCGATCAAGTCCGCGATCCGCGAGCTCCTCCAGACGGTCTACGAGCGCGACTACTACACGGTGCCCGTGGAGGAGCCGGCCGCGGAGACCTTCGAGTCGCCGGCGGCGCTCCAGTCGCGTATCCTCGAACTGGAGGCGCGGATGAAGGAGGCGGCCAAGCGCCTCGACTTCGAGCAGGCGGCCGAGCTTCGCGACAGGCTCAAGTCGCTCCGCAAGCTACAGCTCAAATGAGTGTGGTAATGCGAGCCGAAGCCGCAGGCGAGGCGAGCCCGTGAATCCAGGAATGCGAGCCGAAGCCGCAGGCGAGGCGAGCCCGTGAATCCAGGAATGCGAGCCGAAGCCGCAGG
>QHSR01000322.1 GCA_003221635.1 Candidatus Rokuibacteriota bacterium | reverse complement strand
GGACATCGGCCTTCTGCCTGTCGTCGTCGACCGGCCGCGCCTCGGGAGGCTCCGCCCAGGCCGCACCGTCGGGCCGGTGATCGACCAGCCAGTCGCGGAGCGCGAGCGTCGCGCGGCAGTCTTCCTCGTTGTAGGCCGCGATCTCCTCGAGCCGCGCGCCCGCGCGCGTGGCCATCCATTCCTCGTAGGCCAATACGGCGCGCGTGCCGCTCGTGAGGCGCGCCTGGCGGCGGAACGCGGGCAGCGCCTCCACGTCCTTCAGCGAGTACCCCGGCACGCCCGCCCGCAGGCCCTGGCGCACGACCGAATGCAGGTCGACGAAGACCTCGCGGCGCAGCAGCGCGTCCATCGCGTCCTCGCGCGTCGCGTACACGCCCATGAGCTGCTCCAGCGCCGTCGGCTCGTAGGCGCCGTAGTGGTAGACGTGCATGTCGGGGTGCCGTGCGAGCCGCTCGTCGAAGAGGTCGATCAGCGCCTCGAACGCCCCGCGCTCCTCTGCCCGGTCGTGCGCCCAGATCGTCTGGTATCGCCACACTGCGCTGTCGCGGGCGCCGGCATCGCGCATCAGCAGGCCAAAGAGGAAGTGCAGACCGCGCGCCGGCTCCCAGAACGGATCGCCCTCGATATCGAAGATGACGTCGCCCGGCGAGGGCCGCGGTAGTTGCTGGGAGCCGCATCCCGGCTCGATGGGCAATGCGTGCCAGTCGAGGACACCGGTAGTCCGCCGGCGGAGCTGCAGCCCGGCCTGGTCGTGAAGGGTCTCAAACGTGCGAGGGGCGACGTGGGGGACCGGCGTCGCCGGTGCCTGAGCGAGCTGCGCCAGCGTCCCGATGCCCGCAGACCGCAGATGGTTGACCTGCCCACGCCGGATCCCGGCCACCAGCAGCAGGTGATCTTCTTGCTGCCATCGCTCATCGCACACCTGGCGGAACTCGCACAGCGCGCAGTGCTCCACACGGTAGGGCTCGGTCGCCGCCGCGCGGCCGAGCGCCGCGAGGAACCCGGCGCGGACGCGACGGTAGTAGGCGGCGAAGTCGGTGTGGCGCAGCGTGCGCCGCTCGCCGATGCCGAGCAGGACGTGCATCGCGCTCGGCTCTGCCCCCTGGATGGAGGCGATCGCCTCCGTGTAGAAGCAGAGCTGCAGCACGTAGGTGGGCTTCTCCGCTCGCGCGAGCTTGGCGTCGAGCGCCTCGTAGCCCCAGGGCCCAAGCGCGGTCGGCTGCTCCACGCGCTCGAGGAAATCGGCGCGGCCCCGCCAGTCGCCTTGCACGAAGGTCGCCTGGTAGATCATCTCGACGCCTGCGCGCATGGCTTCTTCGGTTGAGCATGCGGAGGTGGCGAAGTCCCAGGGGTCGGGGCCGATGACGTTGGTGATCTGGCGTCCTTGGGCACGCAGCTCTTTCAGGTAGGCGGCTTCGTGCTCCTCGCCTTTGCGGCGGAGGAGGTCGACGTGGTCCTCGGGCACGTGGGGGCGCCGTCGGGTGCCGCGCGCGACCTCGAGCGCCAGCGTGGTGAGGTGCGGGCACTCGACATAGTCGTTGAGGTCCGAGGGAGAGAGGACGAGGCGATTGCTCGTCGCTTGCATCGTTGCCCTTCGATTATAGCGACCGTCAGGCCGATAAGGTTGCATTGGGAGCAGCGGACCCAGGGTACGTTCTCACGCGCACTAATCTGGCGCCCCCTAAGGAGAAGTCGTTCGCTGAGGGGCCGCCGCCCTCCAGTGAAGCCTCGGCAGGCGCTCTGCGACGAGCGTTTCCTGAAGTTGCGGCGGACAAACGGAGCGTCTCGTGAGCGTAACCACCACCCTTGACAGGCAAGTCCATGGTCCGGGGACGCGGTGTGACCACCCTCCGGAGGACGCGGCACCTCGGGCAGAACCCGGCCGTCAGGGCGGCGGAAGCGAAGCTCGCCGTCCGGTTGTCGGTCGACCTGGTAGCCCTCGTCGTGGACGCTCAAGGCCGAGATCGATGAGGCGGCCTGGGCCACCCTGCACAGCGACACGTCGCGTGCCTTCGACAAGCCCAGGTCCGGCCGCATCGCCGTGAAGGTCATCAACCACCTCGGCGACGAGGTGATGAAGGTGTTCAGGCTGACATGACCAGGATCTTCGTCCCTTCCGCTGGACGCGACGACTGGCGGCGACTGCTCGCGGCCCCGGATCGCCACTGGCGGGAGACGAAGTCCGCCTTCGAGTGCGCAGTCGCGTGGGAAGGCGCTCAGCAGAATCGCCACGGCCTGCCGCCCCTCGTCGCAACGGCCCTGGATTCCCATCCGAGCACGGCCAACGCGGAGCTGCTCGTCGCGATCCCGGAGCTACAGGTCGACCTCCCCGGCGGTGGGCATTCGTCCCAGAACGACGTGTGGGCGCTCTTGCGTGGTGCTGGCGGCATCATCTCGCTTGCCGTCGAGGCCAAATCAGGGGAGTCGCTCGATCGACTCGTTGCGGAGTGGCTGGCCAACGCACCGCCTACCAGCGGCAAGCCAGCCCGGCTGCAGTTCCTCCGAGATTCGCTGGGGCTTCAGGGTGTTGAGGTGTCCGCACTCCGGTATCAGCTGCTGCATCGGGCGGCATCCGCGCTTGTGCAGGCCGAGCGGTTCGGTGCTCGCTTCGCCGTCCTGCTGATCCACAGCTTCGGCGGGCATGCGGACGACAAGAGCCGCGAGGACTACCAGCGATTCGCCGAGGCCATGGCCTGTGCGCCGGCCCTCAACGCGGTCGAGCCCGTCGGG
>QHSR01000321.1 GCA_003221635.1 Candidatus Rokuibacteriota bacterium | reverse complement strand
CCTGGAGAATCTCGCCTCGCGCCAGCAGTTCGCCGTGTACAAGAGAACGGTGGCCAGGCCGAAACTGCGCACGACCGATAGGGCACGCACCCCCCGATTCGCTCGGGGGACACGTCGGTCCCTGGGGACCGTACGCGCCCCGGGGCGGGGCGGGAACGCGGCGTGACCGTCCTGGGACGGAAAAGAGTCCCCCTCTACGGGGCGCGTTTTTTCCTCCAGCGGGCGAGCGCCGCCTTTCGGGCTAGTGCCGCTCGTTGAGCCGTGCTGATGCCTTTCCACCGAACCTGAACCGCCTTCCGCGCCGCTTCGCTCCGCGCCTCGGCCGTCAGTTGCTTCGCACGCTTTCGTCCCCCTTGTGCACCCCACGCGCGAAACAAGGCCTTGGCGCGCTCGAGGGCCTCCTGGAGCTCCAGGGGAGGTCGCAGCCGGCTTAGTCTTTTCCGCATCGTCGGTCACCCATCAGGGAGCTTGACGTATCCGTTCTAACAGGGTACGTATGCAATGCATAGCCACGTGACACGGAGGGCGACCATGATGACCGTCGGACCGGCGTTGAGGCGCGGCCTCTCATGGACCCTCCGTTCCGTCCCGCCCATGCTCCCGACCCCGGCGCTGCCGTTTCATCGGCCGGGCTGGATCTACGAGGAAAAGTACGACGGCTGGCGGATCATGGCGTACAAGCAGGGCGCTGCGGTCCGTCTCTTGAGCCGAAATGGCATCGACTACACCGGCCGATTTCGGGCGCTCGCCGCGGCGATCGCGTCGTTGCCTGACGTCACGCTGCTCTTGGACGGGGAGGTCACCGCGTTTGATGCGCACCTCCTGTCCCGTCGCGCCTTCCTGCATCCAGACCCTCCCGCCGTGGTGACGCCACCAATCTACATCGCCTTTGATTGTGTCCAGGCCAGCGGGCGCGATCTGCGCGAGCACCCCCTCGGGGCAAGGCGAGAAGTCCTCGAGCGCCTGATCGCCGACCACCACCTGCTCTTCCCGGCGCGCCGCCTGCCGGCGCACGGCCTCGCGGCGTGGGCGGAGGTCCAGCGGCGAGGCTACGAGGGGCTGGTCGCGAAAGACGAGTCCTCCGCTTATCGCGGTGGCCGCACCCGGTCCTGGCTCAAGGTGAAGTCTTCGCGATGAGGAACGGGTTCCCGTCGGGTGTGATCGGACCGAGCACTTGACGAACAACTCACCGCGTGAGATGTTCTGGACCTCACATCGAGGCGAGCCGCCGTTGGGGGCGTTGTGGCGGCCAACGCGTGTAGGTCTCTCTGATCTTTCCCCGCCCAACAGAGCGCTCTTGGGTATCGCATGAGGAAGACGGAAACATAAAATTAGTGTCCACTCATCGTTCCGAGGTCAAGTCGGGAGGCCCACCATGAAGACGGTCGCGGCATTCATCACTGTCTTTAGCATTGTGCTCGTCGTCAGCTTCGTTTGGGCCGACGCCCTGCCGACGGCCAAACCCGAGCAGGTCGGGCTCTCCTCCCAACGTCTCGAACGGCTCGGTCAGGCGCTGAAGGCGCAGATCGCTGATGGCCGCTTCCCGGGCGCTGTCGCTGTGGTCGCGCGAAAAGGCCGCATTGCTTACTTCGAGAGTGTCGGGCAGCTCGATCCCGTAGGTGGGACGCCAATGTCGAAGGACGCGATCTTCCGGCTTTACTCGATGACCAAGCCGTTCACGTCGGTGGCGGCGATGATGCTCGTTGAGCAGGGCAAGCTCACCCTCGCTGACCCGGTGTCCAAGTACCTTCCGCAACTTGGGAAGCTTGAGGTTGCGATCCTGAAGCAAGGTCCTGATGGCAAGTCGACCTATGAGCTCGTGCCCGCTGAGAGCCAGATGACGATTCAAGATCTGCTTCGGCATACATCGGGCCTGGCCTACGCGAATAACACCCGGAACGCGCGGGTGAAGGAGCTCTACGGCGCGATTGGCGTCGACTGGCGCGACGTCACCCCGGCGGAACAGCTCGAGCGGTTGGCAAAGGCGCCCCTGGCCCACGAGCCGGGGACGGCCTGGGAATACAGCCTGTCCACCGATGTTCTCGGACGGGTCATCGAGGTGGTCTCGGGCATGCCCCTCAGCGCGTTTCTCGCCGAGCGTGTTTTCGCGCCGCTCAAGATGACGGATACCGCGTTTGTCGTGTCGAAAGCACAAGTGGGACGACTGGCGCAGCCCTTCGCGACCGATAAGGCCACCGGGAAGCCGATCACGTTACTGGACGTGACGGTGCCCCAGAAGAATGACGCGGGCGGCGCCGGCACAGCCGGGACCGCGGGAGACTACGCACGATTCCTGCAGATGTTGCTCAACGGCGGGCAGCTCGATGGTGCTCGCATGCTTAGCCGGACCACGGTCGCTTACATGACCTCAGACCATCTAGGCGCCATCAAGCCCGCGATCCCGCTGCTTCAGCCGGGCTACGGTTTCGGGCTAGGGTTCGCGGTCCGGAAGGACAGCGGTGTTAACGCGGTGCCGGGCTCGGCCGGCGAGTTCACCTGGGGTGGCGCTGCGGGCACCGGGTTCTGGGTCGACCCGAAGGAACAACTGATCTGCATCGTCATGACGCAGACTCAGCCGGGTCCGGCGCAACGTTACGACCGCGCGCTGTTTCGCCAGCTCGTGCAGCAGGCGATCATCGACTGACGCTCGAGACGAGTCGGCGGCTGAGGCCGAATGACTCGGCGAAGCGGCTTCAAATGACAGTGCAGTCTGCTTGGAAGAAGATGCTGAGG
>QHSR01000320.1 GCA_003221635.1 Candidatus Rokuibacteriota bacterium | reverse complement strand
GGGGGCGCGGCGACTTTCTCCCCAACTTTGCCATCCCCCTGGCCGGCACCCCGTGCGAGGCTGTGCTCACCGGCCACATGTCCCACCATCCCGAGCGGCTGCAAGTCCTCTTCCCGGACGATAAGGGGCTCGTGACTTGGGGCGCTGAGAGCTACTGCGGTGTGCCGCTTCTTGAGTCCTCCGGCGCGGTGGTCGGCCATCTCGCCATCATAGACGACAGGCCTATGCGGGACGGCCCCCGCGGCCTCTCCATCATGCGCATCTTCGCGGCGCGAGCCCGCGCCGAGATCGAACGCCTGCGCGCCGAGACCGCGCTGCGCGTGAGTGAGGAGCGTCTCGCCCGCATCCTTGATTCGGCAATGGACGCGATCGTCACCTTCGACGGGGCGCGTCAGGTCGCACTCTTCAATAACGCCGCAGAGAAGATCTTCGGCTGCCCGGCAGCTCAGGCAATCGGCCACCCGTTTGACCGCTTCCTCACCGACGGACTCCGCCGCGCGCTCGACCGATTGTTAGACACATTTGCGCAGGGCGGTCAGACGACATCCTACGTCTGGGCACCGCAAGGGCTCTCCGCACGGAGCGCGGACGGACGCGAGTTTCCCATCGAGGCGACAATCTCACGGGTCGAGGTGAATAGCCGCAAGCTCTTCACGCTCATCGTTCGGGATATCAACGAGCGCCAGCGGACGGAGGAGGAGTTACGCCAGCTCTACCTGCACAACGAGTATCTCCAGGAGGAGATCCGCTCTGTCCACAACGTCGACGAGATCATTGGACAGAGCCGGACTCTCAAAGAAGCCCTTGAGCAGGTGCGGTTGGTGGCTGGGACGGACTCCTCGGTGTTAGTCCTGGGCGAGACCGGGACCGGTAAGGAACTGATCGCCCGCGCCGTGCGCTCGCACAGCAAGCGCGCCAACCGGCCGCTCATCAAGGTGAACTGTGCCGCCCTGCCGACTGGCTTGATCGAGAGCGAACTCTTCGGGCATGAGAAGGGCGCGTTCACGGGCGCGACCGAGAAACGCCTCGGCCGCTTTGAGCTCGCCCACGGCGGGACGATCTTTCTGGACGAGATTGGCGAGGTGCCGCCTGAGGTGCAGGTCAAGCTCCTGCGTGTCCTCCAAGAGCACGAGTTGGAGCGGGTGGGCGGAAGCAAGACTATAACGGTCGATGTCCGCGTCATTGCCGCGACCAACCGGGACCTGAGCAAAGCGGTGGCCGAAGGCAAGTTTCGCCAGGATCTCTACTACCGGTTGAACGTCTTTCCTGTGCACTTGCCTCCCTTGCGTGGGCGCCCGGAGGACATCCTGCTCCTTGTTCACTACTTCGTCGCGCGCTACGCGGCCAAGATCGGCCGACAGATCTCGCGGGTCCCGAAAGAGACGATGCAGCGGCTCCTCGCCTATGCCTGGCCCGGCAATGTCCGTGAACTCGAGAACGTGATCGAACGCGCGGTGATCCTCTCCCCTGGACCTGATCTCGTCGTTGCAGCCGAGGCGCTCCTGGTGCCATCCTCCACTGCCCCTGTTAGCGTCACCACTCAGCACGGCGCTCCTGACTCCCTCGCCGCCCCTCTCACTTTAGAACAGGCTGAGCGCAACCACATCGTGTCGATCCTTAAACAGACCGACTGGCGGATCGACGGGCCACAGGGCGCTGCCCGCCTTCTCAACCTGCACCCCAGTACGCTGCGCAGCCGGATCAAGAAGCTCGACATTCGGCGCAGCGCCGCAGAATCGTCGTAGATCCGCGAAATAATGAAAGCTCCCGATCATGCGCAGCAGTGCTTCGCTGCGCTCCGGCGCTGCTGGCCGGAATATCTGCTGGAAGCCACCGAGCTCGGCCTCTTCATGATTTCGGCCTGCGTGGTTGTCGTCGTCCAGATGACGGATTGTTGCTGAAACCTGAAACGCAGTCGCGGAATCAAACCGGCATGGCAACCGGACTCTCCTCAACTGATAGCAAGCAGCTTGCGGGTGAAGCCGAGTGGTTAGAAGCTGATGGACTCGGCGGCTTTGCCTCGGGTACGGTCAGCGGCATGAGAACCCGACGCTACCACGCGCTGTTGCTCACCGCGATCACACCACCGACCGGCCGCTTCGTGCTCGTCAACGGGTTTGACGCTTGG
>QHSR01000319.1 GCA_003221635.1 Candidatus Rokuibacteriota bacterium | reverse complement strand
AGGCTGTACGCGCAGATCAGGACGCCGCCGACGACCGCGGAGAGGTAGATCCACCTTAGATTTACGTTCAGCGCAGGAGAGAAGGACTGGCTGTTCAGCTCCGCGACTTGCCAGCCGAAGACCGCGACGATCAGGCCGAAGGCCGCGATCGCCAGATAGTGGATGGCGAAGATCCACCGGCGCGCGCCTGGCGGGAAGCGATCGATCAGCAGGTGGACCGCGAAATGGGTGCCGCGCTGGATCCCGATGGCGGCGCCGATGAACGTCATCCACGCGAGCGCGTACTCGCCGATCTCCTCCACCCAGAAGAAGTCGATGCGCGGCAGGTCGAAGGTCGCGGTGAGCTGGGTCCTGCTCGCCATCCCCACGTTCGTCTTCGCCGGCAGCCTGATGGAACGCTGCGGGATGTCTTACGCCCTCGTGAACCTGGCGCGTGTGCTGGTAGGCTGGCTGCGCGGCGGGCTCGGCATGTCAGTGGTCCTCGCCGAATACTTCTTCTCCGGCATCTCGGGCTCGACGATCGCCGATGTGTCGGCCATCGGCGCCATGCTCACGCCGCCCATGCTGCGCGCCGGCTACAAGCCCGAGCACGCCGCCTCCCTCGTCGCTTCCGCGACCGCGATGGGCATCCTGGTGCCGCCCGCGATCTTCATGATCGTCCTCGGGCAGATCACCGACACTTCGGTGGTGGGCATCTTCCTCGCCGGCTTCATCCCGGCCGCCGTCACCGCCCTCTGCCTGTTCGTCGTGATCTTCATCGAGGCGAACCGCCTCGGCTGGCCCAAGGACGGCCGTCCGAGCTGGGGCCAGTTCTGGAGCGCGTTCCGCCAGTCACTCGTGCCGATGGTGGTGCCCGTCGTCATCGTGGCGGGCTTCTACTTCGGCGTCTTCACGGCGACCGAGGCCGGCGCGCTGGTGGCTTTCTACGCCATCGTCACCGCCTTCTTCTACTACGGGAACGTCACCATCCGGGCGATGCTCCAGCTCGTCTCCGAGAGCGCGCTCCTGACCGCAGCCGTGATCTTCCTCCTCGCAGTGGCGAGCATCTACCAGTTCCTCTTGGGGATGCTCGGCGTGCCGGCGATGCTCGGCGAAGCCCTCCAACCGCTCGAGGCCACGCCCTGGCTGTTCCTCCTCGCCATCGCGCTGCTGGTGATGCTCTTCGGCATGGTGATGGAAGGCTTGCCTGCCGCCGTCGTGCTGATCCCCGTCGTCTTCCCCACCGCCAAGCGGATCGGCATCAACCCCATCCACTTCGACATCGTGCTGACGGCCGCCGTTGGGATCGGCCTCTTTCTGCCGCCGATGGGCGTCGGGCTCCTGATGGCGCTGCGCTTCGCGAACGTTTCAGTGGGGAAACACTTCAAGACATACTGGCCCTACCTCGTCGGGCTCTTCATCGGCCTGATGCTGCTCATCCTCTTCCCCGAGATCACGCTAATCCTGCCGAGACGCGCCGGCCTCATCCACTGAGGGCAGCGGTTCAGCGCGCCATGCACGTCGAGATCGAGACGTACGCCAGGGAGCTGCCTCCGGGCCTACCTCCGCGTTAGGAGCGAGCGACTCCGGGCCCTGCCTCTTTACGGGCCCGCGAGGTGCCGCTGAAGAAACGCCAGATCCAGAACCTCTTCAACGAGTACGCCCTGGCCGCCGGAATCAAGGGCGGCTCGATTCACTCCCCGCGCCACTCGATAGCGGTCCATCTCTTAGACGCCGGCCGCGGCATCGAGTACGTGGCGGACCACCTCGGGCACCGGAACATCCAGAACGCCCGGATCTACGCTCAAATCTCCCATCCCCTGCGCGAGCAGGTCTTCCGCGAGCTCGAGCGCCACCCAAGGATTGTCCGGATCGCATAGGGGGAGCTCATTCAAGTTCGCGGGGGAAGCCAAGAATCGCCCGATCTCTCTCGCTCAACAGGAACGCCCTCTTCTCCCACACGATGGCCGACACAACAGGCCCTCAGAGTTCCGCATCGAAGCGGCGGCTGCCTCGCCTCAAGTTCGAATCGCCTCGGGCCACCACGCTGATGGCCTGTCGTTGGGCCCGCGTCAACTCGCGTCATCAGGGACTGATGCGTCAAGGCTGGCGACGAAGCAGCTCCCAGACGGCCCGCGCCCTAGGTACCGCGCATCGCCACCGTGTCGGCGCGCGATCTGGCGGACCAGCGCCAGCCCCAATCCGGCCCCCGCGCGGTCCGCAGCGCCCGCAAACCGGTGGAACGGTCGGAACACGTCCTCGCGCTCCGCGTCCGGAATGCCCGGCCCATGGTCGTAGACGCGTAGCTCGGCCACGCCCCCAGGACCTCGAGCGCTAGCGAGACACGCCGGCGCGATGCGGCCGGCCACTCAGCGCCCGAATGACGCTGACCGCCGGCATCGCGCAGGCGCCAGAGCAAGACGAGGCGGAGAACGTTGGCCGCTTTGGCGCTTGCTGGGCCCGAACGGGAGGAGCACGTGAGAGCACCGGTGGTCATGAAGGACGTGAGCAAGACGTACCGGCTTGGTAAGGTCACCGTCCCCGTGTCCCGGTCCGTCCACGACTGGCCGGTTTTCAGGTGTCCACCGAGGGGCGGCGCGCTGATAACGGTGATGACGTCCGCCGACCTGCGGGATCGCGACGATACGCCCGCGCGCTGCGCACTTCTCCACTTCGGTCCGACCCTCCGAGTGCGCCCGCCGCCGGGGCGTGCCCTGCGCCCGCACGACAGACCGCGCCCGCGAGCGTTCGAGACGCTGCCTGGAGGTTTGCCGGGCTGACGATGTCGTAGCCGTCGAACACCGACCCCGTCCGGTCCCCGGTGATCGTTCTCGATGGAAAGGGGCTTCGTCGCCGGGCGAGGTTCTATCCCCTCCTGATCATCGTTGACTCAACACGTCGCAACTCGTGGATTGCGTGGCAAAAGCGTGCGGCGGTGTGGGAACACGGGTTCGAATCCCGTTGGGGCCACCACTTGAATTACAAGCAGTTACATCGAATTAGTTTTCGCCCCCTCCCGTCGCCGCGCGAGTACACGCCGGCAGTACCGAAGCGCTCATCGCATCATCTTCTTGTTTCAAGACGCATTGCAGTGAGCAGCGAATCGCTACCCGGGGGACGGGACTGAAACAGTGGAACCAGTCCTGCTGCCAGTCTCTCTTCTCTTTTCGGTCCGAGGGAGGGGATATTTCCCTAGCTGGCGATTGCCGCGCGGACGTCATCCTTATCGACGTCAGGACATGATCGACCTCGTGCGGGATCAGGGCGCGGTCGGAATGGCCTCAAGGCGCGCCGGAACGCTCTTAGGCCACGGCGTGCCGACCCAGGGATCGCGATCTTCGCTCGCCGTGAACTCGTTCGGCCCCACCCCGGTGCGAATTCGCTGCTCCCCCTCGAGATGATCGATGCCGAGACCATTCGGAAGGGCGAGGTGCCCTGCCGCCATCGCCTCATCGACCCTGTTGACCTTCCAGGCGGTTCAGATAGCTCCATCGACGTCAAACATCACCTTGCCGCCCCGCTGAACGTGGGCGACGGCTTCGCGGAAGGCGGTGAGCCGATAGGTCGCTGCGATAGGTACTCGAATCACGCCTGAAGCGACGAGCGGCGCCGTCTCGCGCAGTGCGCTCGGTATTTTCAACTCGACATCAGGATGGTTAAGGAAGAAACCCCTGACGACGACACGCTTCGCGATCAGGTCGAACGGGGCGATAGTGACTGGCTCGCCGCTCATCAGAGCATAGACGACGAGCGTCCCGGATTCGCTGAGAACGCCGGCTATGGTTGCGCTGGCTTTGCCTGCGACCCCGTCAATGCCGAGCGGCACGCGGGCGTCGCCGATCGTTGC
>QHSR01000120.1:16517-17012 GCA_003221635.1 Candidatus Rokuibacteriota bacterium | reverse complement strand
CGACGATCGACCCGACGTTCTCCTTCATGACGGTGGATCACGACGGCCAGATCCGCATGGACCCGTCGAGCCCGTACGCGATGGCGCGGCTCGTCGGACTCAAGGATCAATTCCGCGTCGCCTTCGCCAACGATCCCGACTCGGACCGACACGGCATCGTGACGAGCTCCACCGGGCTGATGAATCCCAACCACTACCTCGCGGTGGCTATCCGCTATCTGCTCGGCCACCGGACCGGGTGGCCGGTCCACGCCTCCGTCGGCAAGACGCTGGTCAGCAGCAGCCTGATCGATCGCGTCGTCGAAAAGCTCGGCCGCCGGCTGTACGAGGTGCCCGTGGGCTTCAAGTGGTTCGTGCCCGGCCTGTTCGACGGCTCGTGCTGCTTCGGCGGTGAGGAGAGCGCCGGGGCCAGCTTCCTGCGGCACGACGGCACCGTGTGGACGACCGACAAGGACGGCCCGATCATGGATCTGCTGGCGGCCGAGATCACGGCCC
>QHSR01000120.1:11963-16501 GCA_003221635.1 Candidatus Rokuibacteriota bacterium | reverse complement strand
GGGAGCTCACCGCGGAGTTCGGCGCAACCCATTACACTCGGATCGACGCCCCGGCCACACCCGAGCAGAAAGCGCGACTGCAGAAGCTATCGGTCGAGGCGGTCAAGGAGGACCGGCTCGCCGGTGAGCCCATCACCGCGAAGCTGACCCGGGCGCCGGGCAACGACGCCCCGATCGACGGCCTGAAGATCGTGACGGCGAGCGGGTGGTTTGCGGCGCGGCCGTCGGGCACGGAGAACATCTACAAAATCTACGCGGAGAGCTTCAGGGACCCGGCGCATCTGGACGCGCTCGTGAGAGAGGCGCAGACGCTCGTCGATGCCGCGGTGAGTGACCGGACATGAGGCTGCCGCCCTTCCCGCCGAGGCCGGCCGACGCATCGGGGATCTCTTGACTCACAACTTGCCCGAGCTCCTGTCACCGGAGGTGACACGATGAAAGCCACTCAGACACTCCACGAGCAAGGCCAGAGTCTCTGGCTCGACAACATCACCCGCGACTTGCTGGACACTGGCACGCTCGCGCGCTACATCGCCGAGCTCTCCGTGACCGGGCTGACCTCCAACCCGACGATCTTCGACCACGCCATCAAGAACAGCGCGACCTACGACGCGGCGATCCGGAACAAGGTCAAGGAAGGAAAGTCGGGCGAGGACTTGTTCTTCGAGCTGGCGCTCGAAGATCTGACCCGGGCCGCGGATCTGTTTCGGCCGATCTGGGACCGGACCCGCGGCGTGGACGGCTGGGTATCGCTCGAAGTGTCACCGATGCTCGCCCACGACACCGCGAGCACGCTGACGGCCGCCAAAACCTTGCACGCGAGGGCCCGGCGACTCAACCTCCTGATCAAGATCCCCGGTACGAAGGAAGGCCTGCCGGCCATCGAGGAGGCGATCTTCGCCGGGATACCGATCAACGTCACGCTCCTCTTCTCGGCCCAGCACTATCTGGCGGCGGCCGACGCGTTCATACGCGGCATCGAGCGTCGCGCGGCGGCCGGTCTCCAGCCAGAGATCGAATCGGTCGCCTCGGTGTTCATCAGCCGGTGGGACGCGGCGGTCAAGGACAGAGTGCCCGAGGCGCTGCGCAATCAGCTCGGTATCGCGATCGCCAAGCGGACGTACAAGGCGTACCGAGCGCTGCTCGGCTCGCCGCGCTGGCAGCGCGTGTTCAACGCCGGCGCACGCCCGCAACGCCTGCTGTGGGCCAGCACCGGCACCAAGGATCCCGGTGCGTCCGACGTCCTCTATGTCAAGGCGCTCGCGGCGCCGTTCACGGTGAACACGATGCCCGAGGGTACTTTGAAAGCGCTCGCCGATCATGGCGCGGTCGGAGAGATGCTGCCCGCCGACGGTGGCGACTGTGAGGAGGTGCTGGGGCGGTTCGCCAGCGCCGGCATCGACGTGGACTCTCTTGCTACTCAGCTTCAGGACGAAGGCGCGAAGTCATTCGTCAACTCCTGGCACGAGCTCATGGACGTGATCGCCAGGAAGAGCGCCGCCCTGGCCAAGGCGAGCTGAAAGGACGAGCGATGCCGGGAATACTGCCATTGACCGCGCGTCAATCGTGGAAAGCGCTGCAGACTCACCAGCAGAAGATCGGCGAGCAGCACCTGCGCTCGCTCTTCGCCGACGATCCGATGCGCGGCGTGCGCCTGACCGCGGAGGCGGCCGGCATCTACCTCGACTACTCCAAGAATCGCGTGACGGACGAGACGCTCGCGCTGCTGCGTCGTCTAGCCGACGAGTCCGGGCTGCGCGAGCGCATCGACGCCATGTTCCGGGGAGACAAGATCAACCTGACGGAAGACCGGGCCGTCCTGCACGTCGCCCTGCGTGCGCCGCGCGGGACGTCGATCGTCGTGGACGGCAAGGACGTCGTGCCCGAGGTCCATGCGGTGATCGACGCGATGGCCGACTTCTCCGACCGGGTTCGGAGCGGCGCGTGGAAGGGGCACACCGGCAAGCGCATTCGCAACGTCATCAACATCGGCATCGGCGGCTCCGACCTCGGCCCCGTGATGGCCTACGAGGCGCTCAAGCACTACAGCGACCGCGCGATGACCTTTCGCTTCGTGTCGAATGTCGACGGGACCGACCTCGTCGAGGCAACCCGCGACCTCGACCCGACGGAAACCGTCTTCATCGCCTCGTCGAAGACGTTCACGACGCTCGAGACGATGACCAACGCCGAGAGCGCGCGCCGGTGGCTGCTCGCGGGGCTCGGCGGTGACATCAAGGCGGTGGCCAAGCATTTCGTCGCCGTCTCCACCAATGCCCAGAAGGTGTCGGAGTTCGGGATCGACACTGCGAACACGTTCGGATTCTGGGACTGGGTGGGCGGCCGCTATTCCATGGACTCGGCCATCGGGCTCTCGACGATGCTCGCGGTCGGTCCCGAGAACTTTCGCGCCATGCTGGCCGGGTTCCACCAGATGGACGAGCACTTTCGCACCGCCCCGTTCGAGCGCAACCTGCCGGTGCTCCTCGGGCTGCTGACGGTGTGGTACACGGATTTCTTCGGCGCCGAGACGGTCGCCGTCCTGCCCTACGACCAATACCTCAAGCGCTTCCCGGCATACCTCCAGCAGCTCACGATGGAGAGCAACGGCAAGCACGTCACGCGGGGGGGCGCCGAGATCGGCTACCCGACCGGCCCGATCTACTGGGGAGAGCCCGGAACCAACGGTCAGCATT
Source organism: Candidatus Rokuibacteriota bacterium (assembly GCA_003221635.1). Lineage (GTDB taxonomy): Bacteria > Methylomirabilota > Methylomirabilia > Rokubacteriales > CSP1-6 > AR31. The sequence goes on along the minus strand of QHSR01000120.1, from coordinate 13,805 downwards.
CGTTCTACCAGCTGATCCACCAAGGGACCCGGCTCATCCCGTGTGACTTCATCGCCTTCAGCCAGCCCCTGAACCCGCTCGGTCGGCATCACGACTTCCTGCTGGCGAACGTGTTCGCGCAGACCGAGGCGTTGGCCTTCGGCAAGACGCGCGAGCAGGTCAAGGCCGAAGGCACGCCGGACAAGCTCGTTCCCCATCGGATGTTCCAGGGCAATCGCCCCTCGAACACGATCCTCGCCGAGCGGCTCACGCCCGAGACGCTCGGAAAGCTCGTCGCGCTGTACGAGCACAGCGTGTTCACCCAGGGCGCCATCTGGGACGTCGATTCGTTCGATCAGTGGGGCGTCGAGCTCGGCAAGGTACTGGCCCAGCACATCATCCCGGAGCTGGAGAGCCAGACGGAGCCCAAGCTCGGCCACGACAGCTCGACCAACAACCTCATCCAGCGCTATCGGACCCGCAAGGGGGCAGCGCGATGACACCCGGGCCCATCAACTCTTGGAGTGCGAGGTGACGGACATGGGCAATTTCGACGAGCAGCTGCAGAAGATGAAGACCCAACCGGGGTTCATTGCGGCGCTGGATCAAAGCGGTGGGAGCACGCCCAATGCGCTGCGCGCCTATGGAATCAAGGAAGGTGCGTGGTCCAACGAGGACGAGATGTTTGCGATCGTGCACCAGATGCGGACGCGCATCATGACCAGCCCGGCCTTCAATGCGGAGCGGATCCTCGGCGCCATCCTGTTCGAGAACACCACGGACAGGGACATCGAGGGACAGCCGACCGCGGATTATCTGTGGAACGTGAAGCGCGTCGTGCCGTTTTTGAAAGTCGACAAGGGCCTGGCCGCGGAGAAGGGCGGCGTTCAATTGATGAAGCCGATGCCCGAGCTCTCGGCGCTGCTCGACAAGGCCCGGGCGAAGCGCATCTTTGGCACCAAGATGCGCTCGTTCATCAAGCAAGCCGATGCAGCGGGCATCAAGGACATCGTGGCCCAGCAGTTCGAGATCGCGCGGCAGATCATCGCCGCGGATCTCGTACCGATCGTCGAGCCTGAGGTGGACATCCACTGCCCGGAAAAGGCCAAGGCCGAAGAGCTGCTCAAGGCGGCCGTCCTCGAAGAGCTCGAGGGATTGCCGGCGGGTCAGCTGGTCATGCTCAAGCTCACCTTGCCGGAAAAGGACGATCTCTACGCGGACTTCGTCCGCCATCCCAAGGTCGTGAGGGTGGTTGCGTTGTCGGGTGGCTATACCCAGAAAGAGGGCAACGAACGCTTGCGCAGGAATCAAGGCGTCGTGGCGAGCTTTTCGCGGGCGCTGGTCGAGGGACTGTCGGCCCAGCAATCCGATGCCGAGTGCGACGCCCAGCTGGACGCGTCCATTCAGCGCATTTTCGAAGCGTCCAACACGTGAGCGGCAAAATGGCCAAACCCACCGTGAAACTCGCCCCGTCAATCCTCGCTGCCGACTTCGCCCGTTTGGGGAACGAAACCGAACTCGTCGAACAATCAGCTCTGCAAAGGAGTCGGTGATGCAACTCGGAATGATCGGACTCGGCCGCATGGGCGCCAACATGGTTCGGCGGCTTCTCGCGGGCAACCATCAGTGCGTGGTCTTCGACATGTCACCGAAGGCCGTCGCGGAGTTGACCCAGGCGAAGGCTGTCGGCGCCTCCTCGATCGCGGATCTCGTGAAGAAGCTGGAGACGCCGCGGGCCGTCTGGCTGATGGTCCCGGCGGCGGTCGTGGACCCGACCATCACCGCGCTCGTTCCACACCTCACGCCCGGCGACATCCTCATCGACGGCGGTAATTCCTATTACGTCGACGACATCCGGCGCGC
>QHSR01000120.1:9102-11882 GCA_003221635.1 Candidatus Rokuibacteriota bacterium | reverse complement strand
GCTGGCGCCCGGCGCCGGGGACATCGCCCGCACGCCGGGGCGAGACGCCGTCGACGGCACCGCCGAGCGCGGGTACCTGCACTGCGGACCGAACGGCGCCGGCCACTTCGTGAAGATGGTCCACAACGGAATCGAGTACGGCATCATGGCCGCGTACGCCGAAGGGCTGGGCATCCTCCGCTCCGCCAATATCGGCAAGCGGGGCCATGCGGTCGACGCCGAGACGACGCCGCTGCGCGACCCCGCGCATTACCAGTACGACTTCAACCTGCCCGACATCGCCGAGGTGTGGCGACGCGGGAGCGTCGTCGCCTCCTGGTTGCTCGACCTATCGGCCTCCGCGCTCATCAAGGATCCGGAGCTCAAGGGCTTCCAGGGGCGCGTGTCCGATTCCGGCGAGGGGCGGTGGACGATCAAGGCGGCCATCGACGAGGCGGTGCCGACCCCCGTCCTCTCTTCCGCCCTGTACGAGCGCTTCACCTCGCGCGGCGAGGCGGACTTCCAGGACCGCGTGCTGTCGGCGATGCGCTTCGAGTTCGGCGGACACCTCGAAAAGCCGTCGCAGTAGCCGGAGCGAACCATGAGCGACATCCGTTCCGACGCCTTCGTGTTCTTCGGTGCGACCGGGGACCTCGCGTACAAGAAGATCTTTCCGGCGCTGCAGGCGATGGTGAAACGCGGCCATCTCGACGTGCCGATCATCGGCGTGGCGAAGGCCGGCTGGAGCCGGGAACAGTTCGAGGCCCGCGCGAAGGACAGCCTCGAGACGCACGGCGGGCTCGACCCCGCGGCGTTCGGCAAGCTGCGGGGGCTCCTGCGTTACGTCGATGCCGACTATCAGGACCCGGCCACGTTCGCGGCCATCCGCCGAGAGCTCGGCTCCGCCCGACGGCCGGCGCACTACCTGGCCATCCCGCCCGTGCTGTTCGAGCTGGCCGTGGAGCAGCTCGGCAAGGCGGGCTGCACCCACGGCGCGCGGGTCATCGTCGAGAAGCCGTTCGGCCACGACGTTACCTCAGCGCGGGAGCTCAACCGCGTCCTGCTCGGCGCTTTCGACGAGACGTCGATCTTCCGGATCGATCACTATCTCGGCAAGCGGCCGGTGCACCACATGCTCTTCTTCCGCTTCGCCAACGCCTTTCTGGAGCCCTTCTGGAACCGCAATCACGTCGAAAGCGTGCAGATCACGATGGCCGAAAACTTCGGGATCCAGGGCCGCGGCGCGTTCTACGACGGGACGGGCGCGGTCCGTGACGTGGTCCAGAATCATCTCTTCCAGGTCCTGAGCAACCTGGCCATGGAGCCCCCGATCAGAACCGACAGCGAATCGATCCGGGACGAGAAGGTGAAGGTCCTCAAGGCAATCTCAGCGTTATCCACGAATGATGTCGTCCGCGGACAGTTTCGTGGTTATCGGTCCGAGAAGGGCGTGGCGCCGGACTCGACGGTAGAGACCTTCGTCGCCTTGCGACTGCAGATCGATTCCTGGCGCTGGCAGGGCGTGCCGTTCTACATTCGGGCCGGTAAGTGCCTGCCCGTGACGTGCACGGAAGTCAGCGTCCGACTCCGCCAGCCGCCCACGATGTTTCACAACTTCGCTCTCGAGCCGAACTACTGCCGCTTTCGGATCAGCCCCGACGTCACGATCGCCATCGGCGCGAACATCGTCGCGCCCGGGCAGGAGACGCACAGTCAGACCGCCGAGATGCTGGGGACTCAGCTGCCGCGTGCCGATGAGATGGACGCCTACGAACGAGTGCTCGGTGACGCCATGCATGGGGACGCCACGCTCTTCGCCCGGGAGGACTACGTCGAAGAGGCGTGGCGGATCGTCGATCCGGTGCTGAAGAAGGGCACGCCGTTGTTCGAATATGAGCCGGGCACCTGGGGACCCAAAGAGGTCGACTCACGAATCTTGCCTCCCGGGGGTTGGCAGAATCCGGCGATCAAGACGTCATGAAGATCTAGGTTGCGCGCCTGGAGCTCCAACCGACGAGGACAAGACAATGACAGACGCCGAGCTCGATCAACTGTCGGTCAACACGATTCGCACGCTCTCGATCGATGCGGTCGAGCGCGCCAAGTCCGGGCACCCCGGCACACCGATGGCGCTGGCGCCGCTCGTCTATACGATCTGGAACCGCGTAATGCGTTTCGACCCGGCGGACCCGATCTGGCCGAACCGCGATCGGTTCGTGCTGTCCAACGGTCACGCCTCGATGCTGCTCTGGTCGGTTCTCCATTTGACCGGAACGCGAGCGGTGAACGCCGACTACGAGCGGTTGGGGCAGCCGTCGGTGTCGCTGGAAGACATTCGCCGCTTCCGGCAGATCGGCAGCAAGGCGCCCGGTCACCCCGAGTATCACTGGGTGTCGGGAGTGGAAACCACGACGGGGCCGCTCGGACAGGGCGCCGCGACGAGCGTGGGGATGGCCGTCGCGCAGAAATGGCTCGCCGACCGTTACAACCGACCGGGGTTCAGGATCTTCGACTACGACATCTACGTCGTGTGTGGAGACGGATGCCTGATGGAGGGCGTCACGGCTGAAGCAGCCTCGCTCGCTGGGCACCTCGGCCTCGACAACCTGTGCTGGGTCTACGACAACAACCACATCACGATCGAGGGGCAGACCAGCCTCACCTTCACCGAGGACGTCGCGGCCCGATTCCAGGGATACGGCTGGAACGTCCTGCGGGTGGGCGACGCCAACGACCTCGATCGCATCGAGCAGGCGATCGGCGTCTTCCGGGAAACTGAGGCCCGCCCCACCCTCATCATC
>QHSR01000120.1:0-9077 GCA_003221635.1 Candidatus Rokuibacteriota bacterium | reverse complement strand
GGCTGGCCGGAGGAGGCGCAGTTCCTGGTCCCCGACGGCGTCCGCGAGCACTTCGCCGCGGGCATCGGAGCGCGCGGCGCCGCGGCTCGACGCCGGTGGACCGATCTCTTCGGGTCCTATCGCACCGCCTACCCGGAGCTCGCGACCGAGATCGATCAGATGCAACGGAGAGAGCTGCCGAAGGGATGGGATCGGGACCTTCCCGTCTTCGCGGCGGATGCCAAGGGCGTCGCCGGCCGCGACGCTTCGGGCAAGGTGCTCAACGTGCTGGCACAGAACATCCCATGGTTCCTCGGAGGGTCGGCCGACCTCGGGCCGTCGAACAAGACCACCTTGACGTACGAGGGTGCCGGGAGCTTCCAGGCGGCGCTGCCGAGCGGTAAGAACCTGCATTTCGGCATCCGCGAGCACGGGATGGCGGCGATCGTCAACGGCCTCTCGCTATCGAAACTGCGGCCGTTCGGCGCGACGTTCTTCATCTTCAGCGACTACGCGCGCCCGGCCATCCGGTTGTCGGCCCTGATGGAGCTGCCGACCCTCTTCATTTTCACGCACGACGCCATGGGCGACGGCGAGGACGGCCCAACCCATCAGCCCGTGGAGCACCTGGCATCCTTGCGCGCCATCCCCGGCCTCGTCACCCTGCGGCCCGGTGACGCCAACGAGGTGGTGGAGGCGTACCGCTACGTGATGCAGCTGAGACACCAGCCCGCCGTACTGGTGCTCTCACGCCAGCCGCTGCCGACCCTGGATCGGCGCGCGTACGCGTCGGCTGCGGGCGTCGCGCGTGGCGCCTATGTGGTCGCGGACGCGCCGAACCGGGTGCCTGAGGTGATCCTCATCGCCTCGGGCAGCGAGCTGATCCTCGCCGTGGAGGCCCACGAGAAGCTGCTCGCTGAAGGTATCCCCTCGCGCGTAGTGTCGATGCCGTCCTGGGACATCTTCGACCACCAGACCCAGGAGTATCGGGACAGCGTCCTACCCTCCTCGGTGAAGGCTCGGGTCGCGATCGAGCAAGCCTCGACGTTCGGGTGGGAACGATACGTCGGAAGCTCCGGTCAGGTGATCGGGATGACGACCTTCGGTGCCTCCGCGCCCCTGAAGGAGCTTCAGAAGAAGTTCGGCTTCGAGCCCGACCGGGTCGTCACGGCGGCCAAGCAGTTGCTCGGCAAGAAGTGAGCGCCGGGCCCGAGAACGGCAGCAGCTCACCGCTGGGCGCGACGCCCTCGCCGGGCGGCGTCAACTTCAGTGTCTTCTCGAGACACGCGACCGGGGTCGAGCTGCTGTTGTTCGATGGCGTGGAGATCAGATCAGGACTCTAACCGTTTGCCCCGCACCGCGCTTGGACTCACTTCATGTCGAGCGCGGTGATCGACTTCTTCACGCCCTCGGCGCAGGCCGGCTCGGCCTTGGCCAGGTGGCCGACCATGCGGCCTTGCAGGGTTCGCTCAACCTCGACGTGGTCCGGGATGACCCGATGCCACGTCGAGGCTCTTCTCCGAGATCACGCCAGGTCGAAGCGATCGAGGTTCATCACCTTGGTCCAGGCCGCGACGAAGTCCTGGACGAACTTCACTTGCGCATCCGAGCTTCCGTAGACCTCCGCCAGGGCCCGGAGCTGGGAGTTCGAACCGAAGACGAGATCGACACGCGTGCCGGTCCACTTGAGTTCGCCCGTTGCGCGATCGCGCCCTTCGAACACGTCCTTGGCGTCCGATACCGACTTCCACTCCGTGCCCATGTCGAGCAGGTTCACGAAGAAGTCGTTGGTCAGCACTTCCGGCCGCTTGGTAAAGACGCCGTGTTTCGTCTGTCCGAAGTTGGTGTTCAAGGCGCGCATGCCGCCGACGAGAACCGTCATCTCAGGCGCGGTCAGCGTCAGCAACTGCGCCTTGTCGACCAGCAACTCCTCGGCCGATACGGTGTACTTTCCCTTGAGGTAATTGCGAAAGCCATCCGCAATCGGTTCGAGCACGGAGAAGGAGTCCACATCGGTTTGCCCCTGCGAGGCGTCCATGCGTCCCGGCGTGAAGGGAACCGTCACGGCGTGACCGGCCTTCTTCGCGGCCTGCTCGACGCCTGCGCAACCGGCCAGAACGATCAGGTCGGCCAGCGAGACCTTCTTGCCGCCGGAGGCCGCGCTGTTGAACCCGCTCTGGATGCCCTCGAGGGTTCTCAGCACTCTCGCCAGTTCGGCCGGCTGGTTGACATCCCAATTATTCTGCGGCGCGAAGCGAACGCGTGCGCCGTTCGCACCGCCGCGCTTGTCGGAGCCGCGGAAGGTGGACGCCGACGCCCACGCGATCGACACCAGCTGCGAGACGGACAGCCCTGAAGCCAGGATCTTGCCCTTCAGGGCGGCAATGTCGTTCTCATCGATCAATTTATGATTGACCGCCGGGATTGGGTCTTGCCAGATGAGCTCTTCGGCAGGAACCTCCGGGCCGAGATAGCGAGCCCGCGGGCCCATGTCCCGGTGCGTTAGCTTGAACCACGCCCGGGCAAACGCGTTTGCGAACTGGTCCGGATTCTCCATGAAGCGCCGTGAAATCCTTTCGTAGACCGGGTCGAGCCGCAGGGAGAGATCCGTGGTCAGCATGGAAGGCGCGATACGCTTCGCCGGGTCATGGGCATGCGGCACCGTACCGGCGCCCGCGCCCCCTTTCGGTTTCCACTGATGCGCGCCGGCCGGGCTCTTCGTCAGTTCCCATTCGTAGCCGAACAGGTTCTGGAAGTAGTTGTTGCTCCACTTCGTCGGCGTGGTGGTCCAGGTGACTTCCAGGCCGCTGGTGATCGTGTCAGCGCCTTTGCCCGTGCCGAAGTTGCTCTTCCAGCCGAGGCCCTGCTCCTCGATGGGCGCGGCTTCGGGCTCAGGCCCCATCTGCGACTCGGGGCCGGCACCGTGAGTCTTGCCGAAGGTGTGACCGCCGGCGATGAGCGCAACCGTCTCTTCGTCGTTCATCGCCATACGGCTGAACGTTTCGCGAATATCCCTGGCCGCCGCGACGGGATCCGGGTTGCCGTTCGGGCCTTGCGGATTGACGTAGATCAGACCCATCTGAACGGCGGCGAGCGGAGTTTCGAGGTTCCGATCGCCGGAGTAGCGTTTGTCATCCAACCACTTGTTCTCGGCGCCCCAGTAGACCTCTTCTTCCGGCTCCCAGACGTCCTCGCGCCCGCCGCCGAAACCGAAAGTCTTGAATCCCATCGACTCCAGGGCGACGTTGCCAGTGAGAATGACGAGGTCGGCCCAGGAAATCTTCCGGCCATACTTCTGCTTGATCGGCCAAAGCAGCCTGCGCGCCTTGTCGAGGCTGACGTTGTCGGGCCAGCTGTTGAGGGGCGCAAAGCGCTGCTGGCCGGATCCGGCGCCGCCGCGACCGTCGCCGATGCGATACGTGCCGGCGGCGTGCCATGCCATGCGGATGAACAGAGGTCCGTAGTGGCCGAAGTCCGCCGGCCACCAGTCCTGCGAGTCCGTCATCAGCGCCAGTAGATCCTGCTTCACGGCTGCGAGGTCGAGGCTCTTGAACTCTTTGGCGTAGTTGAAGCTCTTGCCCATGGGATCGGACAGGGACGAGCGCTGGCGCAGGATCTTGAGGTTCAGCTGATTGGGCCACCAGTCTCGGTTCGACGTGCCGCCGCCAGCCGTGTGGGTGAACGGGCACTTTGCTTCGGTTGACATCTGTTCTGTCCTTTCGTTTGTGGGTCGCCGACATCACCTACGTGCCGACTGGGCCGGGTTCCTGTATCTCGCCACCGTGCTCGACGCGTTGGAGCCGGCGCGTGATCGACTAGGCCATAGAACCGCATCTTCGGACCGAGCTCGTCCTTACACCGCAGTCGCCTCCGACAAGCGGTGGCGCGAGGCCGGCGTCCGGGCGTCCATGGGCTCGGTGGGTGACGCGTACGACAACGCGCTGGGCGAGAGCTTCTTCGTTCCCGGATTCAGGGCGAGGTCCGTCTGGATGACGTTCTCGATCAGTCGCCCCGTAGCACTTCGCAGGGAGCGACCGATTGCACTGATCACCCCGGCCGAAACAGTCGACTGAAACCCGAACGTGTTTCCTATGGCGACAACGAGCTGTCCGGCTCGAGGCGACGCAAACTCGCCCAGCTCAGCGAACGGCAACCCGGATCCCTCGCCGATGGCGCTCGGGTGATCGACCTCGGTCGGTCGTGGGTGCGCCGGGGGCTCGCCGACCTAAGCATTCACGACGGGTCTCGATCATGAATCACACCCCAATACCGAGATGATGCTTTACGGCGTGCAGAGGATTCGTCCCATCGTGGGTAGACGGGCATCCCTCCTGCGCGTTCAGGCGGTCCGGCCCCTACCGGCGATAGAGTCGCGAGGTTGGAAGCGCTTGCCGCCTACTCAAGGCACTCCTTTTGAGAAGCGAAGGACCGAACGGAAGGCAGAGGCACCCCCGGAACCTTGGCAGGGGTGTCCGAGCCACGCGCGAGCGCCGGCGCGCCCGCGACGTCGCAATTTTTCTCGTCCTCCGCTACACCGGCATGCGGCTCGACTCGGTCGCGACTCTCCGCGTCCGAAATCTCGCCCGCCGGCTGGGGGCTCCGTGGCGTCGCGGTCAAGGGCGGCAAGACGCGCGACATCCCGCTTCCCACAGGTGCGGGCCCTCCTCGGGCATTCGAGGATCGAAACGACTCAGGTGTACGCGCGGATTTGACCGGCCGAGTTGAAAGCAGCCGTCAACTTCTACGAATCGCGAGCCCTGGAGATGCTCAGCTAGGCGGGAACGTCGCTGCGTGCTTTGGGAAGTTTTGAAAGCTCCTCAAGCATGCAACGTTAAACACGAACGAAATCAACGTGGTGGCCCCAACGGGACGCGATCGAACTTGCAGAATTCAAGTGCGCGATTTCATTGCTCGGTAGTATGACCCTCGGTTGATGCGTTGCCCCTGACGGTCGAGGGCTGCCTGGCTCGGCGTTGGAATCGGCTCATTGGGTTATGAGGGGGACTGAGATCATGACGCCGACCTACGCCAACCAAGAAAACCCAGGAGATAGCTGACCCTCTCACCTTTTAGTTTTGGTGCGTCTTGGAACCTGTTGTCCTAGAGAAGTCCTAGAGGATTTGATGTCTGTCCCATCAGGGTTGCGAGACGTCCGGTGGCGCCTGTATCGAGCGCTTGACTAGGCAGAACTGCTCACCGGGTTTTATACCGGCCACGTCGACAGGCCGAAGCTTATAAGACTGTGGGTTATCTGGATCGTCGGCCTGGATCACCGTTGACGCTAGCCGATTGCCATTGACGCGAACGTTGACGAAGTGGGGTCCAGGCTCTGCAAAGCGCAATGGTACCTCGCCGTGAAGGGTCATGACGCTAAAACTCGACGTCGATACTATCCTGGTGTCGGACACCTTGTGACTTGCTCCAGTTGCCGCGTGAACGACTTCAAGGCGAACAACATGCTCGCCAGTGGGGAGTGCCCAAGAGTGATGGCACTGGCCGTACGCAACACGACCAGGGCCTTCCCAGGTCCCGCCTACGAAACTGCCAGACTGGAGTCCTTGGGCTTGGGGCCCGGCTTCACGGTGCTGACCGGCCTGCCGCCGCCCACGCCTTCGGCGATGGCCTTCAGGATGTCGACCTCGACCACGATCTTGCTGCCGACCACTCGCACATTGACGCCCTTCATTTCTCGCCTCCTCAGGGGACGCGGCGCATGGCGCGTCCCGCGAAGTAGGCGAACGGCGCTGGCTCTCATCGGCCACAAGGATCTTGATCCAAAACAGGCCGGCTCGAATCGCCAGGCCGATCCAGCGCATCGCACGGACTAGGTTATGTCGAAAACGCGCGGCGTCTAGGACCGTCATCACGGGAACGGAATTGTTCGTGGACGGTGGTTTCGCTCAGATATAGCGTCTCTAACGCGACGCAGCAATCTGGAGATCTACCTATCAGTGGCATAAGGAGTAAAGAAATGAGTAAGAAGCTCGTAGGAAAAGTCGCCGTCGTGACTGGCGCGTCCAAGGGCATCGGGGCGAGCATCGCGAAAGCGCTGGCGGAAGAAGGCGCATCGGTCGTCGTGAACTATTCGTCGAGCAAACAAGACGCCGAGCGCGTCGTCGCGGAGATTGGCGCGCGCGGCGGCACGGCGATCGCCGTGCAGGCCGATGTGTCGAAGCCCGCGCACATCGAGCGCCTCGTTTCGGAAGCGAGAAGGTCGTTCGGCCGCCTCGATATCCTCGTCAACAATGCCGGGGTGTACGACTTCTCCCCGCTCGAAGGGGTGACCGAAGAGCATTTTCACAAGCATTTCAACGTCAACGTCCTCGGCCTCCTCTTCACGACGAAGGAGGCTGTGAAGCACATGGGGCCCGAGGGCGGCAGCATCATCAACATCGGCTCGGTCGCGAGCTCGATGCGGTTGCCGAACTCCGCGGTCTACTCGGCGTCGAAGGCGGCGGTGGATGCCATCACAGGCGTGCTCGCGAAGGAGCTCGGTCCTCGGAAGATCCGTGTGAACTCGATCAGCCCCGGAATGATCGAGACGGAGGGTTCGCGTGCAGGGGGGTTCGTCGGAAGCGACTTTCAGAAAACGGTCGAGGCGCAGGCACCACTTGGACGCATGGGGCAGCCCGACGACATCGCGCCGACGGCGGTGTATCTAGCGTCGTCGGATTCGAAATACATGACCGGGGAGACGCTGCTGGTGTCAGGTGGCCTGAGGTAGAACGCACTTCAGGCGCTCAGCAGCTGAAGACCGAGTTCGACAGCGTCGCGGCTGGATTACACACGGCGTCGGGAGCCGAGCTCGGGCGTCGATCGAGGAAACAGGGCAAGAGCAGGAGACTCCCTTTTTGAAGGAGTAGCACGCTATGAGCAAGCGTCAGACGAGAGACCAGTCCCAGAGCGGCCGGAGCCGCGTCTACGAGCGCCTTACGCCTGAGAGCGCAGTACTCTTGCTTGTCGACCACCAGTCCGGGCTCGTTTCGGGCATTCGAGATCTCGCGCCGGACGAGGTGCACCACAATATCGTCGCGTTCGCCCGCGCCGCCCGCGTCCTCCGCGTCCCGGTCGTGCTCACCTCGACTGCGCCCATGATGTGGGGCCCGACTCTGCCTGAGCTCACGGAGGCACTGCCGGGGGTGGAGAACATCGAGCGAAGCGTTGTCAACGCCTGGGATGAGCCGCGAGTCCGCGATGCCGTCGCGCGGACCGGGCGACAGAAGCTCCTGATCGGCGGGATCACAACGCACGTCTGCCTGGCGTTCCCCGCCATGTCCGCTGTGGCTGACGGATATGATGTTTATGCACTTTTGGATGCCTCGGGCACTTGGAGCGATCTCCTACGACTAACTGCGATCGATCAAATGAGGCAGGCGGGCGTCACGATAACGTCGGGAGCAGCGGCGTTCGTAGAGATGCTGCACGACAACGCCAGCCCTATCGCGGGCCAGTTGTACGCCGCGCTTGACCTACCTGCCACCCGCTACATCCTCCAGATCACCCAGGGAGGCAAGCCAGCGAGCATCGCGCCGACAGCACAACAGTCGCTGGCGTCGAGCATCCAAAAGTAAACCCCCGCTAGCGCCGACCGTGCAGTATGTCGCACCAGCGCCGGTTGTCGTCGCCGCCCGCCTCAGCGCTCCCCGAGAGGTACGCGGAAGCGCTCACCACGTCGTCGTCGGCGCCATCTCGCGCCGGAGAGTGTGATTCGCACCAGCGCACGTCGAGAATGTCCAGGCTCGGGTCGGCATCGGGCTCACAACCGGGGCAATATGCGCGCGCGACATAAGCGGTGTCCGGAAGGAAATCCGTCAAAGCTGCGCTACTCATGTCACTGCACCTCCTGCCTTTACGATGCCGAGCCAGATCAGGAGGTTTCGCTGTCGACCGGGCAGATTCCGGAGCGGCCTGCCCGGCACGATAACGGCACAGCCGACACGATCGATCTGCTCCTGCACGCGCCTCGTTGAGGACGTGTTCGCTACATCTTCCTATCACTCAAGACTGCGACCGCGCAGACGTGTCGGCACCTGACCGGATCTCCGACGCGATCTCCCGCGCCAGAGAAGAGAGCAACCGGTTCATCCCTTGGACGAGCGCTTGGTAGCCCTGTCCAGCAACAGGCTCGTTGATAGTGGAGCGCTTCACGGCGAGCTCGTTGCCGTCCGTACCGACAAGGCGCCACCGCGCGTCCAGGGTCGCCTGCCGCCCGGGCCACCCCTCGAAGCGCAGTACCACGACGACCACCTGATAATCGAGCACTCGCGCGACTCCGCCGCGCCACGGAAAGACCGCGATCCGCTCGCTCCCCACGTGCGCGCCGAGATTGTCCGCGAGCACTTGCGCGATACCGCTCTCGAGCGGTTCCGCCCAGCGGTCGTACATCGCGACGGCGACCTCGTCGTTTGCGTCACGCGTGACGATCTGCACCCGGCCGAGATAACCGGGAATCAGCACCGGACCGACGCCGACGGCGACACTTGATGCGGAGGATGTGGGCGTGGGGTCGCGCGGCGCCGTCGGCGAGAGCACGTAGTACTTGGTCGGATCGGCGACCGACATGCAGCCTGCCAGGGCCAGCACACCGGCCGTGAGCAACCAGGCGAAGCGGCTGGCTTGGACGCGCATCATCGGCCTCCGTTCGCGCTCGGACGGCGAGCCCCGTACAGTAACGCGCTCGGGTTCCGCTCCAGGTAGTCGGCCAGCGATCCGAGCGCTCGCAACGTCTCGCGAAGCTCCTGCAGCGACTTGACGAGCTCGTAGCCGAGCGCCGAGTGATACCACCGCTTCATTCCGAACCTACGTGGGCGGGGACGGGGCGCTCGCCGCGAAGGGGCTAGCGGACGAGGGGCTGTGAGGGCAGCAGTGGTCACTGGATGGTCACTCGACGGACACTGGAGAATGACCACGGGATTTGCGCCTCTCCGTAACCACTCGGCTTCTTGGAGCGGCCGACCGGATTCAATACTCGCGACGTCCAGCTTCCAGGCTGGAATTCAGAAGGGGTTACGGTGACCCGTAACCCCTTGAATTGGAGCGGCCGACCGGATTCGAACCGGCGACGTCCAGCTTGGGAAATCTTTCGCGGCTGATCGGCT
>QHSR01000311.1 GCA_003221635.1 Candidatus Rokuibacteriota bacterium | reverse complement strand
GCGTATCGGAGCCACGCGCGTCGGTCGCGCCCCGGGCCAGAGCGGGCGTATCGGAGCCACGCGCGTCGGTCGCGCCCCGGGCCAGAGCGGGCGTGTCGGAGCCACGCGCGTCGGTCGCGCCCCGGGCGAGAGCGGGCGTGTCGGAGCCACGCGCGTCGGTGTCAGGCCACCCTCGGTCAAAGCCGGCCTCACGGCCCCCGCTCCAATGAAGCTCCTCATCATCGCGCGGCCGTTCGTCTTCCACGGCGGAGTCGAACGGGCGACGGCAGGCCTCGTGACGGCGCTCGTGGAGCATGGGTACGACGTCCACCTGCTCAGCCCCCGCGGCCAGGCGCCGGTAGGGGGGGTCACGCTCCACACCCTGCCGCTGCCGCCGTTGCCGTCGGCGGCGCGGGTTCTGGCACTGGCCATCAACGCCCGGATCGCGGTCGCGCGCGGAAGCTGGGATGTGGTCCAGAGCCACGAGCGCACGCTTCGCCAGGACGTGTATCGCGCCGGCGAAGGATGTCACCGGGCGTATCTGGCGAGCGAGGAGGGGCCGCGCGGCCGTGGCCTCTATCACCGGATCGTCCTGGCGCTCGAGCGGCGGGTCTTCGCTCGAACGCCGCACATCGTGGCCATCGCGGACGTCGGACGACGTGAGATCGAGTCCCTGTACGGTGTGACGCCCGGGCGTCTGACGGTCGTGTACAACGGCGTCGATCTCGAGCGTTTCCATCCGCGGAATCGCGAGCAGTATCGCGGGGTCGCGCGGGCCGAGGCGTCCGTTCCCGCCCGCGCCTTCACGGTTCTCTTCGTCGGCAGCGGCTTCGCGCGCAAGGGGCTTGCGACCGCGATCGAGGCATTCGCGGCGCTTGCCGATCGCGCCAGCCGTTTGATCGTGGTTGGCAAGGGCGACGCTCGGCCGTATCGGTCGGCGGCGGCTCGCCTGGGCGTCGGCGAGCGGATCGCATGGCTTGGAGCCCGAGCCGATCTCGAGCGCTGGTACGCCGCCGCCGACATCGTCGTGCTCCCCAGCCACTACGAGCCGTTCGGCAACGTGCACCTGGAGGCCCTCGCCGCGGGACTCCCCGTCGTCGCCAGCGCGCGCGCGGGTGGCGCGGAGGTCATCGAGGATGGTGTCAACGGCTCGGTCGCGAGCCCGACAGACCCGCGGGCGATCACGACGGCGCTCGAGCGCTTCCGTGAGCGCGGGGAAGGCGACGTCGTCGAAGCGGCGCGTCGCTCCGCCGAACCCTACACGTATGCCGCGCAAGTCAGCGGGTTCGCGCGGATCTACGGGCGCTGCGCACGTGCAACGTGCGATTTTCCTTGAGGAATCAGGCCCTAGGGCTTACACTGCGCGCGTGGGTCCCAGGCCCGCGGTCTTCATGGATCGTGACGGGACGCTTACCGAGGAAGTGGGGTACGTCAATCATCCCCGGCGACTGCGAATCCAGCCGAGATCCGGCGAAGCCGTGCGGCGTCTCAACGGAGCCGGCGTCGCCGCCGTCGTCGTGACGAATCAGGCGGGGATCGCCCGCGGCTACTTCTCGGAAGAGGTGCTCGCCGCAGTGAACGCGGCGCTGGTATCCCAGCTCAAGGACGAGGGGGCACACCTCGATGGGATCTATGTGTGCTCCCATCATCCGACGGAGGGCGAGCCGCCCTACCGGATGGTGTGCGACTGCCGCAAGCCCAAGCCCGGTCTGCTGCTCCGCGCGGCCTCGGAGCTCGGCCTCGACCTCTCCCGCTCGACGCTGGTCGGGGACAAGCTCTCGGACCTCGTCGCCGCCCGCGCCGTGGGCGCGCAGGCGGTGCTCGTGCTCACCGGGTACGGTCTGGGCGAATGGGAGTACCGGCGCGATGCCTTCCCGGTGCCACCCGACCATGTGGCGGAAGATCTTCTCGACGCCGTCGATTGGGTGATCGGGAGTCGGCGCTCGTGACCGGGGCCCTGCGCGGCATGCTCGCGACGATCGACAGGTTCGGTGGACGGACCGTCGTCGTCATCGGCGATCTGATCACCGATGAATATCTGTTCGGCAAGCCCGGCCGGATCTCGCGCGAAGCGCCCGTGATCATCCTGCGGTTCTCCGAGCGCGAGGTGCTGCTCGGGGGCGCGGCAAACGCGGCGAACAACGTCCACGCGCTCGGCGCCAAGGTCATCCCCATCGGAGTGATCGGGCGGGACGGCGCCGGCGAGGAGCTGATGGCGCTCTTCCGTGCGGCCCGAATCCCGACCGACGGCATCGTCACCGAGAGCGGTCGGACGACACCGGTGAAGACACGCATCATGGCGGGCGGCTACCAGGCCACGCGCCAGCAGGTGGTACGCCTGGATCGCGAGCCGTCGGGCGAGCCACAGCCGACTACCGAGGACGCCCTGCTCGCACACCTCACCGCGCTCGCCGCGCACGTCGACGCAATCGTCATCTCCGACTACGGGTACGGCACCGTCACGCCGCGGATCTTCGAACAGGTCAAGACGATCGCGCGACGTGCCGGCGCGGTCGTCAGCGTCGACAGTCGCTATCAACTTCCGCGGTTCACGGGCGTGACTGCGGCGACGCCCAACGAGGCCGAGCTGGAGCAGCTCACCGACGTGGCCGCCGACGACGAGCGAACGGTCGAGAAGGCCGGGCGCCAGCTGCTGGAACGGCTCGAGGCGCGGATGCTCCTCGTCACGCGGGGCAGTCGGGGAATGGCGTTGTTCGAGCGTGACGGAGCGACGAGCTTCATACCGATCCACGGCACCGACGAGATTGCTGATGTCACGG
>QHSR01000310.1 GCA_003221635.1 Candidatus Rokuibacteriota bacterium | reverse complement strand
GTGGCATGGAAGGACAAAGGGTTTCCGCCTAACCACGCTAGGTGCTTTACCCCGGGGGAACGAATCAGGTGAATCACCTAATGGATCGGGGGAGATTCCCTGAAGGTTGGCGGCTGGCCGATGGAGCCGAACTTGAAGCGGGTCCGCCGGTTGAAGAGCCGGCGCCGAGCGCGGCGTGGAGCCTCGAGAAGACCAGCTTGTGGGCGAGCTTGCACCTCCACACTCGAGCCTCGCCAGCACCGGCTGGCCGCACTGCTGGTGGCGGCTCATGTCCCGGCCCACGCTGGCGGCCCAGTGGAAGACCCTCCGCTTTAAGGGGGGCGGAGCGCGTTGGCGAGCTGGGCCAGGCGATCCCAGAACAGCCTAGGGGCGCCGCTGCGAGAGAGCAGTCAGAAGAACGCGGAGGCCGAGCAACAGGAAACGGGGCCGTAACAGGCACAGGTGCCGGAGAAGCTTGCCGGCCTCATCCCGGGTATGGGCACCCAGCGAGCGTTGCGCGGAACGATTCAACAAGTCCAGAACCCTGACGTAGTCCTTCTGCGCGAAGTGGTGGAGGGCCCGGCGGATCAGCAGGTGGATGTTCAGCTCGCGCCGCAAGGCAGTGAGCTCCCGGCTTGCACCACCGTTCAGAATTGCCTCGGCGACACCCAACGCGCCGCGAAATCCCGTGACGAGCCCCCCGACCGTTGTCACCTTCACCTGGCCGGCCGCGTCGCCAACCAGATAGACATCACCCTCACCGACGCGCTGGTGGATGGGGACCCATCGCGCATACCCCGGGATCCGGGCTGCCTGGAACTCGATCGGCTCGAGCCGCCGTGTCTTCAGGAATCGGTCGAGGCGCCGGCTGGTCTCCCGCCTGCCCTCCCCGATCAGGCCGAGCACCCCTCGCGTTGGGGACTCCGGAATGAGCCAGTAGAAGTAAGGCGTGTCCTCGGGGATGAACCAGATCCGCGTCGTGTCCGGGGGAAGATCGGGAGGGAGTCGCACCGTAGCCTGAATGAGCGTGAGGGTTGCGAGCTGCGGCCAGCCCCCGGCCCGGGCGACCGCGCTGAAGGCGCCGTCGGCGCCGATGACAGTCCCGGCATACGTCCCTTCCGTACCTCCTTCCCTGATCCGCTCCACCGCGAACGTGAGCCCTTCGCCGCTCGCCTCGAGGCCGACGAAGCGCCGTCCGACCAGCATCCGGGCTCCGGCTGCCTCCGCGTGGCCCGCCAGCTCGCGAACGAGCACCGACCGCTCGATGACGAGGTCCGGCCGCTCGAGCTGAATCGTCCCGACCCGCCCGTCGGTGCACAGCTCGAACCGCCGGATCTCGTTGACAACCGCTCGCTCCCCGATCGGTCCCAGGAGGTCTCGCATCCGGCTGGTGACGATGAGCGTTCGAGGGGTGGGATCGAGCCGCTCGGCCTGCTCGAAAACACGCACGTCGACGCCCTTGCGGGCGAGGAGGTAGGCCGCGAACAATCCCGCGGCCGAGGCGCCGATGACCGCAACGCTCTGCATAACGGGGTCCCTACATTAGCGCATCCCCCTTGTGTCTCCCTCTCTAAGTTGGATCTCCCCTATACGTGGGGATCCTGCGTGATCCCACCAGGACCATACACGCCGCGCCGCTGGAACAGCAGGACGAAGGCTCTCGCGAGAATGTACGCGTCGAGTCGCAGGGACCAGTTGTCCACGTACCACACGTCCATCCGCAGGCGGTCGTCCCACGGCACCAGGTTTCGGCCGTGGATCCACGCCCATCCGGCGAGCCCGGGTTTCATCTCGAACCGCCGGCGGGCCCATCCAGTGCACCGCTCGGCCTGACTCGGGATCCACGCCCGCGGTCCGACGACGCTCATCTCGCCTCTCAGAATGTTGAAGAGCTGGGGGATCTCGTCCAGCGTCCAGCCACGCAAAACCCGCCCGACCCGCGTCAAACGGTCGTCGTTCTCCGCCACCTGCCCTCCGAGCCCTCGCTTCTCCGCGCCCGCGACCATGCTCCGAAACTTGTAGCAGCGAAAGGCCACGCCTCCTTGCCCGACGCGATCCTGAACGAAGAAGATCGGCCCCCCGTCCTCCAGCTTGATCGCCATGCCGATGAGGGCGAAGAACGGCGCCCCAAGGACGAGGATGGCGCCGGAGATCGCCACGTCGAAGAGCCGCTTGACCAGACGAACGGGCGTCGCGGCGGAGATGCCGTGAGCCTCCCGAGCCGGGGTGACAGTTTCACTCGCGTTCCGCTCGCACCGCTCGAGAAGCACGCTCCATCACCGCGACCAGGTCCGCCCACGCCAGGTCCCGCGTGGTGAGCCGCCGCGGCGCGTGGGCCGCCGTGCCCACCGCCCGGGCTTCGTGTCGGCCGCCCGGGCCCTGGCGCTTCTGGAAGAGCGTCACGGCCAGCGGGCTCCGGACGATGTTCTCCGTACAGACGAAGAGGACGTTCATTGGCTCGGCGCTCTCAGCCCGCGGACATTGCGCTCGTGACCATTTGTGGCTATCTTATGGTCATGACGACGGTTCGGGTGGCCGAGCTCAAGGCTCGCTTGAGCGAGTACCTCCGGCGGGTCCGCCGCGGCCACGAGCTCATCGTCCTGGACCGCGAGACGCCGATCGCCCGGATCGTCCCATACGGTCGACCGGGCACGGTACTCCAGATCCGCCGCCCGCCACCGGGCTCACCCGGCCTCCACGCCGTGCGGCTTCCGCCAGCCCTCCGGGTCAAGACAGACGTCGTCGCCTTGCTCCTCGAAGAACGGCATGGCGAGCGATGACGGCCTACCTGGACTCCTCGGTGGTCCTGCGTATCGTGCTCCGGGAACCCGGCGCGCTCCGGGAGTGGCGCGCCGTGCGGCGGGGCGTGGCAAGCGCGCTCGTGGAGGTCGAGTGTCTGCGCACCCTCGACCGACTGCGCCTCCGACACGGCCTCGCGGACTCCGACGTCGCGGCCCGACGCGAGGCGATCTTCCGATTGCTCGAGGAGGCCGAGGTGGTCGCGCCAACGCCGGCGGTCCTCGCGCGCGCGGCCCAGCCGCTTCCCACGGAGCTCGGGACGCTCGACGCAATTCACCTGGCCAGCGCGCTGGCGTGGCGCGACGAGGCGGGCGAAGACCTGGTGATGGCGACCCACGACGCGGCGCTCGCGACGGCGGCGCGGGCGAGTGGCCTCCTGGTCGTCGGGGCAACCTGAGGGGATCCCGTCACAAACTCTCCCTCGAGTCCTCACACAAGCTCCCGGAACAACTCGTAGTACGCCTTCACCTGGAGCGGGCGATCGAACTCGAGCGCTGCGCGCCGCGCGTTCGCGCCCAGCCGCTCGGCGAGCGGCCGGTCGTGGTAGAGCGTGAGGATCTTGTCCGCGAGGTCGCGCGGCTTGCCGGGCTCGGCGAGGAGGCCGCAGTCGTAGCGGCGCGTGATGGCGGCGACCTCGGAGACGTCCTCGACGGCGGCGACGTAGGGGCGACCGGCCGCGAGGATGCCGTAGAGCTTGCTCGGCACGATGTAGCCGGCCATCCCGACTTTGAGCGACACCACAAAGACGTCGGCGGCCGCGAAGGACTCGTGGAGCCGCTCCTTGGGCTGGAACGGGAGAAAGCGAACGTTCCGGAGGCCACGAGTGCGCACGAACTCTTGGAGTCCCGCCTTCTTGACCCCCTCGCCGACGAAGACGATCTCGATCTCGTCGACGCGCGCGAGCTCGTCCGCGGCCTGCACGAGCGCCTCGAGCCCCTGTGAGAGGCCGACGTTGCCCGAGTGCATCACGACGAACTTGTCGCCGAGCCCGTGGCCCAGCGCGAACGTGTTTCGCTTGGGCCCCGGCACGATCGCCGAGCAGTCGGCCCAGTCCGGGATGACGATCGTCTTCGCCGGGTCGGCGCCCTTGCCTTCGATCAGCATTCGGCGCATCGTGTCGCCGAGCGCCACGACCCGGTCGGCCTTCCGGGCCAGGAAGCGGTTCACTCCCAGGAGGATCCGGTTCACCGTCTCGCTGTGGAAGTCTTCGAGCAGGCGGGCGGCCTCGGGGTAGATGTCCTTGTACGCCATCACGAACGGCACCCCGAAGCGCCGGGCGGCGAGCAGGCCCGCGAGCCCGATAATGGGCGGATCGGTCAGTGCCACGACGACGTCGGAGCGGTCCA
>QHSR01000309.1 GCA_003221635.1 Candidatus Rokuibacteriota bacterium | reverse complement strand
TCCAGGGCGGCAGCGGCGCCTTCGGCAACGCGGCCACCAGGATCGAGGCCTTCCTGGCCGGGGGCGGCACATACGCCTACGGAGGCTATGCCGACATCGATGGGCTCTTCAGCGAACAGGCGAACGAGATGGACCCGAAGCGGCGCGAGGCGACCCTGCACCGCATCCAGCAGCTCGTCCACGACAAAGTGATGGTCGCGCCGATCTGGCTGAACGCCGGCATGAACGGCCTGGGACCGCGCGTCGAGGAGTCGGGGATCGGACTCATCACCGGCTACATCTTCTCCGCGCCGTACGAGGACGTGACGCTGAAGGGGAAGTGAAGCAGGAGTGACGAGCAGCGCGACCGCAACGATCGCGCGGTAGAATAGGCCATGTCGCAGGACGAGAGCGCTCTGCCATGAAGTGGATCGCGGCTGATCCGGAGCATCTTGGAGGCAAGCCCCGAGTCGCCGGTACTCGGATCTCGATCGCATTTCTCTTGGAGTCGCTCGCTGCCGGCATGACGATCCCCGAGATCGTGCGTGCGTATCCGACGTTGACCGAAGATGCTGTGCGGGGAGCCCTGGAAGAGCTGGCGCACTCGAAAGAACTAACGGTACCGTGAAGATCCTGCTCGATGAGAACCTCTCTGAGGGTCTCATCGAGCCTCTCAGACAGCTCGGACACATTGTCGATTCCGTCGGTTCGCTGCGGCTGAAGGGGCTGGACAATGGCCGGCTCTACCGAGAAGTCGCCTCAGGGTATGATCTGTTCTTCACCAAGGACCGCCAGTTTGTCGCCCAACTCGACGCTGTCACCGAGCCCAGTTCGGTCAAGGTGGTCCTCACGATCATTCGCCAGCAACCGGAGGTCCAGTTCGTTGCCGCGTTCATGAGGCCTTTGTCAGCACTGACTGGTCGACCTCCGGGCTCGTGCGCGAATGGCCGAGTTAGCGCGACCCCTCCACACACACGAAAGGAGCCATGGTCATGAAAGCGATCCGCGTCTCGGAGTACGGTGGCCCGTCCGTCCTGAAGCTCGAGGAAGTTCCCGCGCCCCAGCCCGGGGCCACCCAGGTGCTCGTCAGGAACCACGCCGTCGGCGTGAATCCGGTGGACACGTACCTGCGCTCGAACACCGATAATCGAGGACCCAAGCTCCCTTATACCCCGGGCTCTGACGCGGCCGGCGTCGTCGAATCGGTCGGGGATGCCGTGACCCGCGCCAAGAAGGGCGATCGAGTCTACGTGGGCGGCAGCCTCTCCGGGGCGTACGCCGAGCTGGCGCTTTGCGAGCAAACCCAGATTCATCCGCTGCCGGGCAACGCGAGCTTTGCTCAGGGGGCGGCGATGAACGTCCCCTACGCCACCGCCTTTCACGCGCTCTTCCATCGCGCCCACGGCGAGGCCGGCGAATCGGTCCTCGTGCACGGAGCGAGCGGCGGCGTCGGCATCGCTGCCGTCCAGCTCGCGCGGGCGCGCGGTCTCACCGTCATCGGCACCGCCGGGACCGACAAGGGACGGCGGATGGTGGCGGAGCAGGGCGCCCACCACGTCCTCGACCACACAGCACCGGGCTATCTCGACGAGCTGCTGAAGCTCACCGTGGGTCAGGGTGTGGACGTCATCCTCGAGATGCTGGCAAACGTGAATCTCCAGAAGGACTTCGGCGCCCTCGCGATGCGCGGGCGTATCGCGGTCATCGGCAACCGCGGCACCGTCGAGATCAACCCGCGGCTCGCCATGAACAAGAACGCCGCGATCCTCGGCGTCGCCCTCTTTCACGCGACGCCGGCCCAGCTCGTCGGGATCCACGCGGCCCTCGTCGAAGGGCTGCGCAATGGCTCGCTGCGGCCGGTCATCCACCAGGAGTTGCCGCTCGGCCAGGCGCCGCGCGCCCACGAGGCGGTCATGGAGAACGGCCACCACGGCAAGATCGTGCTGGTGCCGTAGAGCGAGCCGCTGAACCCGGCGGCCATGCGCAGGTAGGTGATTCACACGCCGAAGGTGCCGCCGGCCCGGGTGCCCCTGTCCCAGGCGATCAAGGTCGGCGATTGGGTGTTCGCATCTGGCCAGCTCGGCCTCGACGTCAGGACGGGCAAGCTCGCCGAGGGCGGGATCGTGGCGGAGACCCGGCAGGTCTGCGAGAACCTCAAAGCGGTTCTGGAGGCGGCCGGCTCGTCGCTGGACCGCGTGGTGAAGGTCACCGTCTACATGGTCGATCTTCGCGAGCTGATGGATATGAACAATGTCTTCAGCCAGTACTTCCCCATTGATCCCCCCGGCGCGAACCACGTTTCAGTGCGCAGCCCGCGTAGAAATCGAAGCCATCGCCACCCGCTGAGCGTTCGGCGTCCCGCCCGACGTATCGGAGTTGGGACATTGCGTGACGCAGACTCGTCGTCTACCTTGTTGGCTGCAGAGGGCGAGCTGCCGCATGACCAGTGTTCTCATGGAGCTTCCGCTCTCGTACGTGGTGGCGTCGGAAGGCCGCCGGTGCGGCTCCGCGTCCGCGGTCCACGAGCCGAGCCCCGCCGGCCCCCCTTACCGCGCCTCATCGCGCGCCCGCCGGACCCTCCGCACGCGCCACGCCACCCCGGCGCTCGCCCAAGTCTTCCACCTCACGGGTACGGCTGCATCTCAAGCCGGGCCAGAAGGGCACGAAACAGCTCCTCGCGCAGTACGGTGACCGCCTCATCTGCGTGCGCTATCGCTACGACGCGCAGCGGAAGAAGCGGTTCAAAACCGTGGAG
>QHSR01000308.1 GCA_003221635.1 Candidatus Rokuibacteriota bacterium | reverse complement strand
ACCGCGATGCTGGTGCTCGGCGGCGATGTGCGCGGCGGCCGCGTGTATGGTCGCTGGCCGGGCCTCGCCCGACACCAGCTCTTCGAGGGCCGCGACCTCGCCGTGACGACGGACTTCCGCACCCTGTTCACCGAGGTCGCCACGCGCCATCTCGGCGCGCCGTCGGCACCCCTCTTTCCGGGCTTCAGGGCCACGCAGTCGCCGCTCGGCCTCTTCGCATAACCTCGGGCCCGGCGCAGGCCGCTCGCGCGGCCGCGGCGTAATTGCGCGTGGCGCGCGCCCTGTGGTACCGTCCGCGCGCACCCGTAGAAAGGAGACAGCCGTGCCGACCAAGATCGTTCTCTCCCCGAAGCTCCCCTCGGCGCTCGTCGACATCGCGCGCTCGCTCCTGCCGGCCGAGTTCGAGCTGCACGTCGCCGAGCAGGGTACGCCCGAGTTCCCCGCGGCCATGAAAGACGCCGAGTACTTCGTGGGGTTCGCGCGCGAGAGCCTCGGCGCGGAGTTCTATCGCGGGGCGCCCAAGCTCAAGCTGATCCAGCTGATCAGCGCCGGCTACGACCGTCTCGACATCGGGGCGGCGCGCCAGGCCCGGGTGCCGGTCGCCAACAATGGCGGCTCGAATTCGGTCGCGGTGGCCGAGCACACCTTGATGCTCATCCTGGCCGTCTTGAAGAAGCTCGCCTGGCATCACCACAACGTCATCACCGGCAAGTGGCGCGTCGGAGACTTCTCTCAGACGCGAATGTACGAGCTGGCTGGCAAAACGCTCGGGATCGTCGGCCTCGGGACCATCGGCAAGAAGGTCGCGCGGCGCGCTCAGGCCTTCGACATGCACGTCCAGTACTACGACATCGTCCGGCTCACCGAGCACCAGGAGGACGCCCTTGGGGTCCGCTTCGTGCTCCTCCCGGAGCTCTTGCGCACCTCGGACGTCGTCACGCTGCACGTGCCTCTCACGGACGCCACCCGCGGCATGATGGGCGCGCGAGAGTTCGCGACGATGAAGCGGAGCGCGATCCTGATCAACACCTGCCGGGGGCCCGTCGTCGACGAAGCGGCCCTTCAGGTCGCTCTGGCGTCGGGCCAGATCGCCGCGGCCGGCCTCGACGTCATGGTCGAGGAGCCGCCGGCGGCGAACCACCCGCTCTTCGGTCTCGAGAACATCACGATTACCCCGCACACGGCGGGACCGACGTGGGAGAACTGGGCGAAGGCGTTCCGCAACTCGTTCGACAACGTCCAGAGAGTGGCGGCCGGACGGAAGCCGCTCTGGGTCATCCCCGAGCTGCAGGACATGCTCTAGCTGCGCGGCGGGCCTTCGGGTCCCGCCAGGACCGTCTCGGGCACGAGGCGCATGAGGGCTCCCAGCTCGTCCACGAGCGATCTCCGGCGCGCGGCCAGCCGCCGCCGGAGGTCGCGATCGAGGAGGAGACGGAAGAAGCCGCGGGCGTCGCGACCGATGCGCTCGATGCGGTCGCGCCAGGCGACGGCGAAGAACCCCGTCGGCACCAGCAAGGCGGCGAAGAGCGCCATGAATGGCCCCCCGGCAAACTGCCACGCTAGCCACCCCTCGGCCAACCAGCTGAGCGGATACAGAACGACCGCCGCCATGATCTTGTACGTCGCCTCCTCGTCCGGTTCGGGCTTGAGCCGCCCGACGGACAGCGCCGTCAGCTTGTACGGGAGGACGTGGCTCGCGACCCCCCAGAGGGCGAGCGGCAGGGCCAGCAGGAGCGACGTCCCCTCGCGGAGCACGTAGCGCGCCACGACGCCGGCCGAGTACGGCTGGGCCAGGCCGCGGTCGGAGAGGCCGGCCCGTTCGAGGTCCGTGAGATACCGCTCGACCTCGGCGCGAAAGTGCCCGACTCGCCACGGCTCGTGTTCACGAAGGTAGCGGTAAGCCCGCATGGCACCCTGCATCCACGCGGTGCGCGCCAACGGCCCGCGGGCGTCCGACGGGGCGTCGTCCCGGGAAATGGATTCGACCGCACGCAGGAGACGAAGCGTCTCGCGGTCGTCCGCCTCTACGATCTGCCGGCGGAGTGCCGCTGTGAGCCGGTCGGTGAGGCGGCGTACAGCCCCGTCAGGAGCGGCCGCGTGCAAGGCGATGCAGTCAGCGGTGGCGACCGCGCCACCGACCAACAATAACGCACGGCCCGCGCGGAACGTTCCCGGCTCATGGAAGACGAGGCCGACCGGCACGAGGGCGACACCACGATTCCCGCCCGCCGCGGCTTCAGCCTCGAGCAGCATCCGAGCCGCACCAGTACGCAGAGGCATCAGCGCCGGGTCGGGATGGCTCACACCCTCCGGAAAGATCAGCACCGCCTGGCCCGCCCCGAGATGAGCGGTCGCGGCCGAAAACATTGCCCGGTTCCGCGCGGGGTCGCCGCCCCCTTCCTGGCGGCGGTGGACAGGCAGCGCGCCCAGCAGACGCAGGAAGGGGCCGATGAGCGG
>QHSR01000202.1 GCA_003221635.1 Candidatus Rokuibacteriota bacterium | reverse complement strand
TGAAAGCGCTGGCGCCGGGCGCGTCCAGCGCCAAGCTCCAGGCGATCCACGTGGTGCTCCGTAAGCTCGCGCACCTTGCCGAGTACGCCGTCCTCGCGCTGCTCTGGTTCCGGGCGCTCGTCCAGGGCCCCGGACGAACGACCCGGGCCGCCGCCTGGATCGCGCTGGTCATCTGTCTCGCCTGCGCGCTCGTCGACGAGACGCACCAGGCGACCATCCCCACGCGTTCCGGCAGCGCGCGCGATTTCGTCATCGACGCGTCCGGAGCCGGCATCCTGCTCCTCGTTCGCGGACGCCGGGAAGCGAGAGCGCGCGCGCTGCTGCGTGGTGCGGCCGCCGTCGAGCCCGGCGACTGACCCAACCGCGCTGAAGTCGGGCCGGCCGTCAGGCGAGCAGGCCTGCGAGGATACCCGTCAAGAAGACGCCGTCGAACGTACCCGCGCCTCCGATCGACACCACGGGGGCGCCGAGGCGCGAGATCTTTCCGAGGTTCATGAGGTCGGCGCCGATCAGCGTGCCCATCGATCCCGACACGTACGCGAGCGGCGGCGCCCGGCGGAAGGCGAGGGGCAGGGCGACGCCGGCAGCGACGAGGGGCGGCACGATCATCGGCACGGCAATGCCGACGCCCGGGACAATCTGCGCGAGGCTGTGCACGACGGCCGCCACGACTGACACCCCGATCAGCATCCGCCGGTACATCCCCGTATGGAACAGCAAGTAGAGCGACACGAGGATCGGGATCAGCGCCCCGCCGACGTTCACCGCCACCACGGTCGCACCCCGATCGATCGAGTAAAGCGGGATGTTGACCTGGCTCCCCAGAAGGGAGAGCAGCATCACCGCGAAGGCGTACCGCGGATGGACGCCGATCTTGCGGTATGCGTAGGTGAGGACGCGTGCTTCGACCAGGAGGATGAGCATCCCCAGGAGGACGAGGAGCAGGAGCAACAGCGGCATCGTCGGGTGGGTGGCTCAGGTCGGTCTCGGAGTCGTCAGTCGGCCAGGCGATGTGCGGCTACATCCCGCCGCCACCGCCGTCGCACGCCCAGTCGAACGAGAGCACCTGGACGCGGTAGCTCGCCGACTCGGGGACGGACGAGCTGAAAAATGCCCGGTCGTTCCGGTGGAGGTCGCCGGGCAGCCAGATGATCGAGTTCCCGATGACGCTGCCGGACGCGTCGACGCGGTCGATCTGCAGGCGCATCCGCTCCGCCGTCCGGCCGACCGTGTTGTAGACGTACCCCTCGACGGCCGGGCCCCTCCGGTCGCGCGTCACCCGCCATTCGACCCGGAAGTAACGCTCGAGGCTCTGGGCGACGAAGATCTGTGCAAAGGCTCCGACCACACTCGCGAGCAGGAGCCCGACCGTGAGCGCCGTAACGACTCGCCGCACCGCGGTCAATCCAGGCTGACGCAGGTGACGGGCGGCAACCCCTTGACCAGGATTCGCCACCGCTCGCCCGCGTCGAGCGACTGGAAGACGCGGCCGTCCTCGGTGCCGAAGACGACGATCGGCCCGGCCGCGGCCAGGCAGGCCGTATCGATGTTGCCGTCGAACCAGGTCGGCAGCCCATCGCGGCAGCGCTCGAAGGGCCCATCGCCGTCCAGCCGCTTTCGGTACAGCGCCGAACGGCGGCCCCGGGGACCCGTCGAGGCCGACACGAGCACCGTGTCGCCCGCCACAGCGACCGCGCGCAGGTAATGCGCGTGCAGACCGGCGTTGACGAACTCCCAGGAGCCGCCGCCGTCCTGGCTCAGACCGAAGCCGGCGGCCGCGGCGACCAGCACGACCTCGGCGCGCGTCGGGTGTGCCAGGACCTGGTGCACGTCGCTCTCGATGTCGAGCGACGGCGCCCAGGACTGGCCGCCGTCGCGCGAGCGCGCGACACCGCCCACGTGGACGTTGACGTGAATGGTGCCGTCGGTCGCGCTGGCGATCGACCGGGTATCGGCGGGATCGCCCCACGGCGTGTACCATGCGTCGCGACCCTCGATCGCCTCGAACGACTCGACCGGCGTGAGCCCATCGGCGCTCAGCCGGAGCAGATGCGCCTGCTCGGTCCCGATCAGCAGCCCGGCCGGCGTCGGCGCTACGCACGTCGCCTCCGACTCCTCGATCGTGGCTCGCTCCGTCCAGGTGGAGTCGGCGCATTCCCAGAGCGTCCGGCCGCCGACGATGGCCCAGGCGCGCGCGCCGTCCACCGCGAGCGCCGTCAGGGATCGCCCGGTCAACGCCTCTACCGGACACACCTGATCCCCGTCCAGCTCCCAGAGCCCGCCGCCGGTCCCCACGCGGATCCTCGACGTCATGCTCGGGATGATACTCGCTCGCGCTACGAGATGCGAGGTCTCGAGGACCGGTCGCGACTCGAAATCGAGGAATCCCGCTATAATCCGGGCCGGCTGATCCTCAGCCCGGGAGAGGGCACCATGACCACCGAGCAATGGTTCGATTCGCTCACGGCGGAATTGCTCGAGCAAAATCCGTTCAGGCGCTCGGAATACTTCAAGCGCTTCGCCTCCGGCAGGCTGAGCCGTGAGCAAGTGTGGGGACACATCGCGCAGCACTATCTGCTGATCGCCTGGTTTCCACGGATCTTCAGCGGCATCCACACCCGCTGCGACGACTTCGAGGTTCGCAAGGACTGCGCGCGTCACCTGCTGGTCGAGGATCTCGGCTATCTGAGCGGTCAGGTGGGAGCCACGCCGGATCACGACGAGCTCTTCCGGCGGATCGGTGACGACCTCGGTTACCCGCGGGACGCGTACGACCGCATCGCCGCCATTCCCGAGATGGCGGCGATCGTGAACTTCTTCCAGCAGCTGGCCCACGATCGGCCATGGAGCGCCGCCCTCTGCGCGACGGCGCTGCTGGAAGAGGAGGTGGTCGAGATCGCCCGGACCGTCGGGCGCGCCCTCGTCCAGCACTACGGCGTGCGCCCGGAGTGGGGGGGCCAGAACTACACGGTCCACGAGGCGGTCGAGCAGGAGGAGTCGGGCGAGACGAAGAAGACCATCCTCAAGTACCTCCGCACGCCCGACGATCGACGGGCCGCCGAGGATGCGATGCGCGAGATGCATCGACTCCTCCAGGTCTACGCCGAAGGGCTCGCCCGCCGACACCTGTCCTGACGCGCCCGGCCTGATGGCCGGCCGAAGGTCTCATTGCACGACCGCGGATCCGGAGAGACCATGGAGGGAGATCGCGAGTACCGCCGTCGTGCGAGCTGCCGAAGCTCTGGCGGGCTCAGGAAGGACGAGCCCATGAGCATTCAATCGATCAATCCGGCAACCGGGGAAGTTCTGGAGACGTTCGCCCCGACCTCGCGCTACGAGCTCGATCGCATCCTCGCGGCCGCTCATGCGGCGTTCCTCGAGTGGCGAGCCGTCCCGATGGGGGCGCGGGCGAAGCAGATGCGCGAAGCGGCGAGTGCGCTTCGGCGGCGCAAGGCTGACTACGCCCGTACGATGACCCGCGAGATGGGCAAGCCGATCGTCCAGGGCGAGGCGGAGGTGGAGAAATGCGCCTGGGTGTGCGACTACTACGCGGAGCAGGCCGCCGGCTTTCTGGCCGAGCAGCCCCGTGAGACCGATGCGTCCAAGAGCTACGTCCGCTTCGATCCGCTGGGAGTCGTGCTCGCCGTGATGCCCTGGAACTTCCCGTTCTGGCAGGTGTTCCGCTTCGCCGCGCCCGCTCTCATGGCCGGCAATGGTGCGGTTCTCAAGCACGCCTCTAACGTGCCGCGCTGCGCGCTCGCGATCGAAGAGGTGTTCCGCGAGTCGGGCTTCCCGCGCGGGCTGTTTGCCACGATGCTGATCGAGTCGTCCGCGGTCGCCGCCCTCATCGAGGATCCCCGCATCGTCGCCGTCACGCTGACCGGCAGCGACCGCGCCGGCAGCAAGGTCGCCGAGCAGGCCGGGCGGGCGCTGAAGAAGACCGTGCTCGAGCTGGGTGGCAGCGATCCTTTTATCGTTCTGGACGACGCCGATGTCGATGCCGCGGCCGTGACCGCGGCCGACGCGCGTCTCGTCAACAGCGGTCAAAGCTGCATCGCCGCGAAGCGGTTCATCGTCGTCGAGGCGGTGGCGGACCGGTTCATCGCGCGGTTCGTCGACGAGCTTCGTTCCCGCCGCATGGGCGATCCTCTGGCGCGCGAGACCCAGGTGGGTCCACAGGCGCGCGTGGATCTCAGGGACGAGCTTCATCGCCAGGTCGAGGAGTCGATCAAGCGAGGGGCCAGGCGACTGCTGGGTGGTGAGGTACCGCCCGGCCCGGGCGCCTTCTATCCGCCCACCCTGCTCGCGGCGGTCGACAAGGGCATGCCGGCCTTCGACGAGGAGACGTTCGGGCCCGTGGCCGCCGTGATCCGCGCCAAGGACGAGGCGGACGCCGTTCGACTCGCGAACGACTCGGTGTTCGGCCTCGGCGCATCGCTCTGGACGCGCGACCGCGCGCGCGCCGAGCGGGTAGCGGCGCGCATCGAGGCGGGCGCGGTGTTCGTCAACGGTCTGGTGAAATCGGACCCGCGGCTGCCGTTCGGCGGCATCAAGCGCTCGGGCTACGGGCGCGAGCTCTCGGAGTACGGCATCCGCGAGTTCGTCAACATCAAGTCGGTCTGGATCGCGTAGCGATCACCGTCCGACGGGGGAAGCGCATGAAGGCGTCCGACCTGCTCGTCCAATGCCTCGAGCACGAAGAGGTCCGCTACGTGTTCGGCCTGCCGGGCGAGGAAATCCTGGACATCCTGGATTCGCTCCTGGACTCGCGGATCACGTTCATCCCGACGCGCCACGAGCAGGGGGCCGCCTTCATGGCCGACGCGTATGGTCGACTGACCGGCCGCGCGGGCGTCTGCCTCGCGACGCTCGGACCCGGCGCGACGAACCTCGCGACTGGCGTCGCCGACGCCAACCTCGATCGCGCGCCCCTGGTCGCGATCACGGGGCAGGCCGGCCGCGACCGCATCCACAAAGAGTCCCACCAGCGCGTGGACATCGTGGAGCACCTGCGGCCGCTTACCAAGTGGAACACGCGCGTCGAGACCTCGGCGGTGATCCCCGAGGTGATCCGCAAGGCGTTCAAGCTGGCCGAATCGGAAAAGCCCGGAGCCTGTCACGTCGAGGTGCCCGAGGACGTGGCGAGGGAAGCGGCCGACGGCGCGCCGCTCTCGACCGAACGGGCGCGGCGCCCGTCGCCGGATCGTCAGGCGCTCGAGACGGCGGCCCGCCTGATCGAGGCCGCCTCCTTCCCGCTGATCTTCGCCGGGAACGGCGTGATCCGCGGGCGGGCGTCCGGAGAGCTTCGTGAGTTCGCCCGGGCCCACGGCATCCCGGTCGCGCACACGTTCATGGCGAAGGGCTCGATGCCGTACGACGACGATCTCTGCCTCTTGTCGGTCGGGCTCCAGGCGCGGGACTACATCTCGTGCGGGTTCGACAAGGCCGACCTGATCATCGCAGTAGGCTACGATCCGGTCGAGTACGCGCCGAAGTACTGGAATCCCGACCGCAAGAAGCCGATCGTTCACATCGACTTCACGCCGGCCGAGGTCGACAGCTTCTATCAGCCCGCGGTCGAGGTCGTCGCCGACGTGCGCGAGGCGATCGAGCTCCTCGGCGGGCTCGTGAAGGGGCAGAAAGACCCGACACCGTACCTCACGCTCCGACGCTTCATCCTGGCCGAGCTCGCGGAAGGCGCCGACGACGATGCCTTCCCGCTGAAGCCTCAGCGCATCTTGCGGGATCTCCGCGCCCAGATGGGACGGGAGGACATCCTGATCTCCGACGTGGGCACCCACAAGCTGTGGATCGCCCGCACGTTCCCCGCCTATGAGCCGAACACCGTCCTGATCTCCAACGGGTATGCGGCCATGGGCTTCGCGCTGCCGGCCGCCATCGCCGCGAAGCTCGTCCATCCCGAGCGCAAGGTGGTGGCGGTGAGTGGCGACGGCGGCTTCCTCATGAACTGCCAGGAGCTCGAGACCGCGCATCGCCTGGGGCTGGCGATCGTCAACGTGGTCTTCCGCGACGGCGGATACAACCTGATCCAGTGGAAGCAGCAGACGCATCTCGGGCGGGAGTCAGGCGTCAAGTTCGGCAACCCGGACTTCGTCGCGCTGGCCGGGGCGTTCGGCGCGAAGGGCTATCGCGTGGACTCGGCGAAAGCGCTCGGGCCCATCCTGGCGGAGGCCCTCGGGCATCCGGGCCCGTCGATCGTGGACGTACCGGTCGACTACGAGGGCGCCAAGCTGACCGCGGGGCTCGGCCAGCTCATCTGTCCGATCTGAGCCCGAGACCACCCATGGAAGTGTAGACGCGTCGAGAAGCTCGAACCGGAGCCCCGTAGCCGCCGGTTCGAGCCTCCGCGACGCGGCTCGATGACCCTCAGGACTTCAAGGCGAACTTCTGGAACGTGTGGCAGCTCTCGGGGACGTGGCCGCGGCTTCCCGCGAACGTCCACGTCACCTCGCTCACGTACACGTCGCCGTGCGAATCGACGCCGATGCCGTGCGGCGCAGCGAAGCTACCGGCCGCCACCGGATCCGGCCCGCCCCACCGTGCGAGCACGCGGCCGTCCCGGTCGTAGACGCTGACGCGCCCGGAGCGGATCTCGCCGGCCGGTCCGTAGCGGCGCGACGTCTGGCCCGGTTGCCACCAGAGCTCCGAGACGTAGGCGCGTCCCTGGCCGTCGAATACCACGTGCGTCGGACGTCTCGTGTCGGTCCACTCGGCGAGGTACTCGCCGTCGGGGCTGAAGATCTGGATGCGATCGTTCTCACGGTCGCACACGAAGACGCGGCCGTCGGCGGCGACGGCGATCCCGTGGGGCAGGAAGAACTCGCCCGGGCCCTGGCCCGGCACTCCCCACGACCGCTTCAGCTCGCCGGTCGGCGAGAAGAGGTGGACGCGGCAGTTGCCGTAGCCGTCCGACACGTAGAGGTCGCCGCGCGGACTGACCGCGAGGTTCGTCGGACGGTTGAAGGGCCCACCGGCCCGCGCGACGGTTGCGGTGTTCTTGCCGTCGTAGCCGGTGTCCGACGGTGTGTTCATGGTACCGAGGGTCATCAAGAGCTTGCCCTGCGGCGTGAACCTCCGCACGGTGTGGTTGCCGTCGTCGGAGCAGTACAGCGTGCCGTCGGGCGCGACGGTGATCCCGTGCGTCCGCAGGGTGAACTGGCCCTCGCCCCACGAGCCCAGGAAGTTGCCCTTCCGGTCATAGGTGATGATCGGATGATCCCCGCGGCAGATCAGGAAGACCCGATCCTCGGCGTCGATCGCGACACCGGCGACGTCGCGGTGCGCATACCCGGTTGGCAGCTGCTCCCAGCCCTCGACGACCCCGTAGCTCAGCGCGCTCGCTGGCGTCATCAATTCCCCCTGTGCTCACACCCGCTCGTAGGCGAGCCGGCGCACCTTGTCCATGTTCGTGCCCTCGATGCGGATGAGACGCGTCGGCCCCTCGCGCCGCGGCGAGTGGAGATCGCCCTCGTTGTAGACGTGGGCCATGCCCGGCTTCAGGGTATAGCTCGTGACGAGACGCACTTTGCCGGGCTTGTCCGGGGCGGCGGCCTGGACAATCGCCCAGTCGCTCATCACGGTCTCTCCCCGGGCCTGACCGTAGATCGCCCAGGACGGACCGTGGTCGTGCGGATTGCTCTCCTTGGCGCCCTGGTAGACGTGGGCGAGGATGCAGAAGCCGAGCTGCGGGTCCTCGTAGAGAATCTTGCGCTCGGGCACGTCGTCGCCGACATGTCGGGCGAGGAACGCCTCGTCCTTCAGGACATCGTGGACGATCTCGCACACCTTCTTCCGGCCCCCGGGGCCGGGATCGTCCGTGAGGGCGCGCTGACAGGCGGCCGAGAACTGCTCCAGCGTCCAGCTCATGGAATGACCACCTGGCCGTCGGCGTCGATTACCGTCCCGTTCTTGATCACCAGGTCATGCGGCATCGCGGGGTTCCTCCCATGGACTCGCCGCGGACGGCGAACGTGCGCGTATCCTACGTCAGTTTGGGGCGTGCTGGCGAGGTGAAGATTCGAGGAGGACTACGCGGTGTCGATTCCGGAAAGCCGGCCGTAGCTGACGGCGACTTGCCCGCCGCCGTCCTGATCGATCAGGAGCCCGTCGTGCGTCAGCTCGATGAGCGTGCCGGTGAGTGGAACGCGCGCATTCATGATCGAGAGGGCGACACGGCGTCCTTTGTACGCGGCGGCCTCGGCCATCCATAGCTTCGCCATCGCGTGGTTCAGGTCGTCGACCTCCTGGATCATCCCGAGACCGGGGACCGGCGTACTGCGGTGCAGGAGTTGCGCCGGTTCCGCCGAGGACGGCGCGGGCGAACGTGTCGCCGGTGCGGCGGCGGTCGCGCTACGGCCCGAGACCGGTGGCGTGACCTTCGCGGCCACCGCCGGCTCAGCCCCGTGGTCCCGGACGGGCGGACGGTATTCGGTCACCAATCCGGCGGCGCGTCCGTTCCCCCGCGGTTCTTGAGTCGGACGCATGCCGTGCTGGACGACTCGTCCCAGGCCCTGGATGAGGTGTGACATCTGCCCCATCAGTCGACGGAAGATGTAGAAGCCCACGAGCGCGATCCCCAGTGCCAGGCCGAGGCCCATCTGAGACTGGACCTGCGAGAGGACGCCCAGGCGGTGGAGCGTCCAGACGAAGACCAGGAGCGGCACGACCGTCGTCACGGCGAAGACCGCCGATGCCGCCTGCTGGAGTGAGCTGGACCTGGACGTAATCGCCATCAGAATCCATCGTAGGCGATGAGCAGCCCGGCGGCTCCAGGAAAAAGGAGGCCTCCAGCGCCGGGGGCTCAACGTGTGATATATCGCAGGGTAGATTGGCAAGACCTGAGAGGAGGTATGAAGGTGAGCGACATGAAGATCGACACGGTGAAGTCCTCGAACAGTGGCATCCTCGGACGGGCGCGGAGCGAGGCCAGGGGCTACGGGGTCGTCCTCGACTCCTCATCCAGGCCCCAGGCGGACGCCTTCACCAACAGCGAGGCGTTCCTGGCAGGCGTCTCGTCCTGCGGGGTCACCCTCATCGAGATGCACGCCCGGGACTCGGGCATTCCCATGAAGGCCATCCAGGTCACAATCGAGGGCGCGCGGACCGCGGCTGAGCCGAATCGGTTTGCCATGGTCACGATGACGTTCGAGATCGCCGGCGTGAGCCAATCGCAGGCGGACGAGCTCGTCGCGACCTACCGCGGGCGCTGACCCCTCTACCGTACGGTCGCGGGCGCGACCGACGTGAAGGTCCAGGTGGTGGCGGTTCAGTGACGGCTCGAGGTGAAGGACGCGCCGCGGCTCCTTTCTCTCCGGGATCGATTGAGGCGCCGCCGTCGGGCCGAAGCAGTAGTACCATCGGGTCCCGGGTGAGTCGGTCGACAATCGCCGGTGCGCGTGGGCTAGGGGAGCGCTCGAGATCCGCTATCACGACCGAGAGTGGGGCGTGCCGCTCCACCGGGACCGACGGCTCTTCGAGCTCTTGATTCTGGAGGGGGCGCAGGCGGGGCTGAGCTGGTCGACGATCCTGAGAAAGCGCCCCGCGTACCGCAAGGCGTTCGATCGCTTCGACCCGAGCAAGATCGTCCGCTACACCGACGCCAGGGTCCGGCGCCTCATGAACGACGCGGGCGTCGGTGTAGCGGACGATCTTGCTCGGGTCGAAGCGATCGAACGCCTTGCGGTACGCGGGGCGTTCGATCGCTTCGACCCGAGCAAGATCGTCCGCTA
>QHSR01000307.1 GCA_003221635.1 Candidatus Rokuibacteriota bacterium | reverse complement strand
GCCCCTGGACCGGATGCCGGAGGGGCTCCGGCGCCACATCCGCTACCCCGAGGACTTCTTCGCCATCCAGGCGCGGAAGTACGCGACCTATCACATGCTCGATCCGCAGGTGTTCTACAACAAGGAAGACCTCTGGGCCGTGCCGCGGCGGGCGATCGAGGGCCGCGACCGCGACATGGAGCCGTACTACACGATCATGCGGCCGCCGGGTGAGCAGAAAGAGGAGTTCATCCTGCTCACCCTCTTCAACCCGGCGCGACGCGACAACATGATCGCGTGGATGGCCGCCCGCTCCGATCCGCCGAACTACGGGCGGCTGATCGTCTACAACTTCCCCAAGCAGAAACTCGTCTACGGGCCGCGGCAGATCGACGCCCGGATCGACCAGGACCCCGTCATCGCCCAGCAGCTGGCGCTCTGGGGCCAGCGCGGCTCGACGATCATCCGCGGCTCGCTGTTGGCGATCCCCATCGACCAGTCGTTGATCTACGTCCAGCCCCTCTACCTCGCCGCCTCCGAGCAGGGCGCGCTGCCCGAGCTGCGGCGGGTGATCGTGGCGTACGGCAACCAGATCGCCATGGAGCCGACGCTCGAGCAATCCCTCGCCCACATCTTCGGCGGACGCGCGCCGGGCGTGACCGCCGCCGCGCCGTCAGCGGCCGCCGCGCCGGCGGCCGGGGCGACCGGCGCGCGGCAGCTCGTCCAGCGCGCCTGGGAGAGCTGGACGCGGGCGCAGGAGGCGCTACGACGCGGCGACTGGGCGACCTACGGGGCCGAGCAGAAGCGTCTCGAGGAGACGCTGCGCGCCCTCACGCAGTCGAAGTGAACGTGCTCGTGACGACGCCCTTCGACGAGGCGCAGCTGGCCCGGCTGCGCCGGGTCTCGTCGCGACTCACCGTGACGCGCGGCGATCCGGAGACCGCTGACTACGCGTCCACGGACGTTCTCTACGCGGGAAGTCTTCCGCGCGATCCATCCCGCGCGCCCAATCTCAAGTGGGTGCAGGTGCACATGGCGGGCGTGAACACGCTCTACGATCACCCGATCTACGCGAACAGCGCGATCGCGCTCACGACCGCGAGCGGCGTGCACGCCGCGACGGTCGCCGAGTACGCGATCACGGTCCTGCTGGGGCTGGCGCATCGCCTGCCGCGGATGGTGGAATGGCAGGGCAGGGGCACCTGGCCGCCCGACGAGCAGCGGTGGCCGCTGTTCGTGCCGACCCCGATGCGGGGCGCGACGCTCGGCATCATCGGCTACGGCAGCATCGGGCGCGAGCTGGCGCGTATCGCCAAGACCGCGTTTTCGATGAGCGTGCTGGCGTGCAAGCGAGATCCGGCGCGCCGCGCCGATCCCGGCTACTGCCCGCCCGGCACGGGCGATCCCGCGGGCGTCCTGCCGGACGAGTGGCTTGCGCCCGACCGCCTGCAGGAACTGCTGGCCCGGTCAGACGTCGTCGTGATGTGCGCGCCGCTCACGCGCGAGACGCGCCACATGATCGGCGCACGCGAGCTTCACGCCATGAAGCCGACCGCGTACCTCATCAACGTGGGGCGCGGCGCCAGCGTCGACGAGGTGGCGCTCGCGCGGGCGCTGGCGGAGCGGCACATCGCCGGTGCGGCCGTCGATGTCTTTACACACGAGCCGCCTCCTCCTGGGCACCCGCTGTACACGGTCGACAACATCATCGTGTCGCCCCACGTCTCCGGCTTCGTGGCGAGCTACGACGACGACTGCTGCACGCTCTTCGCGGAAAATCTGCAACGGTACCTGGATGGTGCGCCGCTCCTGAATCTGGTGGATCGCGCGCGGGGATACTAGCCCGTCAC
The DNA here is from genome assembly GCA_003221635.1 of Candidatus Rokuibacteriota bacterium. Classification (GTDB taxonomy): domain Bacteria; phylum Methylomirabilota; class Methylomirabilia; order Rokubacteriales; family CSP1-6; genus AR31. The sequence goes on along the minus strand of QHSR01000307.1, from coordinate 494 downwards.
CGCGCCCCGCAGCGGCGGGCGAGGGACGGGGATCGGCATGCCGTGGTCCCACAGCTGCCGCAGCACGCGGAGTCGCGCCTGCTCGAGCTTCTCCATGGCCTCCACGGCCGAGGGGGCCTCGGCGACGCAACCGGGCAGCTCCGGGTGCTCGGCGCGCCGCAGCCACTCACCGCCGCACTCGACCGACTCCACCACGAGCAGGTAGGGCACGGCCTCGTAGTAGGCCAGGTCCCGTGGAGCGTCGGATTCGGGCGGCGACGCGCTCACGATGCGAATGGCACCCAGGCGATGGGGACGCCCGCGTCGGACTGGCGCGCCTTCTCCGTGGAGGTCATCCAGCTCTCGCCCTCGGGCAGCAGGACGGAAGCCGGACGCACGCGGCACATGCTCGGGTCGTCGACGTTCGGCGGGACCACGCCCTGGTCGTGCAGCGCTCGGGCGGCGTCGATCAGCCGGCGCCGCACGTAGATGACCATCGCGTCGGTGGTCCCGAG
>QHSR01000201.1:485-10284 GCA_003221635.1 Candidatus Rokuibacteriota bacterium | reverse complement strand
TCTCGCTCGACATCCAGCGGGGCGAGATCGTCGGCTTGCTGGGGCCGAACGGCGCGGGAAAGACGACGTCGTTCTACATGATGGTCGGCCTGCTTGCGGCGGACGGCGGTCGGATCTTTCTGGAGGGTGAGGAGATCACCGCGCTCCCGATGTACCAGCGGTGCCGGAAGGGCCTCGGCTATCTGCCGCAGGAGTCGTCGGTGTTCCGGAAGCTGACGGTCGAGGAGAATCTGCTGGCGATCCTCGAGACGCTCGACTTGTCGGGCGCCGAGCGCCGGGAGCGCGCGCGCGAGCTCCTGGGAGAGCTGGACCTCGTGGCGCTGGCGCGCTACCCCGCCTACACCCTCTCCGGTGGCGAGCGTCGCCGCCTCGAGATCACGCGTGCGCTCGTGACCTCGCCGCAATACCTCCTGCTGGACGAGCCGTTCACCGGCATCGATCCCATCGCGATCGGCCACATCCAGGAGATCGTCGCCCGGCTTCGCGAGCGCGGGATCGGCATTCTCATCACGGACCACAACGTGCGCGAGACCCTCGCCATCACCGACCGTGCCTACATCCTTTACGACGGCAAGATCCTGGTCGCCGGCACCGCGACCGAGATCGCCAACAACTCGGTCGCCCGAGAGATCTACCTCGGCGACCGCTTCGCGCTCTAGCCGGAGGTCAGAGAACTCTCATGGCCATGGAGGCGCGCCTCTCGTTACGGCAGAGCCAGCGTGTCGTCATGACGCCGCTGCTGCAGCAGGCGATCCAGCTGCTGCAGCTCTCCACGCTCGAGCTCCAGGAGGTCGTCGCCAAGGAGCTCCTCGAGAATCCGATGCTCGAGGAGGTGACGCCGGACACGCCCGAGACCCCCGCCGACGCGCCCGTCACCCCCGACTCCCCGCCGGCGCCGACGGTCGAGCAGGTCTCGACGGACGCGCCGCCGACCACCGAACGCCAGACGGACGAGCTCCCGTTCGATTTCAACGCGGTCATGTCGGCCGATGACGATCACGAGGAGCGCTCGCTGGTCTCGCAGGAGGATCGCGAAGACCTGCCGTTCGAGAACGTCGTCCGGACCCAGGTCTCGCTGGCCGACCATCTCGAGGAGCAGCTCCGCTTCGTCGCGGAAGACGCCGCCGTGCGACGGATCGGCGCGGAGATCATCGGCAATCTCGACGAGGACGGATACCTCCGGGCCGAGCTCGAGGAGATCGCCCAGCGGTGCAACGCGACCGCCGAGGAGGTGACCCGGGTCCTCGAGCTCGTGCAGGGCTTCGACCCTCCCGGCGTGGCGGCGCGGTCCATCCAGGAATGCCTGCTGCTCCAGCTGAAGCGCGACCCGCTTCCCGACCCGGTCTCGGTCGAGATCATCGAGACGTACTTCGACGACCTGAGCCGCCGGCGCTATCAGGACATCGCGCGGGCCATGAAGCTTGCGGTCGACCGGATCATGGAATCGGTGGAAGAAATCATGGGGCTCGAGCCGAAGCCCGGCCGGCGGTTCGGCGGTAACGACTCGCGCTACATCGTGCCCGACGTCTTCGTGTACAAGCTCGGCAACGACTACACCATCGTGCTCAACGAGGACGGCATCCCACGCCTCCGGGTCAATGCGCTCTACCGATCGCTCCTCCGGGGCGCCGGCTCCGGGGACGAGGCGAAGCAATACGTCGAGCAAAAGCTCCGGTCCGCGCTGTGGCTGATCAAGAGCGTGGACCAGCGCCAGCGGACCCTGCGCAAGGTGACGCAATCGATCGTCAAGTTCCAGCGTGAGTTCCTGGACCGGGGATTGCCGCACCTCCGCCCGCTGTCGCTGCGCGACGTCGGCGAGGACATCGGCATGCACGAGTCGACGATCAGCCGGGTGACGACGAACAAGTACGTCGAAACGCCCCAGGGGCTGTTCGAGCTGAAGTTCTTCTTCCACAGCGGCATCGCGTCGGGCGACGGAGAGATGGTGTCGTCGGTCTCGGTCAAGAAGATGATCCAGGACATCCTGGCGGCCGAGGACCCGGCAAAGCCGCAGTCCGACCAGGAAGTCGCGCAAGCGCTCCAGAAGCGTGGGCTCACGATCGCACGACGCACGGTCGCCAAGTATCGCGAGGAGCTCGGCATCCTGCCCTCGCACCAGCGCCGTCTCACGCCGCGGAAGCGGTGAGGCGCCCGACGCGGGCCGCGAGGAGAGAGCCCCGATGCAGCTCATCATCAGCGGGCGCGGGGTGGTGCTGACGACGGCGTTCAAGGCGCTCGTCGAGCGGAAGGCCGCGAGACTCACGCGCGTCGGGCCGCCGACGCTCGAGCTGCGGGTCACCTGCGGGTCCGAGCGGTTCCAGCGGACGGCGCGGCTCGTCGCGCGCACGCGACGGCGCAGCTTCTCGAGCGCGGCGCGCGCCGATCATCTGCTGACGGCCGTGGAGGGCGCCATCGACACCCTCCGCCGACAGATGCGCGAGGCGCGGACGCGCCGGCGGCGGACACGATCCCGTCGCCCGGCGGCCGACGCCACCAGCCCCGGAGCCTAGCGCGATGCCGGCGCCCCTGTCGTTCGTCGTCATCACGGGGCTGAGCGGGGCCGGCAAGAGCTTCGCGATCAAGTGCTTCGAGGACATGGGGTTCTTCTGCGTCGACAACCTGCCGACGACCCTCATCCCGACCTTCGCCGACCTGATCATGCGCTCCGAGCAGCCGATCCACCGCGTGGCCCTCGGCGTCGACGTGCGGGAGGGCGCGTACCTCTCGCGCCTGCTGGACACGATCCGTGAGCTCCGGGCGCGCGGTCACGCCGTGGAGGTGCTCTTCCTGGAGGCGAGCGAGGAGGCGCTGGTGCGCCGCTATCACGAGACGCGGCGGCGCCATCCGCTGGCCGGCGACGGCAACGCGCTGGACGGGATCCGTGCCGAGCGCAAGGCGCTGTCCGACCTCCGCGAGGTCGCCGACCGGATCGTCGACACGTCCGCGCTGACCGTCCACCAACTCAAGGACCGGCTCGTCGAGTTCTACGTCGCGCCGAAGACGCAACCCGGGCTCGCGCCCTCGCTGGTGTCGTTCGGGTTCAAGCACGGGGTCCCGTTCGACGCCGATCTCGTGTTCGACGTCCGGTTCCTGGTCAATCCCCACTTCGTGGACGCGCTGCGCGGCCTGGACGGTCGTGACGAGCGCGTGCGCACCTTCGTCCTGAACCACCCGGAGAGCAAGGAGCTGCTCCGCCGTCTCGAAGACTTCCTGAGGTTCGTCCTGCCCTGTTACGAGCGGGAGGGGAAGGCGTATCTGACCGTCGCGATCGGCTGCACCGGCGGCCGCCACCGATCCGTGACCGTCGCGGAGGAGCTCAAGCGGTTCCTCACCGGCATCGGCTACGCGGCGACCGTCGTGCACCGCGACCTCCAGCGGGAGTGAGGGTCCGCGCGCGGGAAATGGACCGGCTGGCGTTCTGCTTCGGTGTTCACAACCATCAGCCGATCGGCAACTTCGACCACGTCCTCGTCGAGGCGACGGAGCGCGCCTACCGACCATTCTTCGAACGGCTTGACGCGCGTCCCGAAGTGCGGCTGAGCGTTCACTGTACGGGCAGCCTTCTGGAGTGGCTGCGCGAATCGGCGCCGCGCACCTTCGACCTGCTCGGCACCATCGCCGCTCGCGGCCAGGTCGAGCTCCTGACCGGCGGATTCTACGAGCCGATCCTCGCCGTGCTGCCCGACCATGACAAGGTCGGCCAGATCGAGCGGCTGACGGCGTTCCTCAAGGCGCACTTCGGCGTGCGCCCCCGCGGGATGTGGCTCGCCGAGCGGGTCTGGGAGCCGCACCTTCCGCGCGTGCTGAGCGAGGCCGGGGTCGAGTACGTGCTCGTCGACGACCGCCACTTCGCCCTCGCCGGGCTGGACACCGATGCCCTGGGCGGGTACTACCTGACGGACGAGCAAGGCGCCAGCCTCCGAGTTTTCCCGATCAGCCAGCCGCTGCGCTACTTGATCCCGTTCGCCGACGTGGATAAGACGCTCGAGTACCTGGACGGACGGCGGGGCAGCGTGTCGGCACTCACCATGGTCGACGACGGCGAGAAGTTCGGGGCCTGGCCGGGCACCCACGCCCACGTCTACGCCGGAGGATGGCTCGACCGCTTCTTCGACCGCCTTCTCTCCACGAGCTGGCTCGAGCTGACGACGCTCGCGGACGTCGTCGAGCGCCTTCCGGCGAGCGGGCGTGTCTATCTGCCGACCGCCTCGTACCGGGAGATGGGGGAGTGGGCGCTGCCGGCGCAGGCCGCGCGCGCGCTCGAGGCGGCCCGGGACGAGATCGGCCGCCTTCCCGACGGCGAGCGGCTGACGGGCTTGCTCCGCGGTGGCTTCTGGCGGAGCTTCCTGGTCAAGTACCCCGAAGTCGGCGACACGCACTGGAAGATGCTTCGTCTCTCGCGCGCGATCCACGCCGCGCTCGCCGAGCGTCCCGACGACGCGCGGCTCGCGCGGGGTCGGGTCGCGCTCTGGCGCGGGCAGGCCAACGACGCGTACTGGCATGGCGTGTTCGGCGGTTGCTACCTTCCGCACCTGCGCCGGGCGGTGAAGACGGCGCTCCTGGAAGCCGAGCGATCGCTGGTCGAGTCGGGCGCCGCGCCGGAGGTCGCCTGGACGCGCGAGGACGGCAATGGCGACGGGCGGGCGGAAGTGTACGTGCGTACGGGCGCGCTCACCGTCACGCTCGATCCCGACGCGGGCGGGATGCTCACGGAGCTGGGGTATTTCGGGGCGGGCCTCGACGTCGCCGACGTCCTGGCGCGCCGCTTCGAGGCGTATCACGACCGCGTGCGGGCGCGCGCCGCCGCCGGCCCATCGGACTCGGCCAGAACGATCCACGAAGCCGCCACGGCCAAGGAAGCCGGTCTCGACGCCCTGCTCGCCTACGACAAGTTCCGGCGCGGGTCGCTGATCGAAGGGTTCTTCGAGGACGACACCACGCCGCTCGATCCCGTCGCTCCCTGGGCAGCCGCCCGCGCCGTGGTCGGCGAGGAACGTCTTGGCTGCGTCGTGCGAGCGGAGGCCGACGGTGTCGCGGTCGTGCTCGCGCGCGCGCCGACGCCGCAGGCGCCGCTTGCGGTCGAGAAGCGGGTGACGATCCGCGAGGCGACGATCGAAGTCCGCTACCGCTTGCGGTCCACGTCGGGTCACCGGCTCACCGGACGCTGGGGCGTGCAGTGGAACCTGGCCCTCACCGCCGGGAACGCGCCGGACCGATATCTCGACCTCCCGGCCCGGCCCTCGCTCGGCAGCGCTGGCCGCGCGGAGGCTCTGGCCGCGGTGGCGCTGGTGGACGAGTGGGCGGGCGTCGAAGCTCGGCTTCGGTGGAGCCCCGCGGCCGAGCTCGCCTGGGGCCCGGTCGAGACGGTGTCAGTCTCCGAGGGCGGGTTCGAGCGGATCTATCAAGGCACCGCGCTCCTGCTCGTCTGGCGGGTCGACCTCGGTCCTCACGATGAGCGGGAGCTCGTCGCGACGGTGACGCTGGCCCGCCGATGACGCTCGACGATCCCGGCCTGGTCGAACGGACGGATCCGCACCGGGCGCGCGACGTGCTGGCGGCGTTTCCCGCCCAGTGTCGGGCCGCGCTGGCGCTGCGCGTGGCGCCGCCGCTGTCGATCCCGCGGCCCCGGCTCGCGATCCTCGTCGGCATGGGCGGGTCGGCCGCGGGCGCCGACCTGGTCGCGGCGTGCGCCGCCGAGCGTCTCGACGTCCCGATCATCGTCCACCGCGGCTACGGCCTGCCCGCGAGCGCCGGCAAGGATGTCCTCGTCGTCGCCGCGTCGTACTCCGGCGACACGGTGGAAGTGCTCTCGGCCGTCGAGACGGCCGTCGAGCGGTCCGCGACCGTCGTGGTCCTCACCGCGGGTGGGCGGCTCGCCGAGCTCGCGACCGCGCGGGGCGTGCCGCAGGTGAGGTTGGCCGCGGGGCTGATGCCGCGGATGGCCCTCGGGTACCTGTTCTTCCCGGCGCTGCGCGTCCTCGCCGACGCCGGGCTCGAGGTCGCGACCGACGCGGAGATCGGGGAGGCGCTCGAGGTCGTGACGACGTTGACCGACGAGCTGGTCCCGGCGCGGCCGGTCGCGCAGAACGAAGCCAAGCGGCTCGCGCTGGCCATCGACGCCCGCATGCCGGTGATCTACGGCGGCGCGGCGACCGGCGGCGTGGCGTATCGGTGGAAGACCGAGGTGGAGGAGAACGCCAAGCGGTTCGCGATCGCGGGCGCCATTCCGGAGATGAACCACAATGAAGTCGAGGCGTGGCGCGCACCGGCGGCCGCGGCGATGCACGCGGTGTTTCTGCGGGAGCGCGACGAGTCGCCGGAGATCGCACGGCGCTTCGCTGTGCTGCGCGAGCTGATCACGGCGGCCGGCGCCGACGTCAGCGAGTGCTGGTCGCGCGGCCGGGGACGACCCGCGCGGCTCCTGGGGCTCGCCTGCCTGGCGGCGTGGACGAGCTACTACCTGGCGGTCGGCCGCGGCACCGACCCGTGGCCGGTGCCCCTGCTCGACGAGATGAAGCGGCGGCTGCGACCCGCTTAGCCTCGCTCATGATTCGTGTTACAGTGGCGCCACTTGCATCGCCCGACGCGATGCGCGGGAGGGAACCGATGGCGCGGGACGAGTATCTGTTCACGTCGGAGTCGGTGACCGAGGGTCACCCCGACAAGATCGCCGACCAAATCTCCGACTCGGTGCTGGACGCGATCATCGGCCAGGATCCGAGGGGGCGCGTCGCCTGCGAGTCGCTGCTGACGACCGGGCTCGTGGTCGTGGCCGGCGAGATCACGACGTCGTGCTACGTCGACATTCCCCGCATCGCGCGCGACACGATCCGCGACGTCGGCTACACCCGGGCGAAATTCGGCTTCGACTACGAGACGTGCGGTGTGATCGCCGCGATCGACGAGCAGTCGTCCGACATCGCGATGGGCGTCGACAAGCTCGGCGCCGGCGACCAGGGACTCATGTTCGGTTACGCGTGCACGGAGACGCCCGAGCTCATGCCGCTGCCGATCACCCTCGCGCACAAGCTGGTCATGCGGCTCGCGGAGCGGCGCAAGTCGGGCGCGATCGACTACCTGCGCCCCGACGGGAAATCGCAGGTGAGCGTGCGGTACGTGGACGGCGTGCCGCGCGCGGTCGAGACCGTGGTCGTCTCCACGCAGCACAGCCCCGAGATCGGCGCCCAGCGGATCCGCGAGGACATCATCGAGCAGGTGATCCTCCCGACGATCCCGGCCGAGCTCGTCGACCGCCAGCGCTGCGTCTTCCACGTGAATCCGACCGGGCGCTTCGTGACCGGCGGTCCGATGGGCGACACGGGCCTCACCGGGCGCAAGATCATCGTCGACACGTACGGCGGGTCCTGTCCGCACGGCGGCGGCGCGTTCTCCGGCAAGGACCCGACCAAGGTCGACCGCTCCGCCTGCTACATGGCCCGGCACGTGGCCAAGAACATCGTCGCGGCCGGCCTGGCGCAGCGGGCGCAGGTGCAGGTCGCCTACGCGATCGGCCTCGCGGATCCCGTGTCGATCATGGTCGACACCTTCGACACGGGCAAGGTGTCGAACCGGGTCCTCGAAGGGCTGATCCGCCGCCACTTCGACTTCACGCCGGCCGGCATCATCAAGTACCTGGACCTGCGCCGACCGATCTACAGGAAGACCGCGGCCTACGGCCACTTCGGGCGCTCGGAGCCCGAGTTCACCTGGGAACGGACGGACCGAGTCAAGGATCTGCGCGACGACGCGGGAGCATAGCCCGGCACACCCATGAGGCCGTGCCGGCCCGGACGGACCGGGCCGGCGCGGCTCTGCCCGCCTGAACCGGAAGAAAGGACAACGCCTCATGGTCGAGCACGACGTCAAGAACCTCTCGCTCGCCACCGAGGGACGGCTGCGGATCGAGTGGGCCGAGCAGTCGATGCCGGTGCTGCGTCAGGTCCGCGAGCGCTTCGCGCGCGAGCAGCCGCTCAAGGGCATCCGGCTGGGGGCCTGCCTGCATGTGACCACCGAGACGGCGGTCCTGATGCTCACGCTCAAGGCTGGTGGGGCCCAGCTGGCGCTCTGCGCGTCCAACCCCCTGTCCACGCAGGACGACACGGCCGCGGCACTCGTGCGGGAGTACGAGATCCCCGTCTTCGCCCACAAGGGCGAGGACCACGACCGGTATTATCGGCACGTCGCCGCGGTGCTCGGGACGCGACCCCAGCTCACGATGGACGACGGCGCCGATCTCATCGCCCAGCTCCACGGCGCGCGGAAGGACCTGGCGGCCGACGTCATCGGCGGCACCGAGGAGACGACCACCGGCGTGATCCGGCTCCGTTCGATGGAGCGTGAGGGGGTGCTCGCGTTTCCGGTCATCGCCGTCAACGACGCGGACACCAAGCACCTGTTCGACAATCGCTACGGCACCGGCCAGTCCACGATCGACGGCATCCTCCGCGCGACCAACATCCTCCTGGCCGGACGTACGGTCGTGGTGGCCGGCTACGGGATGTGCGGTCGCGGCGTGGCGGCCCGCGCCAAGGGGCTCGGCGCCCACGTCATCGTGACCGAGGTCGAGCCCCTGCGGGCGCTCGAGGCGGTCATGGACGGCTTCCCGGTGATGCCGATGACCGCGGCCGCGGCCCAGGGCGACGTGTTCGTGACGGTGACCGGCAACACGTCGGTGATGTCGAGCGACCACTTCGGCCGGCTGAAGGACGGTGCGATCCTGTGCAACTCCGGGCACTTCAACGTCGAGATCGATCTCGAGACGCTCGGCGCGATGGCGCGCGCCCGGCGGAGCGTGCGCCCGTTCGTCGAAGAGTTCACGCTCGAGAGCGGTCGGCGGCTCTACGTCCTCGGTGAGGGGCGACTGATCAACCTCACGGCGGCGGAAGGGCATCCCGCCTCCGTGATGGACATGAGCTTCGCCAACCAGGCGCTCTCCGCCGAGTACATGGTCAAGCACGGCCGGACGCTGGCCCGGAAGGTGTTCGTCGTCCCACGGGAGATCGATCTGGAGATCGCGCGGCTCAAGCTCGGGGCGATGGGAGTCGAGATCGACCAGCTCACGGCCGCGCAGCGCGACTACCTGGCGTCCTGGACCCACGGGACCTGATCGCGCGCCGGCGCCGCTGATGAACCGACCGCCGCCCGTCCTGCTGCTGCTCCTTGCGCTCCTGGCCCTCGGCGTGGTCGCGCAAGTCGTGCCGCTGTACACCGACTGGCTCTGGTTCGGCGAGGTCGGGTACACGGAAGTCTTCGTGAAGACCCTCTCGCTCCGGGGATCGCTCTTCGCGGCGCTGGCCATCGCCGTGCTCGTCTTCCTCTACGCCAACCTGACCTTCGCGGCCCGCACGGCGGCGCCCGACGTCATCTGGGAGCTCGAAGACCAGCTCGGACTGCCCAGCCGGGTCGTGATCGAGCCGCTGATCCGCCGCTTCCTGCCGGTCGTGCTGGTGCTGATCGCGCTCGCGTCCGGGATGCGGGCCACCGTCCACTGGGAGATCCTGCTCGGCTACTTCAACGCGATGCCGTTCGGCACCGCCGATCCGCTGTTCGGGTCCGACCTCAGCTTCTTCGTCTTCGTCCTGCCGCTCTGGCGGCTCGTGTACGGATGGGCCATCACCCTCGTCACCGCCACGATCGTCCTCACCCTCGCGGTCTACGTGCTCCAGCGGAGCCTCGTGCTGACGAGCCGCGGCCCGCGGCTGGCGGCGGGCGCCCGCACGCACCTGCTGGTCCTGGGGGCGCTGGCCCTCGCGCTGAAGGCGGTCGGGTTCTGGCTCGATCGGTTCGAGCTGGTCTTCTC
>QHSR01000201.1:0-375 GCA_003221635.1 Candidatus Rokuibacteriota bacterium | reverse complement strand
GGTGGGCCTCGGCATCTACCCGGCGCTGCTGCAGCGCCTGCGGGTGACGCCCAACGAGCTCGCGGCCGAGCGTCCGTTCATCGAACACAACATCCGCATGACGCGCCAGGCGTACGGCCTCGACCGCATCGTCGAGCGTGAATTCCCGGCCGACGAGGGGCTGGACGCGCGGGCGCTCGAGCGCAATGCGGCGACGATCAAGAACATCCGCCTGTGGGACTACCGGCCCCTCCTCCGCACGTTCGCGCAGCTCCAGGAGATCCGGACCTACTACAAGTTCGTCGACGTGGACAACGACCGCTATGTCGTGAACGGCGAGTACCGCCAGCTCATGCTGTCGCCGCGCGAGCTCTCGTACCAGCATCTGCAGTCCCG
>QHSR01000306.1 GCA_003221635.1 Candidatus Rokuibacteriota bacterium | reverse complement strand
GCCGTCGCTCGACGTGACCACGACGTTGTTCCGGATTTCGATGTTCCGGGTCGCGTGGAACAGGTCGCCCTCCTCACCCACGATCGTCCACGATCGGTCGCGCTCGAACACCTTGACCGAGATCTTCCGGAGCGCGGTCCGTCCCGCGGCGTCGAAGGTCAGGACCTGGTCTGCCGTGAGCCTCCAGCGCACCCCCCCGGCCTCTTCTTCGATCTGGGCCTCTTTGATCCGGAGGTCTGCGCTCGAGACGGCCGGGCCGGTCGGCTCGACGGTCGCTGTTCGGCTCTTGGCGATCAGCGTGCCTGCCACCAGGAGCACGAAGGCGACGACAATTCCGAGAATTCCAGCAGCGAGGCGGTGTGTCTTCATCGCTCTGTTGATTCTAGTCGATTCTAAAAGGAACGTCCTACGGAATGCAATTTCGGTACCACGCTAGCACAAGACCGACTCACGTAAAAGCGGAAACACCCTGAAAACTATACGATCTTCGCCCGGAGGATGTCGTGCATGTGGATGATGCCAACCGGCTGCCGAGCCTGGTCGACGATCACCAGGCTGGTGATCTGCCAGGTCTCCATCACCTCGAGCGCCTTCGCAGCCAGGTCGTCGGCACGGATCATCTTCGGCTCACGACTGGCCACCTGGCCGGCCGTGAGGTCGTCGATCGACCCGTCTTGAAGGTGGAGCCGCCGGAGGTCGCCGTCGGTGATCACCCCCGCAAGCCGGCCTTCGCGGTCGACGACGGTCGTCATGCCCTTGCGCTTCTGGGTCATCTCGATGATGACCTCCCGCAGGGGCGTCGACTCGGGGACGATCGGCACGGCATCCCCCACGAGCATCAGGTCCGCCACGCGAAACAGCGCGCGCCAGCCGAGCGTGCCGCGCGGGTGCAGCGCCGCGTAGTCCTCCGGGCGAAGCCCGCGCAGGTCGAGCAGGGCCAGGGCGAGCGCGTCCCCGGCCGCGAGAGCCGCCGTCGTGCTCGACGTGGGCGCCAGGTTCATCGGGCACGCCTCCTCCGCCACGCTCACGTCCAGGACGACCTCGCACTGCCGGGCCAGCGAGGAGGTCGGATTCCCGGTGAGCAGGACGATGGGCACCCCGAGCCGCTTGAGCGGCGGCAGGATCGCGAGCACCTCGTCGGTCTCGCCGGAGTTCGACAGCGCGAGCACCACGTCGCCGCGCGCCACCATGCCGAGGTCGCCGTGAACGCCCTCCGCCGGGTGCAGGAAGTACGCCGGCGTCCCGGTCGACGCGAGTGTCGCGGCGATCTTGCGTCCGATCAGTCCCGATTTGCCCATGCCGGTCACGATGACCCGCCCGCTGCAGCCGCGGAGAAGCTCCACCGCGCGCTCGAAGCGCGCTCGGCGCTCACGGGTGGACCGCCGCCTCGATGGCGCCGAGCTCCCGCAGGAGCCGTGGTAGGTCGTCGATGCGCAGCATGTTCGGGCCGTCGGAGAGCGGACGGCCGTCCGGCAGCGTGCGGTCCGGATCCTCGTGCATCTCCATGAAGAGCGCGTCGACGCCGAACGCCACCGCGGCGCGCGCGAGCGCGGGAACGTACTTGCGCTCGCCGCCCGACCGGTCGCCGGCGCCGCCCGGCAGCTGCACCGAGTGGGTCGCGTCGAAGACGACGGGGAAGCCGAGCGCGCGCATGTCCGCCAGGCCGCGCAGGTCGACGACCAGATTGTGGTACCCGAACGAGGTGCCGCGCTCGGTGAGCAGGATCGAGCGATTCCCCACCGCGAGGATCTTGTCGACGACGTTCCTCATGTCGCCCGGCGCGAGGAACTGCCCCTTCTTGACGTTCACCGGCTTCCCGGTCTGCGCCACGGCCAGGATGAGGTCCGTCTGCCGGCAGAGGAAGGCGGGAATCTGCAACACGTCGAGCACCTCCGCCGCCGGCGCCACCTCGGACACCTGGTGAACGTCGGAGAGGACGGGGACGCCGAGCGTGTCGCGCACTTTGCGGAGGATGCGGAGCCCCTCCCGCAGCCCCGGACCGCGATAGCCGTTGATCGACGACCGGTTGGCCTTGTCGTACGACGACTTGTAGATGAATGGCACGCGGCGCTCGGCCGCGATCGTGGCCAGCCGCTCGGCCGTCATCAGCGCATGCTTCTCGTCCTCGATCGCGCACGGGCCGCCGATCAGCGCCAGCGGCGCGCCGCCGCCGACGGTGAGGGCGCCGATCCGGACGCCTTCGGTCCTGGGCTCGCCGGTCATGGCCTCACCTCGCACGGCTGGGATCTGAAAGACTCGGCTCGGCCATCGAATGGCCTCACCTCGCACCGCCACTCGCACCGCTTGCGTGCTCCAGGGCGGCGCGCACGAACCCCGCGAAGAGCGGGTGCGGCTCCCACGGTCGCGAGCGGAACTCCGGGTGGAACTGACCGGCGACGAAGTACGGGTGCTCGGGGATCTCGATGATCTCGACGAGCTGCTTCTCCGCCCAGATGCCGGAGACGCGGAGGCCGGTCTTCTCGAGCCGTGGGAGGTAGTCGTTGTTCACCTCGTAGCGGTGGCGGTGGCGCTCCTGGATGATTCCCTGCCCGTACAGGCGCGAGGCCATGCTCCCTTCGCCCAGGACGATCGGATAGAGGCCGAGCCGCATCGTGCCGCCCTTGTCGGCGACCGTGCGCTGCTCGGGCAGGAGGTCGATCACCAGGTACGGCGCGGCCGGATCGAACTCGGCGGAGCTTGCGCCGGCCAGGCCGCAGACGTTCCGCGCGTACTCGATCACCGCGCACTGCATCCCCAGGCAGATGCCGAGGTACGGCACGCGCCGCTCGCGCGCGTAGCGCACCGCTTCGATCTTTCCGAGAATCCCGCGGTCGCCGAAGCCGCCGGGCACCAGGATGCCGTGGATGCCCGCGAACTGGGCGTCGGCCCCGTCGCGCTCGATGTGCTCGGCGTCCACCCACTGCACGTCCACGCGCGCCTCGTTCGCGATGCCGCCGTGCGCGAGCGCCTCCACGAGGCTCTTATAGGAGTCCCGCAGCTCGACGTACTTGCCGACCACCGCGATGCGCGTCTCCGCACGCGGGGACTTGACCCGACGCACCACACTCTCCCAGCGTGACAGGTCGATCGGGCGGGGCTCCAGGCCGAGGAGCTTCACGACGATCTCGTCGAGACCCTCCCGATGGAAGACGAGAGGCACCTCGTAGACCGAGTCGACGTCCTTGGCCGTGATGACGGCCTCCTCCTCGACGTCGCAGAACAGAGCGATCTTCGACTTGATCCCCGGCGGGAGGAAGCGATCCGTGCGACAGAGCAGGATGTCTGGCTGAATGCCGATCGCCCGTAGCTCCTTGACCGAGTGCTGCGTGGCCTTCGTCTTCAGCTCGGAGGCCGCCTGGATGAACGGCACGAGGGTCAGGTGGATGTAGATGACGTTTTCCCGCCCGACGTCCTTCTTGAACTGGCGAACGGCCTCCAGGAAGGGCATCCCCTCGATGTCCCCGACGGTTCCACCGACCTCGACGATGACGACGTCGGTGTCGCGGGCGATCTTCCTGATGGACGCCTTGATCTCGTCGGTGATGTGCGGAATCACCTGGACCGTGCGGCCGAGATAGTCGCCCCGGCGCTCCTTCTGGATGACCGAATAGTAGACCTTGCCGGTCGTCACGTTGTGGTCGCGGGTCACCCGGCCCGACGTGAACCGTTCGTAATGCCCGAGATCGAGGTCGGTCTCGCCGCCGTCGTCGGTCACGAAGACCTCGCCGTGCTGATACGGGCTCATGGTCCCCGCGTCCACGTTGATGTAAGGATCCATCTTCTGCAGCGTCACGCGGAACCCGCGCGCCTCCAGGAGCGCCCCGACGGAGGCCGCCGCCAGACCCTTGCCCAGAGACGAGACGACGCCGCCGGTCACGAAGATGTATTTCAGGGCCACCTCATCCTCCTCTCGCTAACCATTGTCTGACATGCTCCTCTTCCATGGCGCGGCTCGCCAGCGTGCCGTCGAGGCGCGCGTCCCTCACCTCGGCGAGCACGCGCGCCACCGCAGGGCCGCGCGGAACCCCGAGCGCGACGACGTCGTCGCCGCTCAGCGATACGACTCGCGGGTCGAGGCCGACGAACCAGTCGAGCGCCTCGCGGAGGCCGCCGTCGCCCATCAGCCAGAGCCAGGCGAGCTCGATCGGGGCGCAGCCGCGGAGCTG
>QHSR01000200.1 GCA_003221635.1 Candidatus Rokuibacteriota bacterium | reverse complement strand
GATCCTTCAGGCAATCTGCTCGAGGTCCGTGATCCGACCTGGAAGGCGGGGATGGCCACCCCGGCGCTCGCGGACATCGTCGGAGCCGGAAGCGGGCCTCGCGATGCCGGTCGTTCGCCAAAACCTCGGCCGGCGGCAAGTGGTTGATCTGTCGGCTCTGATCCGGACACAATCCCAGTTCGATGATCACCCTCTTGCTCCACCTGCTTCGAGTGAGATGAGGTTTTGGCGAAGGACAGGGTTTGGAACCAACGTGGAACCACGTTGGCGTGCTTCCTCCGCTATCCCTCTGCCGTGCTGGGCAGCGGACTCGTGGACGTCGAATCGGAAGAAAGCGATGCCCGCATCCTTCTGGTTGCCCCGACCTTGCTCAATTGCGACACGTCGCGGACTTCGGTGGAGACGCGTGTGGAAGTCAAATTGATCAGATATCAGGTGTCCGTGCGCCTCAACTCTAACTGCTTGAAAAACGTGGTGAGCCGTCCGGGACTCGAACCCGGGACCCCCTGATTAAAAGCGCTGTATTCGCAGCTTAAGTTCTCGATACTTCTGGCGTGTCCCCGCGCCAATCGATGCCAATCACGGCCCGACTCGCCACCTATACGCCACCATCTACTACGGGGTCCACCTACTACGGGTCCACGAAGAATCTACCGTTCCGTGTTTGAATTCTCTCAGCCGTCAATGGCCACGAGCGCCTCGCGATCCCATTGTGCATGCCATGGAAGCTGCGGAAGATTTGTGCCGAGAGACCTACCGGAGCCCGGTAGGGGTATGTCCCTGGGTCTCGGCACTTCGCTCTGCATGCTCGGGTCGAAAGCGCTCCGACTGAATCCCTCCAGGCTCCTGTGCGCACCATCGCCAGGGGCTCGCATCGTCAGGAATCTCCTCCGAACCGAACGAATGGGATGCACGAACCCGTGTTTCATGTCCGCCACGCGCTTTCGTAATGGCCGTTGGAAGTTAGGCGCTGTTGACTCAACGCCCGCACCCCCGGGACTGAAATACGCTCGTGATTTACGTCCCCCCTCGCCCTTCTGAATCCCACGGGTTCTCATTGGCGTAGACCAGAGCCGAGAGGTTCAGGAATAAACAGGGAATCCGATTTGGGAGCGTTGAAGCGCGAGACGGTGTAGGGGGACTTAGATCCGGCCCTTGTCGCAAGGGGACAGCAGGGTGAGGAGGGATCAAATCTTCGCAGCGGGTGTCGCGAGTCTATGCTGAGGAGGTGGGCGGACGGACATGACGGCCGGAACCTGGGTGAGCGGAGTCAGGGATCCGCCGGGACCGCGTCACGAGCTCGACCGTCTCCGCGTTTCCTCCTTGGGCACCGCAGCGCACTCTAGCGCAGCATCGCCCGTATCCGCTCGATCGCGGACTCCGGGGCCCTGACTCGGTAGTGCACGCCGTCCTCTTCATAGGACTCCGAGATCACGTAGACCTTGTGGACCTCGCCGATCGCGCTGCCCGCGTCGTACGGGACGACGAGGTCGACCTCGGTCATGTCCGCCTCGAAGGCACCAATAATCGCGTCCCGCACGCGCCGGACGTCCGCCGGGTCCTTGGTCGAGACGAGCAGCGCGGCCGGGAACTCCTTCATCAGCTCCTCCCGCTCGGTCTGGGCGATCCTGTCGATCTTGTTGAGGACGAGGATCCACGGCACGTCGCCAGCGCCGATCTCTTCCAGCACCTCGCGTGTGACCTGCATCTGGGCGCGGAAGACAGGGTCGGCCGCATCGACGATCTGCAGCAGCAGTGACGCTTCGAGCGCCTCGTCGAGCGTGGAGCGGAAGCTAGCGACGAGGTCGTGCGGGAGCTTCTTGATGAAACCAACCGTGTCCGAAACTAAGATGCGTGGCCGGCTCTCGGGCCACAACGCACGGACGGTGGTGTCGAGGGTCGCGAACAGCTTGTCGGCGACGAGCACGTGCGAGCCGGTGAGCGCGCGCATCAGCGACGACTTCCCCGCGTTGGTGTACCCGACCAGCGCGACGCGCAGCGCCTCCTGACGTCTCGCCCGTCGCGTCTTCGACTCGTCTTCGATGGCGGCCAGCTCTGTCTTGAGCTCGGAGATGCGGTCGCGGATCTTGCGGCGATCGAGCTCTACGGAGGACTCCCCCGCGCCCCTCAGCGCGATGCCGCCGCGCTGGCGCTCGCCGCCGCCGGTCGCGCGCAACCGGGGGGCGACATAGGTGAGCCGCGCGATCTCGACCTGCAGCCGCGCCGGTCGGCTCGACGCGTGCCGATGGAAGATCTCGATGATCACACCCGTGCGATCCAGGACCTCCGCGGCCGAGGTCGCGCCCTCGATGTTGCGGAGCTGGCGAGGCGACAGCTCGTGGTCGATGACGACGACGGTGGCGCGCGGCTCCCCGGCGGGCGCGGGCAGCGCCGCGCGGTCCAGCGGTTCGGTCTCGTCCTCCTCTTCCTCTTCGTCTTCTTCGGTCGCTTTCTTCTTGCCGGGAGGACCCTTGGGGACGACGCCCGTGCCGCCGGTCCAGGCGGCCAGCTCCACCAGCTTGCCCTCGCCGAGCAGCGTGGCGGCGCCGAGGCCCTTGCGCTTCTGCGTCACCTCGCCGACGACCTCGAAGCCGAGCGTCTCGCACAGACGCTTGAGCTCCTTCAGCGAGGACCGCTGTTCCGCGTCGGTGACTCGTGAAAGTTGGACGCCGACGAGGACCGCCCTGGGGCGCGGGGCTTCGGTGGGGGCTGACATGATGTTACTCCGGGGTTTCCAGGTCGATCCCTTGGATCCCCAACTTGTATCGGTATAACGTGCGCCGCCCCGCGAAGGAGACTCCATGCTGGTCGCGCTCGCCTTGTCCACTTCGACCGCCCACGCCAGCATCCCCGCCGGATTCGGCCGAACGCCGGGCGTCAGTCCGAATGCAGACCAGTCTAACTGAAGATCAGCGGGCGCTTCCGAAGTACAGCCAGCGGCTCCCGGAAGGCAATCAGAGAGTGCTTTGCCCGTCCAGGTGAAGCCGGATCCCCACCTCCTCAGGCCCTCTTGTAATGTTCCCCGAGGAGAACGCGCTTGAGCGTCTTGCCGGCGACGTTGCGCGGGAAGTCGTCCACGATCATGACGTCGGTCACACGTTGGAACTTGCGGGCCACCCGGGCGTTGATCCACTCCACGAGCCCGCGCACGCCGACGGCGCCCGGCCCTCGGAGGATGGCCGCCGCGCCGGCGTCTCCCCCCACCGCGGGTCCTCGCCTCCGAAGACCGTCACCTCACGCACCGCCGGGTGTTGGACCGCAACCTCCTCGATGTCCCGCGGCTAGACGTTCACGCCTCCCCGAGATGATCATGTCTTCCTTCCGGTGATTCCTGGGCAAACGAAAGGGGTTAGCGGCTGCTGCGTCCGCTAACTCCTAGTCGTTGAATGGTTGCGGGGGCCCGTAACCACCGATATCAAACATACTCAGCTTCGAGATCGATTTGATCTAGACCCGTTGCGCGGGCCCGCTACCACCTGCCGGCAAACAGGTCTCTGGAGTTTCGCTTCGAGCTAACGATTTAGGACGGGTATTTGGTCACTGCCGCCGTTTTCGCCCTATCGCGCGCGCTACTTCTCCGATTCGGCGTTGGGAATTACGGTCAGGCCCTCACGAGCGACGTTCATCATCTCATCCTCGGCGCCCTGCAGGGCAAAGCCGAATAGCCTGCCTATGGTCACCGCGATCTGTGCGAAGGTGCAGGCAGCAAACAGCGACTGCGGCACAAGGTTCTCGTTCGGCTCAGATCTCAGCACTGGTCCTTCCGGCGAGCGCTCGAGGAACGCCTGAACACCCCAAGTATCGGAGTGGTCGAAGGAGGATCCGTGCCGGTAAAGCACCTTATAGAAATTCTCGAGGCCGGTCGCTTTAGCCCGTTCGTAGATGTTCACAGCGGGACCAGCTTCGTCATGGTCTTGGAATTCACCGACCGCGGTCCGCGGACCTTGGCGCTACTGGTCTCCGGCCAGACGGGCGACACAACCTCGCCGCGGTTTCGGGAGCAGACCGAGATGTTCGCAGCGCGGCTCTGGTGGACCTTCCCAACGGTCCCGCAGCCGGCGGGCGGCTCCGCTGGTTCCTCAAGCCACGCATCCTCAGGAGCCTCGCCGGCCCGGCTGAGAACACTGCACCTCGAGTCGAGCCCTGAGATGGCCGAACTGGTCGCATTCGTCGATCTGGGCTCGACGGCCGTTCGATGCTGCACGCCTGCGAACGGGATCTTCAGGTAATAGATGTTGACACCTGCGTATTAGAGGTCCACCGTGCTCTCGTTATAAGTTCGTGACGCGCCTTCGAGGCGGAATGCTCGAACGCGCGCCGGCTTGAACGTTGCGACGGCACGTCGCGAGGTGCAGTGAGGTGCACCCCCCGCTCCGCTGACGGCTCCCCGCAGGCCGCCCCTGTAGTCCCTACGTCGTTCTGGCTCGCCCCGGCAGGTCTCGTTGCCACGGCTCGGTCTCTGAGACTGCTCCTCAGGCTCAGCGAGAAAGGTATGGTCGACATGTCTCGTCCGACGACACGGACGCCCGTGGCGATCTTCAACTCCCACGCGGAGTTCGTTGACGCCCTCCGCGAGGCCCTCGATCGCGAGGGTTTGCCGACCGCCACGGCGCTCTTGGCAGAGATCCAGGACGGCACCCTCGATCTCGTCGCCTTCCTGGAGGAGCATGACCCCCGTGTGATCGTGTACGACCTTCCCCGTCCCTTCGAGAGGCACTGGAACTTCCTCCGGCTCCTGAGGCAGACCGACGCCCTGCGGAACAGGACCTGGATCCTCACGACCACCGACAAGAAGGCGCTGGACCCGGCGGTGGGAGCGTTGGACGTGATCGAGATCGCCTTCGGAGCGCCCTACGACCTCGGCGCGGTCGTGAAAGCTGTGCACCATGCTCTGGCAGATGTGCGGCGGCTCAGGCCGGAGAGCGGGGTCCGACGTGCGCCCCGCGGAATCGCTCCGGCACCAGTCAGCATCGCGCAGGAAGCGGCCGCCCAGCTCGCCATCGCGATCGCGCAGGCGCGACTTTCCGAGCGCGTCAAGCGGCTGATGTAGAAGCTGTCGGCGGTGACGGGCTCGGGCCGGCCGCGCTCGCGAACGCCGAAGCCCTCTGTGCCTCCTGGCCGTGCGAGACTCGCCACGAACCCGAGGCCAACAGGATCCAAGCCCGGTCACGGG
Organism: Candidatus Rokuibacteriota bacterium; assembly: GCA_003221635.1. Lineage (GTDB taxonomy): Bacteria > Methylomirabilota > Methylomirabilia > Rokubacteriales > CSP1-6 > AR31. The sequence goes on along the minus strand of QHSR01000200.1, from coordinate 4,685 downwards.
GTTTTCCAGCTATCTCCCCGAACTCGTCGGCAAGCGTTTGCAATTCCTCAAGGAGGTATCCGGTAAGGTTGGGATCCCAAAGAACTGCCACTCGAGAGGCGTTGGGAGCTTCGCAGTCCAGCGTATCGTGGACCGCGCGGGCCGAAGGGGAAGCTAGGCGTCCTCGAATTCCGAGGCAGGATTGTTCACCCCGATCTTCTTGAACAGGCTCAACAAGCTGCTCTCCGTCTTTCTTTCGTCCAAGATCGGGTGTGAATGTGTGCTCAGAAACGCCTCGTTGACGAACGAATGAAAATCGAATGCGAAGCCAAGTAAGTCTTCGAAGAGCGTAATGCTCGGCAGAACACCAGAAGGAGCATTTTGCTGGATGTGCGCAAGCCGAGTATGTCGTACCCTGTTGATCTTTTGCAGGTGACTCTGAATCCGAGGTCGTTGCTTGGAGAAGACCTGATCCACGTCTCGAATCCAATCGCCAGACTCGCTGATGCCATACTTACCAACAAAGGCCCTTGCCGCATCGGTGTCCTGAATCTGAACCTGCTTGGCCAGCCGATAGACCCCACGCACCGAGCACAATTCGTACGTTTCGTCCCGCTCAAACACCTTCGCCAATCCGAGCACCACCGCATCTAGGCTCTGCTTCTGAACTAAACCAAAGAACGCTCCTCCGGACTCGATCGACTCGACATTGAGACCGATGACCTGGTAAACGGCGAGACCTGACTTGATTAGCCATAGTTCTTTGCTGAGCTGAACGTTCGCATCGTCCAGGCGATTCTTGTGGCCCTTAGCTCTTTTCATCTACCGCTCTCTTAGACCGCACTTGCGAATCGCGCACGCACGCCACGTCGAAATCCCGGCAGATCAGCGAGATTCGGCGAACCCAAAGCGCTTCCGCTATCTGCCACCGAACTCTCCATACCCGAACGGGATTCGATAGTCAGGCTAGTCTGTTCGAAATCGCCTTCGAGGGTCTGGCCCTCGCCAAGTAAGCCACCGGTGCTGCGCACCGCGCAGCCCGTAGTCCACATCATCGTGCGGCGCGACGGCGGTCGGAAAGAGACGCCCGGACGCGTCTGAGCTGGAGCCGACGCGCCGTGACCAGGGCCATGCGCGGATCGCGCTCCACCCCGACGCCGGCTTCACCGGGGAGGCCTGGGCCTCGACCGCCGCGACATCGTCGTCTCCTTCGCGAGACGCTGACACTCAGCGCTCGTCCGTCACCGGCCGCGCACGATTGTCGAGTCGCCACGAGCCGCCCCTCGCTCGGTCGACAGCATTCATGTGCACAAGCCGCTCCGCCCCTTGCATGTCCGTGATCTCACCGGCGATGACGCCGGCGTGTACCTCTATCGCCGCCGGCGGTGTAGGTCTTGCCCTCGAGCGCCACAGTGGCGAGCGACGGACCCTGGACGCGAGAGGATGCCTCTATTACCGCGGGCGCCGCGCCCCGTCCTCGCCGCTTGTCGTCACGCACGTTCACCTCCCGGCCCAGATGCTGATTCTCAGCGTTTGGCTGTCGCCCGTTGCCGTTCAGCCCCTGCAGGTTTCCAGACGGCTGATATCTTCCTTCACCTGCGCGACGCGGCCCAACCCGCCTCAGGCGAACGGCCCTGGCCTGGCTCTCGATGTTGGCGAAAAGCGCTGGGTGACTTTCTCGCTTCAGCCCCACCCAGATAAGCGCACGGAGAACGATCTGGAGGCTCACCGGCAGCTTGAGCGCTGTCGTCGACTTGCCCGCGATGACGCGAGCCTGATCCAGCGCGTCCTGCGAAAGAATGAGGAGGAGTCTCGTCTTGTTCTCGAGTAGCATCATCATGCTCCTCTGCCTAAAGAGTCACGTACTTGCCCGTTCCAGCGCCGTCACCCGCTTCGTTCTCCGGCCAGGACCGGGGCGCGTCCCGGTCGGCACCGGCACGGGCCCCGGCCTGGCCGCCCTCGCATCAGGCGGCCTTGACTTCGATCATCCTCGGCACCGCAGCGCGCGGCGCGGGGATCCTCACCTCGAGCATGCCGTTCGCGTACTTCGCCTCCACCTGGGCGCCGTCGACGCCCTCGGGGAGCGCGAAGCTCCGCTCGAACCCACCGTACGCGACCTCGCGGACGAAGTAGTCCTTGTCCGCAGTGTCAGGCCCAGCCTTGCGCTCGCCTTTGACGGTGAGGACGTTGTCCATCCAGGACACCGCGACGTCCTTCGGATCCACGCCCGGCAGGGCGAGCTGGATGACGTACGTGCCGTCCTCCATCCGCCCCTCCGCGGCGGGGAGCCACGACGCCGGGCGCTGAACGGCCTCGTCCGTGACGCCGTCGGAGAACCTCAAGAACAGGTCATCAACATCGTGGTGGAAATGGAATTTCCGGGTTGGAGACCAGCGAAGCATGGTGTTCATCGTGCTCCTCCATCGGGGCAGTAAGTCGTTCGATACTTGTCGTTCTCGATTCTGACGTCGTTGCCGAAGTACTTGCCGAACAGATTCCGGTCGCCGGCCGACACCTCCTTGACGGGATGCTTCGGCGTTGCCCCGTCCAATCCACTTGACTTCCTAGGCATAACATAATATAAATTATATATCAAGTAATAATTATATAAGATCTCGTGCTTGGAATCATGATGGCGACGCGAGTCAGACGTGACGAGAAACGCTGAGGATCAGCGTCTTGGCAGGGAGACGACGATGGCGAAATGGATAGCGATGACAATCGCGCCCGCGGTGACCGGTCGCTTTCGGAGCCTGGAGGGTCGTCCTTTGGGCATGTCCAGCTCAGTGATGCTCCCCGAGTCTGCGAGGCTAAGGCTGTTGGAACTGGGCTCAAGTTTCGTCACCGCATTGGCGGAACAGCGGCAACCGATGACCGGCCTCATGAGCCTCGCGAGCAGGGCCAGATGGCCAGCGGGGCAGTGGCTCCAGCCGAACTTGACCTGCGGCTCGGCCTCTCCGAGGGCGCGATGACCTTTCTCCTTTCTATGCCGGCGCAAGAAGCGAAGGTTCGTATTTACCTGGTTGAACTACCGCTGGGACGGGGCGCGGCACAAGTCCCGGTTTAGCCCTAGCGGGTGACGGGAAGGCCGGCGAAATGGAAGAATGCTAAATGACGTTCTGGCAGTGTGCGTCGCCGGCGCGGTGGTTGTGGTGATCGCCACGATCCTCGGCGCGGTCGAGCTGCTGCGGAAGCCTGTCGCTGCTATTGCCGGCCGATGGAGTTGCTTGCAGGCTTGGCTGCCACAGAGGACGAGGTCCCCCACGACAAAGACCCGAGAACAGCCGCCGTGAGAACGATCCACTCCAGCCCATTCAGCACTGAGAACTCCTTACGGCCAGATTTGATCACACTTTAGATGTCGCTGGTGCTCAGGGCGCGTCCTTCAGGACGTGCGCGGCAAAGCTCACGAGCCCGTACCAATCTCATTTCTTGAAAAGAAGTGCAAGCCCATCGGCGCATGCTCGGGCGACCGCATAGCCAGCTTTTTCTTGCCCGGGCATCTTATCCCAGCCACCTTTTTCAATGACTTCGGCTCTCTGCCAGCTACTTACGGCCTCGAGCTCTTTGAGTTTCGCTTCATGGTTCGGTTGCTTCACAAATTGGGCGACGCAGATCGCCGCCTGACTCGCCAAGACTGCCTCTTTGGTCATCGTTTGGGTCGTGCCGGAGGTTGTCCAGCCACCCCACGCAAAGCCGATGATCATTACGATGACTGCCCCACAAATCAGGCCCCAAACTCCATACTTCATCTTCGCCGCCGTCTCTGGCTTCATTGACAAGACCTCCTGAACCGGGATCCCCGACATGAGCCATTCCGCCTCTATGGCAGGGTCTACCGAGCGACTGTTCCGTTCAGTCAACTCGTTCACGCTTCCCGCCACGTTGCCGGCGGTGCTTCTGGCAAGCCCTTGGGGCTTGTGTGACCGGGTGCTTCCGGGTTAGGTCATACTCGACGGTGCCGTCGAGCGACACCGCCGTGGAGTCGCCTCCCGCGGCCCATTCCCGCCGATCCCAGTACGGTCCTCCGTATCACGCTGGTACTGGAGTCCCGCCAGCGCTCACGCGCGCGTCTTCTCAGAATCCATTCCGTCGCATGCACGTGCGATACGTCGCCTGATACGCGGCGTCCGTGATCCCATCTGTCGCCAGCCCCATCAGCTGGGGATCCGAGGACTCCATGCGGATCGGCCCGACCCACGTGGTCCACGTCGCTGCGCTGTCCGTCCGGGCTAACTCCACGCGCACATAGTCCTTGGTCGTCGGAGTGGCGGGGCCCGCCTTCATGGCGGCGCGCGCCGCCGTATTGCAGGCGGCGAAATCGGCCGCCGTCGGCGTTTGGGCATACACGCTGACCGCCGCCGCGACGAGGCTCGCCACGAGGGCGCCAACAAGAGCACGCGTCACGTTCCGCATGGAGCACCTCCTGAGAGCAGTCACGGCCCGACGACCATCGACTTCAGCCCGGCTCGCCCGCATCTTGAGTTATATAAATCCTATTTGACATATATTTTATATTATGATATCACGATGAAGTCAAGCGGGAAGCGCGCAGGGGAGGCGGCGGCCAACGCTCCCCGCCCCCGGAGTAGGAGGACGGATCATGGAGTTCGGACTGTTCGTCTCGTAGGTGGTCGTGGGGTTGCTGGCTGGCGGGCTGGCCGAGATCGTGATGAAGGATGGAGGGACGGGCTGATCGGGGATCT
>QHSR01000305.1 GCA_003221635.1 Candidatus Rokuibacteriota bacterium | reverse complement strand
CGCGCAGGCGCGCGCGCGCGAGCGGTTCTCCGCCGAGGTCATCGTGCCGCGCTACGAAGCGCTCTACCGCCGGTTGTGCCGGTGACGGCCCACGCACGCGCGCGTGGCTCGGTCACCTTGACCAGGAGTGAACGCTGTGGGATGAATCTCGCCGGGAGGCGACCATGAAAACCCTGACCTACGCGTGCGTGATATTCTTCGCCGTCGTCGCAGCCGCCGTGCCCTCGTTGCTCTCGGCCCAGACCCCGGCGCCGAGCCTGGCCAAGGAGCTCGCGGCGAGCTTCCAGCGCGCCGCCACCGAGATCCTCGACGTCGCGGAAGTGATGCCCGCTGAGAAGTACGGCTACAAGCCGATGCCCGAGGTCTCGAGCTTCGGCGACCAGCTCGTGCACGTCGCCGGCATCACCCAGCGCTTCATCGACGCCGCCAAGGGCACCAAGACGGAAGCCGCCCATCACGGCGCGATGGCGAAGCCCGAGGTCATCGGCCTCCTGAAGAAGACGTTCCAGAGCGCGCAGGAGATGATCACGCCGCTGACCGACGCCCAGCTCCTCGAGCCCGTGAAGTTCCCGTTCGGCGACCGCACGGTCACCCGCGCCACGTTCTGGCAGGGCCCGCTGTACCAGATTCGCAACCACCATGGCCAGCTCGTGGTTTATCTGCGGATGAACGGAATCGTGCCGCCGACGACCGCGCGGCGGTAGGCTTCGCGTCGCTTACCAGAGCGATCAGCTAGGCACGGGCAGTTCCTCAACGGGCGGTCCGTTCTGCGGCTGACGGTAGGCGCGGGCTCCGCATATCGAGAACGGGTAGCTGAAGCTTTCGGTCGCCCTGGGGTACGCCCTCACCTATCCGTGGCCTCGGGACGCCTGGCAGCAGGTGCGCCGGCGCACCCCGTGACCGCTTGGCCCAGCGGAGCCGGTTTCGAGACCGTGGCGGTGTCGCGGAAGTACCAGCAATAGTTGGCTCCCCGGGCTGGGCTCGAACCAGCGACTCCTGATTAACAGCGAGAGCCCGGAGCAATCTGAGCATGACCACGACGAGCTAAGGCCGCCAGAACTCGAGACTCGGCCATGAGCGCTGGCACGCTCGATGCGGCCTGTTTCGCGTGCGGTCGGCACCGATTTGGCTCCGATCCTGGGATCCGGATGATCCCGATCCGCGGCGGCTTGGACTGTGGAGCCTCGCCAGCGAGCGGCGCAAGAACGAGACTGATGGTGATAATGACCACGAGCCCGATCAGCCGCCCCTGGGCTCGACCTCGACGGTCAGCCGGTCACGGTGCGCCGAACGTTTCCGATCACCCTAGACCTTGGGCCCACGCTGACTCGGCTCGGAGGTCTTTGCCTCATCGCCGGCGAGCTTCCGTAGGATGCGGTTCACGTACTGGCGCGTTTCCCGATAGGGTGGAATCCCGCCGTGGTTGATTACCGCGCGCTCGCCGGCGTTGTAGGCGGCAAGGACGAGCGGCAGATTGCCGTTGAATCGGTCCATCAGACTACAAAGATGCCGAACGCCGCCCTCGATGTTTTCGAGGGGATCGAAGGGATCACTCACGCCGAGCATGGCCGCCGTCTCGGGCATGAGCTGCATCAGCCCGCGGGCGCCTGTGCGGGAGACCGCGCGCGGGTTGAACTCAGACTCGGCTTCGATGACGGCAGCGATGAGGTCTACCGATATACCGTATCGGGTTGCGACTGCGCTGATCACGGCATCGATGTCCATGCTGCTCGCGGTGCGCTGGGGTTCTGCCCGAGGCGCTGCGGGGGCATGGATGACGCGAGGTGTCCCGTGCGCACTGGTTGGGCGAGACGCCAGATACCCCGGGACCATCGTCAGGAGGAGAACGCCAACGCCGAGCAGGTGCCGACTGGCGAACGGTCGCGCTTCGGCCCTCGGCAACGGTCCCGTTTCCGGCGCTGCGCTTGCCAGCGCGAGCGGGCAGAGTCCCGATGCCACCCCTGGACACCCCGCGGGCACGATAGCCCAGCCCATCGAGCGCAGGAGCCGGTCGATCGTAAGGGGCGAGCGGCGATCGCCCTGGCGACGGTCAGTCGCAGAGAGCCGCGAACGGACCCGCCGTTCCGCGACGCGCCGATCCAAGAGCACTCGAACAGACTCGTTATATTCGAACGCCCGCTGGAAAAGCTCGTACAGGTGAGCGCGATTGTCCCCCACGATGAGGAGTTGCGGA
>QHSR01000199.1:1811-11248 GCA_003221635.1 Candidatus Rokuibacteriota bacterium | reverse complement strand
CGGCTGACGGTCGTGGGTGGCGCGACGCTCGAAAACCTTCATAGTCCGTCGAAGAGCACCAAAGGGGCCGAATCGCTCGGCCCCTTTGGTTTCGCCACATTAGATGGTTGCGGGGGCTGGATTTGAACCAGCGACCTTTGGGTTATGAGCCCAACGAGCTACCGGGCTGCTCCACCCCGCGGTGACGTCGTCACCTTACCGGAGCCGCCCGGACCTGTCAACCGGAACCCCCAGGATGCTCCGATCGGGTTCGGATCGATTCCCCCGGCGGGCGCTCAGCGCGGACGTAAGACGCGGTCGGTCTTCGCCGGCTCGAAGCGCCCGGTGCGGGCGAGCGCCCACAGCACGCGCCAGGCGCCACGCGTCGCGAGCAGCCAGTAGGTCTGGCACCGGAAGATCCCCCAGAACTTCGCCTGCAAGGTCGTACGGGCGATGTTCACGCGGCGGGGAAAGTGCGGGGTGAGGCTCTCGATCAGATCCTGCGTCGCGATCCCGCCGACCCACACGGTGAGGCCGAGCGAGACCGTCGGAAAGGCGACGCCGAGGGCGAACCATACGGGGTGAGCGGAGAACCGATACGCGAGGTGCCAGCCGAGAAAGCCGAGCATCGGGTAGACGACGGCGGCGATGGGCCACTCGACCACCTTGTTACCGACGTGGCGGGCGAGTTGCGCGAAGTTGTACGCGGAGGGGCGCGCGCGCCAGGTGTTGCGCAGAAACCCGACGTCGTCGAGGACGCCCTTGTACCAGCGCGCGTTCTGGCGAACCATGCCCGAGGTCGTCTCGGGCATGTCCACCAGCTCGAGGATAGGCATGGCCGCCATGAGGACCCCGCGGGCCCCCAGCGCATAACCGAGGGTGGAGTCTTCCGTGGCGCCCGAGGTCGGAAAGCCCCCGAGGCTCTGCAGCGTGTCCAGCCGCACGAACTGGTTGTGGCCGAGACAGATCTGCGATCGCCGGAAGCAGAGCTCGAAGAGGGGACGTAGCAGCCGGCCCACGCGCGGCGCCCGCGCCGCCAGCCGCGCGAACGCGTCGACGCGCCGGCGCTCGTTGATGAGCCGCGCGATCGACACGCGGATGAAGATGGACGACTGCTGGACGGCGCACACCCGACCCCGCACCTCGAGGCGGTTGAAGTTCGCGAGCGAGAGCGTCACGCCCTGGTAGGCGCGACGTGCGCTGCCGCGCAGGATGTCGGCGGTGATCCATCGGTAGGCGTTCGGGTCGGGGATCGAGTCGGCGTCGCTCAGCCCGACCCAGACGCGGGCGGGATCGTACTGGTCGCCGAGGAGCGGCTGGAGGACCTCGGGCCGGAGGACCCAGTTGAGCTGGTGCGCCTTTCTCCCCGCGCCCGGCATCGCGACGATCGAGAGCATCTTCTGCTGCCAGGGCGGCAGGCCGTCGCGGAGGCGGCGCACCAGCTCGGCGGTCGACGCCTCCATCGTCGAATGGGGCGAGCGCTCTTCCTCCTCGCGGGTGGCCACGACGACGTGGAGCTTGGTGTGCGGATAGCGCGACCCGAGCAGCGCGCGCAGCGTCGTCGCGATCCCGGGCTCTTGCCACGCCGGCACCAGGTGCACGAAGACGGGCGTCGCCGGGTCGTGCTCGAGCGCGGCCTCGTCGGGCAGCGTGTCGAGGGTCGCGTAGGCGCGCTCGACGAAGCGACAGGTGGTGAGCATGCCCTTCCAGTCGAGCAGAAGCTTGAAGGCGGCGCGGCCGTTGACGATGAGCGCTGTCCAGAACATCGCGAACCAGAACCACCCGGTGCCCCAGACCCAGGCCCAGACCGCGTCCATGCTCCGCTCAGCGGGGGTTGGAAGAATTCTGCGACGGGAATTTCAGAACCGTCTCGCCCTCGCGAACCATCCCCATCTCCTCGCGGGCGAGCTTCTCGATGTAGAGCGGGTCGGTGCGCAGCCGGTCCACGGTCCGCGAGAGCTGTTCCTGCTGCGAGCGCAGCGTCGTCAGATCGCGCTCGACCGTCTGCATGTCGCGCCGCATCTGCCAGGCGCGGACCGATTCCTTCACGCCGAACACGGCGAGCCCGATCGCCAGCACCACCATGGCGACGGTCCCCAGGCGCTGCGGGCTCAGCCCTCGATCGTCAGGCCGGCGGGCTCTCACCGCGCGACGCGGGTGTACAGGGAGCGCCCCGGCCACGACGCGGCGTGGCCCAGCTCTTCCTCGATGCGCAGGAGCTGGTTGTACTTCGCGGTGCGCTCGCCGCGCGCGACTGAGCCGGTCTTGATCTGCCCGGCGTTGACGGCGACGGCGAGGTCGGCGACGAACGTGTCCTCGGTCTCGCCCGAGCGGTGAGAGATGACCGTGCCGTAGCCCGCGCGCTTGGCCAGCTCGATCGCCTCGAGCGTCTCGGTGAGCGTGCCGACCTGGTTCACCTTGACGAGCACGGCGTTGGCCAGTCGGTTCTTGATCGCCTGCTGGATGATGGCGGGGTTCGTCACGAAGACGTCGTCGCCCACCAGCTGCACCCGGCTCCCGAGCTTGCGGGTCAACGCTCCCCACCCCGCGACGTCGTCCTCGCCGAGACCGTCCTCGATCGAGACGATCGGATAGCGGTCGAGGAGCTGCTCGTACCGATGGATCATCTCCTCGCTCGAGAGGACGAGGTTCTCGCGCCGCAGTCGATAGCGGCCGCCGGGCTCGGCGAACTCGCTGGCCGCGACGTCGAGGGCCAGGAACACGTCCCCACCGGGCCGGTAGCCGGCCTTCTCGATAGCCTGCAAGAACAGGTCGAGCGCCGCGCTGTTGCTCGCGAGGTTCGGCGCGAAGCCGCCCTCGTCGCCCACGCCGGTCGCGAGGCCCTTCTCGAGCAGCAGCTCCTTCAGCGTGTGGAAGATCTCGGCGCCCATGCGGATCGCGCCGGAGAAGTTCTCCGCGCCCGCCGGGACCAGCATGAACTCCTGGAAGTCGAGGCCGTTGTCGGCGTGCGCTCCGCCGTTGAGCACGTTCAGCATGGGCACTGGCATGAGCCGCGCGCCGACGCCGCCGAGATAGGCGTAGAGCGGGAGCCCGACGTCGTCGGCCGCGGCGCGGGCGACGGCGAGGGACACGGCGAGGATGGCGTTGGCCCCGAGGGCCGACTTGTTCGGGGTGCCGTCCAGCTCGAGCAGGGCCTGATCGAGGGCCGCCTGCTCGGAGGCTTCCATCCCCTCGATCTCGGGGGCGATCGTCTCTTCGATGTTGCGCACCGCCTGGCGCACGCCCTTGCCGCGGTAGCGCTGGGCGTCGCCGTCACGCAGCTCCATCGCCTCGCGCTTGCCGGTCGAGGCGCCCGAGGGCACCGCCGCTCGGCCCCACGCGCCCGACTCGAGCTGCACTTCGGCTTCGACGGTTGGATTCCCGCGCGAATCCAGGATCTCGCGGGCGTAGACGCCGCTGATCGACGACACGGCTAGCTCTTCCTTTCGACGACAAAGTCGGCCAGGGCGCAGATCGGCGCCGAGCGGGCGCCGAACACGGCGAGCCGGCTCTTCGCCCGTTCGATGAGCCGCCGCGCCTCGCGGCGCGAGGCGTCGACGCCGTGGAGCGCCGGGTAGGTCGCCTTCTGCTTGCGCGCGTCGCTGCCGGCGGTCTTGCCCAGGGCCTCCAGGCTGCCCTCCACGTCGAGGATGTCGTCGACGATCTGGAACGCCACGCCCAGGCTCTGCCCCGCATCGCTGATGGCGGCAAGCGCGGCCGCATCGCCGCCGCCCAGGCGCACGCCCACCGAGAGCGACGCGCGAAGGAGCGCGGCCGTCTTGTGGCTGTGAATGTACTCGAGCGTCTCGGGCGTGACCGCCTTGCCCTCGGACTCGATGTCCACGACCTGGCCGGCCACCATGCCGCCGGTGCCGGCCGCGTCCGCGATCTCGGCGACGACGTCGCAGATGACCCGGGCGTCCGGCACGAGCGCCGCGTTGTCGGCGACGAGCTTGAACGCGAGCGTCAGTAGCGCGTCGCCCGCGAGGATCGCGATCGCGTCGCCGAAGACCTTGTGATTCGTCAGCCGCCCGCGGCGGTAGTCGTCGTCGTCCATCGCCGGTAGATCGTCGTGGATCAGCGAGTAGGTATGAATCAGCTCGAGGGCGCACGCGGTCGGCATCACCGTGGCCGGCGCGGCGCCGACCGCCTCGGCCCCCGCGATCACGAGGATCGGCCGCAGGCGCTTGCCACCGGCCATCACGCTGTAGCGCATCGCGCGATGCACCGTCGGCGGCGGGACATCCTCGCCCGGCAGGAGCCGCACGAGCGCTGCGTCCACCAGCGCACGCCGCTCCCTCAGGTAGGCGTCGAGGTCGAAGGGGCTCACGCGTCCCGCTCGGGCTCCCAGGTGAAGGGCCTGGCGCCGAGCGCGCCGGCGTCGTCCCGGGCGAGTACCTCGATGCGCTTCTCGGCGTCCTCGAGATAGCGGGCACAGCTCCGGGCCAGCCCGATCCCCTCCTCGAAGATCGTCAGTGACTCCTCGAGCGGAAGGTTGCCCGCCTCGAGCCGGCTCACGATCTGCTCGAGCCGCGCCAGACAGTCTTCAAACTTGAGGTCGGTCATCGTGCTCCCTCGTCGCGGTGACCCGCGCGTCGAGACTCCCCTCGTGCAGCAGCACGCGCACGTCGTCGCCGGCCTGCAGCTGGCGCGCGCTCCGCACGACCTCGCCCGTCGGCGTGCGCGTCAGGCTGTAGCCGCGCCCGAGCACCGCCAGCGGCGAGAGCGAGTCGAGCCGCCCGACCGCCGTCCGCAGACGGTCGCCCGCGCGGTCACAGCGACGGGTGAACGAGGCGACCAGCCTCGTCTCGAGGCTCTCGAGGCGATGGCGGTCGTGGGTCACGCGCGCGACCGGATCTGACGCGCGAAGGGCCGCGGTCGCCAATTCGACGCGATGGCTGGCGCGGCTCAGCTCGCCGCGCATACCCCGGCGGAGCCGCACCGTCAGCTCGTCCACCCGGCGCTCGAGATCCCGAAGCGGCCGGGCGGCCACGCGCTCGAGCCGCGCCCGCAGCTGGACGAGGGCGTCCACCACCGCCTGCTTCTCGCGAACGACGAGCTCCGCGGCGGCCGACGGCGTGGGCGCGCGGAGGTCAGCGACGAAGTCGGCGATCGTGAAATCCACTTCGTGGCCGACGGCCGACACGACGGGCACCTTCGAGGCGGCGATGGCCCGGGCGACGACCTCCTCGTTGAACGCCCAGAGATCCTCGAGCGAGCCGCCGCCCCGACCGACGATGATGACGTCGACGTCGCCCAGCCCGTTGAGCTCCCGGAGCCCCTGGGCGATTTCCGCGGCCGCGCCCTCGCCCTGGACCCGGCAGGGCGCGATCACGATGTGGAGCTCGCCGAAGCGCCGGCCGATCACGCGGAGCATGTCCCGGATCGCCGCGCCGCTGGGGGACGTGACGATGCCGATCTTCCTGGGGAATCGTGGCAGCTCTCGCTTGCGCGCGGGATCGAACAGGCCTTCCGCCTGAAGTCGAGCTTTCAGCTGCTCGAACGCGAGCTGGAGCGCGCCCAGGCCCTTCGGCTCGAGCAGCTCCACGACCAGCTGGTACTCACCCCGCTGCGGGTAGACCTCGATGCTGCCGAAGGCCATGACGTGCAGGCCGTCGGTCGGCTCGAACCTGATCCGCCGCATGCGATTCCTGAACAGAACGGCGCGCAGCTGGGCGTCGGCGTCCTTGAGCGTGAAGTACGCGTGGCCCGAGCCGTAGAGGCGATAGTTCGAGATCTCACCCTCGACCCACATCGCCGGGAAGCGCTCTTCGAGCGCCTCGCGCAGCCTCGCGGTCAGCTCGGAGACGGTCAGCACCGCGCGGCCGGATCTCACGCGACCTCCAGCTGGCGTTCGGCCGCGCGTAGCGTGTTGCGAAGCAGCATCGCGATCGTCATCGGGCCGACGCCGCCGGGCACCGGCGTGATCGCGTGGGCCCGCTCCGCCACGCCCGCGAAGTCGACGTCGCCGACGAGCTTCCCGGTCTCGAGACGGTTGATGCCCACGTCCACCACCCATGCCCCCGCCTTCACCATGTCGGCCGTCACGGTGAGCGGGCGCCCGGCCGCAACGCAGAGGACGTCGGCGCGGCGTGTGTGCGCCGCGAGATCGCGGGTGCGCGTGTGGCAGATCGTGACGGTGGCGTGCCGCGCGAGCAGGAGCTGCGCGAGTGGCTTGCCGACGAGGCGCGAGCGCCCGATCACGACCGCCTCGGCGCCCCTGAGCTCGCACCCGTAGTGGTCGAGGATCTCCAGGCACCCCGCGGGCGTGCATGGCACGACGGTCGGTGTGCCGGCGAGCAGCCGTCCGAGATTGACCGGGTGCAAGCCGTCGACGTCCTTCTCGGGGGCGATGGCGGCGATCGCCTCGTCCTCGGCGAGCTCCGCCGGCAGCGGGAGCTGGAGCAGGATGCCGTGGACGCGAGGGTCGGCGTTGAGTCGCCGCAGCAGCGCGAGCAGTGCCGTGCCGTCGAGCCCTTCGGGATGGAGGTGGTCCTGGGACGCGATCCCGACGGTGTCGGCGGCCCGCTTCTTGTTGGTGATGTAGACCTTCGACGGCGCGAAATCGCCCACGAGGACGACCGCCAGCGTCGGGACCACGCCGGTCTTGGCCTTCAGGCGCGCCACGCCCGCGCGGACCTCCTCCAGCACCTTCTGGGCGACGAGCTTGCCGTCGAGGATCAAGCCGGGACGCGGAGTCGGCGGATTGAGTTCGCTCGGCCGGTTTCGGGCTCGACCACGATCACCACGCCCTGGAGGGCCGCCGGGCCCTTGGCGGTTTCGAAGCGAATCGGCATCTGGTTGAGGAAGCGCTGGATGATCTGGTCGCGGTCGACGCCGATGACGCCGTCGGTCGGTCCGGTGAGACCGAGGTCGGTGATGTAGGCCGTGCCGCCCGGGAGCACGCGCTCGTCGGCCGTCTGGACGTGGCGATGGGTCCCGACGACCGCGCTCACCCGTCCGTCCAGGTACCAGCCCATCGCGAGCGACTCGGACGTCGCCTCGCAGTGCATGTCCACCAGGACGATCGGCGTCTCCCTCCGCAGCTCTGGAACGATTTCGTCCGCCTTTCGGAACGGACAGTCGATCGGCAGCATGAAGACGCGCCCCATGAGGTTCAGCACCGCGACCTTGTGCGGGCCGGTCTTCACGGTCACGTGGCCAACGCCGGGCGTGCCGGTCGGAAAGTTCGCCGGGCGCAACAATAGATTTTCCTTGGTGATGTATTCGACGATCTCGCGCTTGTCCCAGATGTGGTTGCCCGAGGTCATGACGTCGGCGCCCGCCTCGAGGATCTGCCGGGCGATCGGGGCAGTCACGCCGAAGCCGCCCGCCGCGTTCTCGACGTTCACCACGGCGAAGTCGATCGCGTGCTCCTGGCGGAGGCGCGGCAGGAGCTTGGCGACCGCCTGCCGGCCCGGCTCGCCGTAGACGTCGCCGACCATCAGGATGTTCATGCGGGTCTACTTCGCCACTTCGACGGCGCGCGTCTCTCGGATGACGACCACCTTGATGTGGCCGGGATACTGCATCTCGGCTTCGATGCGCTTGCTGATGTCCTTGGCGAGCTGGTGCGCGTCGAGGTCCGAGACGATGTCGGCCTTCGTCATGACGCGCCGCTCCCTCCCCGCCTGGATCGCGTAGCACATCTCGACGCCCTTGTAGGAGAGCGCGATCTCCTCGAGCTTCGCGAGCCGCTTGATGTACGACTCGAGCACATCGCGCCGCGCGCCGGGCCGCGCCGCCGAGATACCGTCGGCGGCCTCCACCAGCACGGCCTCGATCGTCTCGGGCGCGACGTTCTCGTGACCGCACAGCGCCGCGTTGATGACCTTGGCGGACTCGTTGTACTTCGTCAGCACCTGCAGCGAGAGCTCGGGGTGGCTGCCCTCCTGCTCGTGCGTAAGCGCCTTGCCGATGTCGTGCAGGAGCCCCATGCGCTTGGCGAGCTTCGTGTCGGCCTTCACCTCGGCCGCCATCATGCCCGCGAGCCAGGCGACCTCCTTGGAGTGCTGCAGACAGTTCTGGCCGTACGAGGTCCGGAACTTCATCCGGCCCACGAGCTTCACGAGCTCCGGATGCAGGCCGTGGACGCCGACCTCGAAGCACGCCTTCTCGCCCTCCTCCTTCAGGTGCTGATCCATCTCCTTCTTGACCTTCTCGACGACCTCCTCGATGCGGGCCGGGTGGATCCGGCCGTCGGCGATCAGGATCTGCAACGCGCGCCGCGCGATCTCCCGACGAAAGGGGTCGTAGGCGGAGATCAGGACCGCCTCCGGGGTGTCGTCCACGATGAGGTCGACCCCGGTGTGCAGCTCGAGCGCCCGGATGTTGCGCCCCTCGCGGCCGATGATGCGCCCCTTCATGTCGTCGGAGGGGAGGTCCACGACCGAGACCGCGGTTTCCACCGTGTAGTCCGGGGCGAGACGCTGGATCGTCGTGGCGAGGACTTCCTTCGCCTTCACCTGCGCCGTCTCGCGCGCCTCCTCTTCGAGACGCATACCGATCAGCTGCGCCTCGCGCCGCGCCTCGACTTCCATCTGCGCGACGAGCTGGCGCTTGGCCTCTTCCGCCGTGAGGCTGGCGATCGACTCGAGCTTGCGCCGTTGCTCGTCCAGCGCGACCGCGAGCCGGCTCTCCTTCTCGCCGATCGTCCTCTCGCGGCCGGCGAGCTCGCGGTCCTTCGTGCTGGATTCGTTGAGCCGCCGGTCGAGCTGGTCGAGCTTGCGCGCGAGCTCCTCTTCCTTCGAGAGGACCCGCTGCTCGATCTGGGTGATTTTGCCCTCGCGCTGGCGCGTCTCCGCTTCGACGGTTGTGCGCGCCTTGAGCCCGGCTTCCTGGGCCTCGAGATCGGCGCTCTTCAGGCGGTTCGCGGCGTCACGCTCGGCGTCCTGAACGATGCGCTCGGCCCGGGCCGACGCGTCCCCGATCTTCCGATCGCTGATCCACTTGTGAAGGATGAACCCGAGCACGAGTGCGAGCACTGCGATGAGTGAGTCGAGAATGGGCCAAATGCCTTGCATTGCCGCAGTATAGGGGTCACCGAGCGAGGGAGTCAAATCCCCGCCTCTGCCGTGTGCCGACGGTGTTTCGAACCTGGTATCACCAGGTGGGCGCCGTTAATTGGAGGGCTTTAGGCTTCCCCTTCGAGAGGGGCTTGCGCACAACCCTCTGCCACAGCTCCCAATTTGATTACGAGGTTGAAACTTCCCCCCGGCATCACAAACAGCGCAGGGACATGTCTTGGTACCCTACGGCGCGACCTCGCGTCAAGAGGATTGTGGCGCGGGCCGGTCGTCACGGGAGGATGGCCATGGAACGCCCGACGCGGATGGCGCTGGCGAAGCCGGTGATCGCCACACTGGCGGGCTACGCTGTCGCCGGTGGGTTCGAGCTGGCGCTCTGGTGCGACCTCCGCGTCGTGGAAGAAGATGCGGTGATGGGCGTCTTCAATCGCC